>NZ_CP012600.1:620550-930731 GCF_001278705.1 Bacillus gobiensis
TTCAGGGATACGAACTACTTGGACTACGTAGGAGGAATGCCGGGCGGCAAGCAAAGGCAGGCAAACTTAAGAGCTTTATATGAGCGGGCAAAGCAATATGAAGCGACTTCGTTTCGCGGCTTGTTTCGATTCTTGAGGTTTATCGAACGAATGCAGGATCGCGGAGATGATCTTGGAACGGCGAGAGCCATTAGTGAACAGGAGGATGTCGTCAGGCTGATGACGATTCATTCGAGTAAAGGCTTAGAATTTCCTGTCGTTTTTGTTGCAGGGATCAACAGGAACTTTAATATGATGGATTTAAATCAGCCATACCTGCTGGATAAAGAGCTTGGATTCGGCTCGAAATTTATCCATCCAAAATATCGTGTCAGCTACCCGACTCTCGCGTTAACCGCAATGAAGAAAAAAATGCGCAGAGAAATGCTCTCTGAGGAATTACGCGTCTTATACGTAGCACTGACACGGGCCAAGGAAAAATTATATTTGATTGGTACGTGTAAAGATCAAGAGAAATCTGTAAGCATGTGGATGCGATCTGCGAATCATAAGGATTGGCTGCTGCCCGATTTTGAGCGCTACCAAGCCAAGAGCTATCTGGATTTTATCGGTCCGGCGCTTATTCGCCATCGGGACGCTGCATGTTTTCATCATATAATGAATGTTACAAACGAAGAGATCTATCGGCACTCATCACGTTTTTCAATCAACGTCATACCGTCTTCGGAGCTCCAAGCCGCCGAATTTTCTCTTAATGAAGAAACAAATATAACGTTTTTGTCTTCCATTCAGGAGGGACAGCCGGTTGATGCCGGTTTTGACTTTAAAGAAGAAACGAAAGAAAGGCTCCAGTGGACGTATCCTCAAGAAGCATTCACGACGATCCGTACGAAACAAACTGTTTCAGAGATTAAAAGACAGAAAGAATTCGAGGATGAATATGGGGAACGGATTCTATTTCCGCAGACGAAAGAAATGCTGTTTCAACGACCGTCATTCATGATGAAAAAAGGTTTGAATGCTGCGGAAAAAGGAACAGCAATGCACACTGTTATGCAGCATATTCCGCTCGATTCCGCACCTGATGAAAAGCAATTGAAAGAACTTACTCGCTTGCTCGTTGAAAAAGAGCATTTGACAGAGGAACAGTGCTCCGTTATCCAATTCGAAGAGATTCTGAGCTTTTTTTCTACTGAAATTGCCAAGAGATTGCTGGGATCCAATTGGGTCAAGCGTGAGGTGCCTTTCAGTATGTCATTGCCTGCTGCGGATCACAGTGACGAAATCGTCCTTGTTCAAGGAGTGATTGACTGCCTATTTGAAACAGAGGAAGGGCTGTTTTTGCTCGATTATAAAACAGACCGGATATATGGCAAGTATAAAGAAGGATTCAAAACAGCAGAGCCGATTCTTACCAAACGATACGAAACGCAAATTGAGCTTTATTCAAAGGCGGTCGAGCAAATTACTAAGAGAAAGCTTTCTGGACAAGCTTTGTACTTTTTTGACGGCGGCCATGTCATCTGGTACTAAAAAATCTAGGAGAAAGGAGAGTGCTTCGTGAGAATATTGCACACCGCTGATTGGCATCTTGGCAAAACGCTTGAAGGCAGGAGCCGGCTGCCGGAACAGGAAGCGTTTTTAGATGAACTGAAACAAATTGTAAATGAAGAAAAAATTGATGCAGTGATCATGGCAGGTGATGCGTTTGATACGGTTAATCCTCCATCTTCAGCAGAAAAGCTTTTTTATGAGAGCTTGTCATCTTTAGCTGACAAAGGAAGGAGGCCTGTTGTCGTCATCGCGGGAAATCATGATCATCCCGACCGGCTTCAAGCTGCATCTCCTTTAACCGACGGGCAGCCTATTTATTTGGCGGGCTTCCCGACAACAGGCGTGATAGATATTCCGATCAAGCAATCAGGAGAGGTTCTTGCTGTCTCGCCGCTTGCCTATCCATCAGAGGCCAGGCTGAATGAAGTCCTGGCTGACGATTTCGATGAAGCTTTGCTTCGGGACCATTACAATGAAAAAATCAAACAGGCTTATCACGAAATTTCCAAATCATTTAAGAAAGAAGCTGTAAATATTGCCGTCAGCCACTTGTATGTAGCCGGAGGAAGCCAGTCCGATTCCGAGCGTCCGATAGAAGTCGGAGGTGCTTATACTGTCGCAGCAGAAAGCCTTCCAGCAGCCGCTGACTACGTTGCACTAGGACACCTGCATCGACCGCAAACGATTAAACGGGCGAGTACACTGGCGCGGTATTCAGGCTCACCCCTTGCGTATAGCTTTTCAGAGGCGGGCTACGCAAAATCGGTGACAATTATTGATGCAAAGGCTGGTGAAAAAGCAGCTTTCAAGGAAATTTTCTTATCGAGCGGAAAACCGCTTGTGAAGTGGCAGGCACGGGAAGGGCTGAACCAGGTATACAGCTGGATTGAGGAAGGGAAAGACAAAAACGCGTGGATTGACCTTGAAGTTTATGCTTCAGATCAACTCTCCATAGAAGAAATTCATCGCTTGAGAAAGCTGAACCCCGGCTTTATTCATATTAGGCCGATTTATGAGGAACGCGCAACTTCTCGTGATTCAATACATACGAAGCAGCTGCCGATTGATGAGATGTTCGTTAAATTTTATGAACGGCAAACAGGCGGAGCTCTTCCCGATGATGAAATGATCAAGCTCTTTTTGGAGCTATCTTCAGGACAGGAGGGCAATCTGGAATGAAGCCTATTAAACTCGCAATAAAAGGTCTTCACAGCTTCAGGGAAGAACAATTGATAGACTTTGACAGGCTGTGCGGAAGCGGGGTGTTTGGCATATTCGGCCCGACCGGAAGCGGAAAGTCCTCGATATTGGATGCAATGACCCTGGCTTTATACGGAAAGGTCGAGCGCGCATCAAACAATACGCACGGAATATTAAATCATGCGGAAGACCAGCTGTCCGTCTCGTTTACATTTACGCTCCAATCGAGCTCGGAGATTTCATATAAGGTAGAACGTGTATTTAAAAGGGTCGATGATACAAAAGTGAAAACGTCTCTTTGCCGATTGATAGAAATTGCTTCAGAACAAACGGTCATTGCTGATAAAGCCAGTGAAGTGAATCGCCAAGTGGAAAGCCTCCTTGGATTAACAATTGATGATTTCACAAGAGCCGTCGTACTTCCTCAAGGCAAGTTTGCCGAATTTCTTTCTTTAAAAGGAGCGGACAGAAGACAAATGCTCCAGCGCCTTTTTAATCTGGAGCAATACGGCGACAGATTCATGCAAGCTTTACGTACGAGGGCTGCCGAAGCCCAATCGAAAAAAAACGAAATGATGGCGGAGCTGACCGGACTAGGCGATGCGAGTAGTGAGAAGCTCGAGCTGGCTGAAACAAATTTAGCACAGGCAGAAGAGAATCTTCTTAAACGTAAGCTTGAACGAGAAGAAGCTGCAGCTCACCACCTCAAAACTCAAGAACTTTGGGTGCTTCAAAAAGATCGTGACAGCTACTTGGCAGAACAAAAAAAATTACATGAAAATCAAAAAAACATCGAGAGCAAAAAAGAGAAGCTTGCTCTCTCACAAACCGCTGAAGCTTTAAAGCCATACGCTGATGCCAGCCTTGATTCGCAAAAGAAATGTGATGAAGCAAGCAAGCGCATGCAAGAAGCTGAACGTATCTATGAAAAAAGAAAAAAAGAATATACAGGTTCTCAGCAGGAAGAGGAGGCTTTTTTTAGCTATAAGCGAAAGACAGAGCCAGAACTTCTTCAAAAAAGAGAAAAGCTTGTGCATGCCATACAGGTGGAACAGGCACTTTCAGAAGAAAAACAAAAGGAAAAAACGCTAGAAACGGCAAGACAGCAAAAGGATAAAGAGATTAGCGAAATGCAGGCTCAATTAGAAAAAGAAACCTCACTTTTCGATCGGGCACAAAAAAAGCAAAACGATTTAAAAAACGAGTTGACTTCATACGCTGTATCAAGTGAGGAACGAAAACAATGCCAGGAGGCCGGTCAGTTTGCCTATCAAATGGACAGAATCACTGAGCAGTATGACCAAGAGCTAAAACGCAAACTTGAAGCAGATGAAGCGATAAAGAAAACACAGCGCTTCGCTGATGAGGCTTCAAAAAACAAGAAGTCGCTTGAGGAAAACATTCAACAGGCGTTTGGCACCTTGCTTGAGCTTTATGAAATAACTTGTGATTCTGAAAGAACACTAACCCATACTGTTCATGAAGCACAGCATCAGCTCCGTCAATTATCGGAACGGCGTGAGGAAGCCAAAATGGAAGCATTTGCTGATGAGCTGAGAAAAAAGCTGAAAGATGGTGAAGCCTGTCCCGTTTGCGGCTCGATTCATCATGATCAAAGGCTGGAGCACCACGCGGCTTCCTCAGACTATCCTTTTGAAGAAGAAATGGCGGGATTGGAGAAGGTGATCTCAAGCGCAAAGCCTTTATCCGATGAATTTTTATCAACAAAAATCAAGCTGGAGGAGCAAGCTGACTATCTTCTGCGTGAAGCGCCCTTCGTAAAAAACACGGAAAGCAATGCGCAAGAAGCTGCCGCCGCAATGGAAAGAGCCCCTTCTCTCGAGCAGCTGGAGGAGATGGAGTGGGATTGGAGAAAGCTGAAGCAGGATATTCAAGAATCGAAAGATAAAACGGCTCGTTTGCTGAAAAAATATAAAGAAACGGCTAAAAAGGAGGAGCAGCTTCTAGAAAAACTCGAATTTGAAGCAAAGGAAAGCGAGCGAATTGGCAATCAAGCATCTGAACTAAAAGCTTCAATCGATCAAGCGCACAGCGAGTTTTCCGGTCGTTTTAAGGGAATCGAAGTTTCTAAGGCTGCTGAATGGCAAAAGGCCATCGACGAAAAGGATAAAGCATCTGAAGCGCTTTCCAAGCGGATTGAAACGAGCGTTACGTTTCTTCAGGAAAAGGAAGAGACACGTACACAACGTTCCGACCGAATTCAATTGCTGGAGCGAGAAAAATGGGATGTTCACTATTCCTTGGAGCATTTACAAAAGTCGATCGCAGAAAAACAACAGAAGTTATCTGCTTTTTCCCAAGCGACAGGACTTCAACAGCAGCTTGACAATGTCTCTGCGGAACTGGATCATATCACTGAAAAAGAAAGAAAACTGACTGAACAAAAAAGCTCGCTTCTCGGCGGTCTCACTCAGTCGGAAGCTGATTATAAAAGCAGTCAGTCCTTTCTTGAGGACGCAAGGAAAGGTAAGCTAAAAGCAGAAGAAGCATGGAAGGAGAAAACAGCAGGAACTCCGTTTTCTGATTGGCAGGAAATCAATGAGCATTTACTTTCTCATGAAGATATGTCTATTTTGAAAAAAGAAGTTGAAGCTTTTGAGGATCAAGTAAAGCAATGTAATGCAAATCTGAAAAGAGTGGAAGGGCTGCTTCAAGGACGATGCCTAACTGAAGATGAATGGAAAAAAACGGTGGATGCGAAAAAGGAAGCAGACGATGCCTATGATTCGGCAATGGAAGAGCGTGGTGCTTTCCACAAAATTTTGATCGAGCTGAAGGTCCGCCATGAGCGATATTCAACCTTGGAAAACCAACTGAACAAACTTCAAGTGGACATTGACAGACTCAGTAAATTGCAGACAGTCTTTAAAGGCAACAGCTTTGTCGAATTTTTGGCGGAGAAACAGCTGGAAAGCGTCAGCCGGGATGCATCCGCGCGTCTTAGCAATCTGACAAGGCAAAGGTATGCGATAGAAGTCGATTCAGAAGGCGGCTTTGTCATGAGAGATGATGCGAACGGAGGCTTTAAGCGGCCAGTATCGAGTTTGTCAGGCGGTGAAACATTTTTAACTTCACTGGCATTGGCCTTGTCATTGTCTGCCCAAATTCAGCTGAGAGGAGAGTATCCGTTACAATTCTTCTTCTTGGATGAGGGATTTGGAACGTTAGATCAGGAGCTGTTGGATACAGTAATCTCCGCCCTGGAAAAACTTCAATCGGATAATCTCTCTGTCGGAGTGATCAGTCACGTGCAGGAGCTCAGGGAAAGGCTTCATCGAAAGCTTGTCGTTCACCCATCCGAACCTGGCGGCAAAGGAACTGCGGTTGTAATAGAAATATCATAATAAATTAATCAAAAGAAAAAAGCAGTTTCTCATTTTTACGAGAAGCTGCTTTACCCATTTCCTACCATGTTTTGGTCGTTGACATCCGGATCAATATAGTTTGTTGCATTAATGCCATTATTAACAATCAGGAAATCTCCTGTATTTCCTGCTCCGGCACCACTCGCGGTTTTAGAAGAGCTTTTTGGTGAGAGATAAAAGGAGTCTCCAAAGTTTACGACACCGCCTGAAATTGAATTGATGCTAATTGGTCCGACAATCGCTGGCATATCCGACACCCTTTTAGAAAGTCTCGAGATACTATATGCGTTTAAGTGGACCCACGTGATTCGTTAGAAAGTAATTTCCGAATATGCTTCGTTCGTGATTTTGCGTCAATTAAAGGAGTAGAACCAATTTGAAAAATTGAAGAAGAAGAAACTGCTTGAATCTTGATCGAATGAACATGAATCAGCGGTTTCTCGTGAAAAAAAGCCGTGTGGACAGACGTTTCAGGTAGCAGATAAGGGAATGGCTGATGAAACGTTTGAAAGTCCTCCCGTTTAAGTGAACCTTCGTTACCAAAGAAAGTAGAGATTTGCCTCTGAACTGCTAATACTTTTATTTTTGGCAGAATTTCATTGGAATCGCCGATTTGAACAAGGCTGCAGAGTCCAACCGAATTGATTTTGAATAGATCGATCTTAGATGTTCGATTAATCATTATTCCGGTGCCAGCGGGACAAGAGGCCCAATAATTAGAGATTCCGGCGGTGTATCAAAGATGGAGGATAAATAAATCTGCTCTGTATCTCCGATTAAAAAAACGGAAGAAGAAGCTACCCCTCTCACAGTAATGTCACCAACACACAGCTCACGATTGACAACGGTAAAAATCATTCGTGATCAGCTCCTTTCATTTCGTCTGGTATGTGCCTTAGAAAATGTTCAATGGCATTGGAGACATCCCGCTTCACATGTGATGCAATCTGATCGGCATGCTGCTCAGGAGAAGCATTGTCAGAAGGCTTTAAATGGGCTAAATAGTAACGGATTCTGCTGTCCATTTGTTTTCTGATGTCATTAACTATGTGAAGGCGGTTTGCGTCATCAAGCCGCTGATTAAATCGTTGTTCCAGCTGTTCGATTAGTAAAGGTGCCTCCTCGATCAAAAACATTTCCACCAGCTGTCTCGATCTTTGAAAAACAGGCAATTGCATGTCTTGCTGCGGCGGCATTCCTTGCTGATAAAGCGGCCCCTGAGGAGAACCAGGTTGATTCTGGCTCACCTCAAAATTGTCAACTTGATTCGGATCAAGCGGGTTTAAACCGATATTTAGCGTGCCTTCAAGCTTTTCGATTTTTAATTGGTCAAATTTATATTCAATTTTATCAATCTTTGTGTTTGGACGATCTTGCAAGGCATCAATTTGCTTCTGCAGATCAGCAAGTTTTTTTTCAAGCTCTTCTATTTTTGATGCTTGATGTTGATAGTAGGATTGCATATTTTGTTGATGCGGTGTATTTACATTTGGAGGATATTGTTGCATCAGTCTTTGCACCCCTTACATGGTTACTTTGAATAAAACAATTAGAAAACAGGTGACTGTAAAGGGACGAAGGATTCAGGACCGGCTCCCGGTGACGGGCCTTCTGATGTAGGTCCGGTTCCTGGTGACGGTACCTCTGGTGCAGGCTCTGTATAGCTGCCTGTATTGTACAAATTGGATAAAGATTTAATGGAACCTGCACTGCCAATTTGCAATACCGAAGAATTGCTCACCGATTCAACCCTTAAATAATTGATGTGGATCGACTGATTAATATAAAAATTCATTTTGAGTCACCTCTTAAAAATTTCCTACAGTTGGTTGATCAATAAAGTCATTATCATATGAATTTGTCACGTTATTTTGATTGTAAATATTTAATCCATCTCCCGTATTAAAGCTCCCCGCACCGGAAAAGGTCTTTACTTCACTGTAGGGCGAAATCGTTATGCAATCACCAACATGCACGACGCTGCTCGTACCAACAACATTGACTTTAAAAGCACCCACGATCGCAGGCATAAGGCAACATCCTTTTTGCGAAAAATCTTAATTGCGTACTTGATTATACAATTTGGGCTATATAAGATAAGGTATGTGGTGGTTGATCAATTGTGATTATGAATTATGGAGGATGATGAATGAATAATGAGATTCAGCCTGTGCATGCAGGAGAGAGGATTGTTTCTCTTGATATTTTGAGAGGAATCAGCATATTAGGGATATTTTTGGTAAATATTTTTGATTTCAAAGAACCGATCAGTTCCACAGGAACAATTATTTCAAGTACTGATACACTGAATTATTGGCTGGAAGCGTTCGTTACTGTCTTTGCCCAGGGCAGTTTTTATCCGTTATTTTCTTTTTTGTTCGGAGCGGGTGCATACATAATTTATGAGAGATCTGTCCAAAAAGGATTTTCTTTTCACGCATATTTTACTAGAAGGCTTTTCGCTTTGCTGTTCTTCGGAATCATACATATTCTTTTTGTTTGGCATGGCGATATTTTACTTACCTATTCAGTAATAGGATTTCTTTTGCTTTTGTTTATCAACAAAAAGCCATTGACATTGCTCATCTGGGGAGCGGCTCTTTATGTGCCTGTATGCTTTACCGCTCTACTCGGGCTGTTGGCGCTTCTTGTCCCAGCTGAAGAGCTGCAGTATGCAGATCCAACCAGCATTCAAGATACTATAAGAATCTATCAAGACGGTAGCTTTTGGGAAGTAATGGCTTTGCGAATTTCCGAATGGTTTACTGCAAACGCTTTGGGGATATTCTTCTTTTTATTTCTTATTCTGCCTTTTATGCTGTTGGGGATATATGCATATAAAAGAGGATGGTTCAAAAAGAATTGGAGCGCAGGTATAAAAAAGGAGATAAAAGTGGTCATGATTTGTGCCTTCGTCATCGGCTTGCCGATTAAACTGCTTCCCGTGGCAGCAGGAACGCATATATCATGGGTAATGCTTCAAAACTTTATTGGTGCGCCAATTTTTACGCTTTTCTATATAAGTGCTGCATTGCTATTACTTCACGGAAAAGAAGCACCTGCAAAAGGATGGAAGCTATTTATACCTGTAGGGAAAATGTCCATCACATGCTATTTGTCGCAGACAGTATTTTGCTCCATCCTTTTTTACGGGTACGGATATGGTTTATACGGCTCGCTTTCATCGGTGCAGCTCGTCCTTATTGTTGTTTTCTTTTATATACTTCAAATGTTGGGGTGCCATATTTGGCTGAGAAAATTCCGTTATGGGCCAATTGAATGGATATGGAGAAAATTAACGTATTGGACGGTTTAATACTTCTTGGAAATGTTCCGGATGTTCATGCAGGTATTTGCTTAACAGGTTGTCCAGCTCTTGACTACACTGAATGGTTTCTTTCGAATTTAAACCAAATTTTCGGGCAGTTTGAATAAGATCCAGCCTTTTTTCTTCAATTGTATTTATTTTCATTAAGACGCCAACTTTCAATTTTAAATTAAATATATAGATAGTATAGCGCATTTTATTACTAAAGCATTAGTTTCGTCAAAAATACATAAAACACGACAATATTTTTAAAGAATTCCCTTTTGTTTTCACCAATAATTTTGAAATTTTGATCTAATTCACTCAGAGAATACTGTTGAAAATGTTTTCTTGGTATAGTTGTTTGCTCTGTTTTGTGATTTTGTTTAACGAAAAAAAGGTTTTTGCTTATCCATAGAGAATAATAACAGGTAAGGGCATTGCAGCTTAGGGATTCTTAACGATTGAGAGGGAGAAGTAATGAAATTTCTAACAGGAGAACTACACGGAAAAATATTTATTGGTCTAGTAGTGGAAGAGAATCTAGTAATGGATCTGAAAAAAGCGGAAAGGAAACTGTTTGAGCTGGAAACTATTCCTTCGAGTTTAATTGATTGCATGAAAGAGGGCCAAAGATTTGTAAACCACGTTCAGCAGCTTACAGAGTGGGCAAAGAAACCAAACGATGAATCTGGTTCGTTTATTTACAGCCTTTCCGAGGTAAGACTGCTTGCTCCGATTCAAAGGCCTCTGAAAAATATTTTTTGTATTGGCAAGAACTATCGAGACCACGCATTAGAATTGGGCAGCGAAGCAGACATCCCGGAACATGTAATGGTATTTACGAAAGCACCTACAACAGTAATAGGCGATGGAGATAACATACTTGCCCATCAAGACGTAACATCGGAGCTTGACTATGAGGGCGAGCTTGCTGTCGTGATTGGCAAACAAGGCCGGAGTATTTCAAAAGCAGACGCGATGGATCATGTATTTGGTTACACAATTATAAATGATGTGACTGCCAGGGATCTTCAAAGCCGGCATAAGCAGTTTTTTCTTGGAAAAAGCTTGGATGCTTCTTGTCCGATCGGGCCTTATATCGTTCATAAATCTCAAATTGCAGATCCGGAACATTTACATATTGAAACGAAAGTGAATGGAGAATTAAGACAGTCGGGAAATACGAAAGATTTAATTTTTTCAATCCCTGAATTAATAGAAACGCTATCACGGGGGATGACACTAGAACCGGGTGATATTATTGCAACCGGTACTCCGGCAGGCGTCGGAAAAGGATTTAATCCGCCAAAATATTTAAAGTCTGGAGATCAAGTAGAAATTACAATCGAAGGAATTGGAACGCTTTCTAATCAAGTAAAATAACGGAAAAATAGTTGCTATTACAAATAAAACATAAAAATAAGGGCTGCGCTATGAATTGTAATGATAAAATAGCGCAGCCCATAAATACATTGTAAATGACCACGTTCTTGTATGTTCCATGGGCTTGTCGCAATTAAGCTTATGGAATTTTTTATGCGAAAAACTCAGGAACAACAGGTGGAAGCAAAATTGAACCAAAAAAAATTTGAATTGATTAAAAGAAAGGGACGACCTTAGAAAATACCGGAGCAATATTCTATTAAATACCTCTTTGACGGGTGGAATCCCGATTATATATTCATATTTTTAAATTTATATCTGAGCGCTTTCATGGTACGATTGAATTGATTGTGATTTGATGAAAGGGGCTAAATGAACTTGAGCACACACTTACATATTACGACATGGGTCATCGGCTTGATTTTCGTGTTCGTCACCTATGCCATGTATTCATCTGGCAGCAAAAGCGGAGCGAAAATTGTCCATATGATTTTAAGGCTTATTTATCTATTAATTATTGCCACTGGTGCAGACTTGCTGTTTCGCTTACAGCTTTGGAATGGCGAATACATCTCAAAAGCGATTCTTGGTATTATCTCAATTGGGTTCATGGAAATGCTGTTGATTCGCCGTAAGAAACAAAAATCAACAACTGGGATGTGGATTGCTTTTATTATCGCGATTGTAGTCACGATTGCTCTCGGCCTGCGCCTTCAGCTTGGGTTCAAATTGTTTTAATCTGTAATGAAAGCTGTCTGTACTGGCAGCTTTCATTTTTGCTCTGCTTCCATGAGCAGGCTGCGTTCTCCTGATGAAAGGGTAAATTCAAATCGGTCACTTGTGAATTCGCCTCTTTTAAAATGATGCTGTAAGGAACAGTGGCTGATGTCATTTGCAAATTGAAAAAAACCAGCCCCGGAAAAGTCTGATTCCTTCTTTAAAGATGAATAAGAAAGAGGGTGAAAACTGTACACGCAATCAAAGAGTGAAAAGCCGAGCCGGTTTAGCTCCCGTAACAGCAATTCAAATTGCCGGTCATTCAGCTGCTCCAACAGTTCCTCCAGCGGCTTAAAAAGGTTCAAAGGGTAGCTTATTTCTTCTCCGCCTTTAAGCTTAATGATTTTATCCTTCATTTGAAATTCATGCTTACTTCCACAAAGTGTGCCCTCCGCCCATGCTGCTCCGGTATTCATCCAAATAAGGCCATTTATACTTTCAGGCAAGAAAAGATCTCCGGTTTCGTCTTCAATGAGACAATGGCCGTCTTCAATCATAATATAGCCGATTGCACAGCTTCCCGCTTCAAGAGATATTCTTTTTTTTCGCTCTTCTGTCAACATGTTTTTTCTCCTTACATCTTCTTCTATTTTATTGTGTTTCCAAAACAAGCTCGTCCCATACAACTCCATTTGGACAATTCAACTATTCTTTGCGGTAGCATAAACTATTGAAAGTGCAAGGATCATACGGTATTAAAGGATACAACCTAAGATTGGAGCTGAAGCTGATGTGTGGAATCACTGGATGGGTTGATTTCAAAAAAGAAATTTCCCATGAAACCTCGATTATTGAGGATATGGCAGACACGTTGTTGTTACGAGGACCGGATGAATCAAATGTATGGGGAAGACCCCATGTTCTATTTGGCCATAAACGGTTGGCCGTAGTCGATTTAATCGGCGGACGGCAGCCGATGAGAAGCGTCCATAAACAAGAGGAGTATACAATTATTTACAACGGAGAACTATACAACACCGAAGATCTACGCAAGGAATTGATTCAGCGGGGCCATGAGTTTAAAAGAACATCGGATACAGAGGTTCTGCTCCATGCGTATATTGAATGGAAGGAAGAATGCTTGCAGCACTTGAACGGAATTTTTTCATTTGCGATATGGGATGAGAGCAGGGAAAGTTTATTTGCTGCAAGAGACCGTCTCGGAGTCAAACCGTTTTTTTATACAGAGTCAGGATCGTCTTTTTTATTTGGATCAGAAATAAAAGCTATATTGGCGCATCCGGATGTAAAAGCTAAGGTAGATCGGGAAGGGCTTTCTGAAATCTTTGCCCTTGGACCGTCCAGAACGCCGGGATCGGCCGTATTTAAAGGCTTAAAAGAGCTAAGATCCGCCCATGCAATGACGTTTTCCCGAAATGGATTGAAGGTTTGGAGATACTGGAATGTCAAAAGCGAAAAGCATCAGGACACTCTTGAAGAAACTGTTTCAACCGTTAGAGATCTGTTTAAAGATGCGGTGAAGAGACAGCTTGTTTCAGATGTGCCTGTTTGTACGTTCCTATCCGGAGGACTTGATTCAAGCGCGATTTCAGCGATTGCTGCAACGGAATTTGAGAAGGAAGGAAAAGGGCCGCTGCATACCTTCTCCATCGATTATGAAGGCAATGATCAATACTTTAAAGCCTCCGCTTTTCAGCCGAATGCGGATGGCTATTGGATTGAGAAAATGACGAGTACGTTTGGGACTCAGCACCACAGCTGTATCATTTCTCAGGATGAGCTCGTTCATCATTTGAAAGAATCGGTCATTGTAAGGGACTTGCCGGGTATGGCGGATGTTGATTCATCCTTGCTTTGGTTTTGCCGTGAAATAAAAAAAGACTTTGTCGTTAGTTTATCTGGAGAATGTGCTGATGAAATTTTCGGCGGGTATCCTTGGTTTCATAAGCCTGGAGAAGAGGAAGGGTTTCCATGGATGCGATCGACAAGTGAACGTGTAGGACTTCTCCAGGACAAATGGCAAAGCAAGTTAAATCTGCCGGAGTACGTGAGAAGAAGATACGAAGATACATTGAATGAAACGCCGCTTCTTGAAGGCGAGACGGAAATCGAGAAAAGCAGAAGGCAGTTATTTTACTTAAACATGCTTTGGTTTATGAATACTCTTTTGGAAAGAAAAGACAGAATGAGCATGGGAGCAAGCCTTGAAGTGCGAGTGCCGTTTGCAGATCATCGCCTTGTAGAGTATGTCTGGAATATTCCATGGGAAATAAAAATGCATGGAAACAGAGAAAAAGGGATTTTGCGAAAAGCACTGGAAGGTATCTTGCCGGAAGAAGTCTTGTATCGGAAAAAAAGCCCATATCCGAAAACGCACCATCCATATTATACAGAAGCTGTTTCGAAGTGGCTTTCTTCTTTACTGAAAAATAAAGACTCCGTCCTCCACAGTTTATTGGATATAAAAAAGGTGAATGAATTGCTGGATACAAAAGGCTCTTCTTTTAAAGTCCCTTGGTTCGGCCAGTTAATGATGGGACCTCAGCTTTTGGCTCACCTTGCTCAAATTCACACGTGGTTTGAAGAGTACAGAATTGATATCGAAGAGTAGGGGCAATGAGCCAGGTTTTTTGCAGCCTGGCTATTCCCTTAAAGTGAAAGGAGGACAATATGGCGAAAAAAATACTGATTATCGGAGCTGGCCCAGGCGGACTCGCCGCAGCTATGATGCTCGCGAGTAGAGGATTTCATGTCGAAGTATTTGAAAAGAAAAAGACGATTGGCGGCAGCAATTCACGTCTGAAACTCGGCGATTTTATGTTTGACAAAGGACCGACCTTTCTCAATATGGCTTATATTGCCGAAGACGTGTTTGCCTACGCGGGGAAAAATCTTCATGACTATATAAGGATGATCGAGCTGACAGAGCTTTACGAGCTTATTTTTGATGAGACAAGCTTAAAGGTGACACAAGATATAGAAGAAATGAAAAGACGGATTGATCAAATAGCACCTGGAGACGGGGATGGGTACCTTCGTTTTATGAAAAAAACGAAAAGAAAAATGAATGTACTTGTTCCGATTTTGCAGAGCAAAATGGACAAGTTTTATCATTATGCAAGCTGGAGGGTCGTGCGTGCTCTGCCTTGGCTGTCTCTTACGAAAAGCTTGTACAACGATGTCTCCTCTTATTTTAAGGATGAACGTATCAAGCAGGCATTTACCTTTCAATCAAACTACCTTGGAATGTCATCATGGGAATCACCGGGCTTATTTTCAATCCTTCCATACATAGAACATGAATACGGTGTTTTTCATCCGGAAGGTGGGATTAACCAACTAAGCAAAGCTATGGCAAAAGCAGCTGCTGAGCTCGGTGCGATCATTTATTTGGAAAAAGGAGTACGAAAGCTAGTGCTCGATGGCAAAATAGTAAAAGGAGTAGAGCTTTTTTCCGGAGAAAGGATTGAAGCGGATGAGGTAATAGTAAATAGTGATTTTGCCCATACGATGACAACGATGGTGGATGAAGGCGTCTTAAAAAAATATTCAAAGAGAAGGCTTGAAAACAAATCGTATTCGTGTTCGGCGTATACGATGTACTTAGGATTGGATAAATGCTATCCCCTGTCTCACCACACAATTGTTTTTGCCAATGATTATAAGCGGAATTCGGAGCAATTGACGAAATCGTTTGAGCTTCCTGATGATCCTTCTATCTATATTCAAAACGCCAGTGTCACGGATTCTACACTCGCTCCAAAAGGGGGTTCTGCGCTTTACATTCACGTACCCGTTCCGAACAGCAAGAGCGGAATCGATTGGGATAAACACGAGGAGCGGTTCCGTGAGCTCGTGTTCGATACGATTGAAAAACGGACAAGCTTTAATGATCTTCGTAAGCATGTGGTCATTGAAAAGACGATAACGCCGAAACAGTGGGAAGAAGACATGTCCATATATAAAGGGGCGATATACTCTCTTAGCCATATGCTTTCTCAGTTGATGGTGATGAGGCCTCACAATCAATTTGAAGAGCTGGAAAACTGCTGGCTTGTCGGAGGAGCAACACACCCGGGAAGCGGATTGCCGACAATTCTGGAGTCGGCCAAAATCACTGCGAAAGCTATTGTGAAGAAAGAGAAACATTAGACATTTTTATTGTTTCCCGGACTTTCCATACGTGTTAGACTGAAAAAAATCTTGGAGGAAGTGATAATAGTGATGACTGCAGAAGATGCCTACAAAAAATGCGAAAATGTGATCAAACAACATTCAAATAGTTTTTATACTGCGTTCCGTAAGCTGCCTAAACAAAAAAGAAACGCAGTATGGGCAATTTATACGCTTTGCCGCACCATTGACAATATTGTGGATGAAGGAAAGTCTCCGAAAGAGGAGCTAATTGAATTTGAAAGAGAATGGAGCTTATTTTTGAAAGGGGAATTTGATTCAAATCACTACATGTGGGTTGCCCTTCATGAATCGTTTCAACAGTTTCAACTGGATGGAGAACCGATAAATGAGTTGCTTCAAGGCCAAAAAATGGATTTAGAAAAAAGCAGGTATGAATCGTTAGAAGAAGTTCTTTATTATTCTTACCTCGTAGCTGGTACCGTTGGCGTCATGCTTTTGCCGATTCTTGCCCCCCGAAAGAAAAAGAGTCTGCACAATAGTGCTGTTTCATTAGGGCTTGCGATGCAGCTGACCAATATATTACGGGACATCGGCGAGGATTACGAAGTGCGAAACCGGGTTTATTTGCCACAGGAAGCGATGGCTCAGTTTGGTTATTCAGACGAGCTTATCGGAAAAAGAGATGTGAATCAGGAGTTTATTTCGGTGTGGGAATATCTCGCATTTGAAGCGGAAGCGTATTACGAAGAAGCTTTTGATTCAATCAATGAATACCCCTTGTATTCGAGGAATTCGGTGAAAGCGGCAGCGTACTTTTATAAAGCGATATTAAATAAAATAAGAATGAACAATTATCAGGTTTTTAATGATCGTCATTCGATTACCTCAGAAGAGAAACAATCGATTCTAGCGGAAATATGATAAAGTAAAAATCCCCTTCTTCCTGAAGGGGACCATATTAAATCCAAGCTTTACGACTGAACATTCATCTTTAATTCTAATTGATTAACAATGGATAATACGAGTGAGTTTAAGGGATTAATAATTGTCCTAGATGTTTCGTCCTCTACTTTCCCAGCAGCATTAACCATAGATAGCTGTGCAACGGAAATAACCTTCTTTTCATCTTTTAACATTTGTTTTAAAAAATTAGTTACTTCTTGATTGTACGTTTCTCTTTGACCATTCATAATCAAATCAAAGGTATTTTCAATAACAATAACTTCTAAATCTAATGATTTTTTGAATGTATCAGCAAAAAGATGAAGACGATTTAAAGTACCCTCAACAGTTGCAGGATTTGTAAAAAGGATAGTTTGTGGCTGTTGTATATTGCAAATGTCATGAAAGAAAGGTTCATCAATCTTAATAATTGGAATGGAAAGTGAGAGCCGGCATTCTTCCAAAAAAGCAATATAATTTGTGCAAGTAATAAGTATTGCATCGACTTTGGATTGCGCAATCCATTCAATTTGTTCAATTACCTTATTTTGAGCATCTGATGCCAGGAAGTTATGATCTGATGTCACACGATAGATTAATGCCGGGTCTACAAAATGCAAGATTTCGATGTCAAATGAAGAAAGTGCATTTTCTATATATTCAATATTGGAATAATGGGCGTGAAGGCAGCCTAATCTTTTTTTCAATACCGTCTACCTCTATCTATTTTTCATCATTCTACCAGTATGCAAAGCGAATTGTCTAGGCTGCAGATCAGCAGCTGTTTCTTATGTAAAAAGGCTTACGGCCATGTACGCAGCGATTCCCCAGATAAGACACGCCGATCCTTTATTTAAAATGAGCATCCATCTCCCGGACGGATTCTTTTTTTGCAATACAAAGCCGCAGAAAGCCAGTGAGAAAAACCATATCCAGGATACGAGAATACACGTGAAGGCAAAAAGCAGCTTTTCCATTCCTGAATATTGAAGAGAGCTTGTGCCGATCACACCGATCGTATCCAAAATGGCATGCGGGTTAAGAAGAGATACGGACGCAGCAAAACTCACTTGTTTTTTCAAAGAGAAGCTTTCGGAACCGTCATCTGCTTGAGTAATCTCACTGTTCCAAGTCGTCCATCCCATATAAAACAAGAATAGAACGCCTGCGCCGATTAAAATGTTTTCAACGACGGGATTTCCAAAAACCAGAACAGAAATGCCCATTATAGCTAATACGATTAAAACGGTATCACAAATCGAAGCCGTGAGAATTGCAGGAAATGCTCTTGCCAAGCTTTTATGGTAAGCCCCCTGCTGAAAAATAAAAACGTTTTGAGCTCCTAATGGCAGAATCAAGCCAAAAGCTAAAATAAATCCATGAAGCATTCCATTCAATGTAATACACCTCTTTCTCCACCAGTATAAGTGCAGAGACTACCCGAAGTCTCCAACCATTTGGATGGTTTTTAACCCAACCAAATGATAAGCTAAAGAAAAAAGCTAAGAGGGGCACATATGACGGATCAGGAATGGAAAATAGATAGGTATTCTGGCATCCCGCTTCATAAACAAATAGAAGATTTTATAAAGCGCAAAATCATTCATGGGGAATGGACTGTTGGAACAAAGCTCCCTTCCCAGAGAGCTCTAGCCGCACGGTTCCAAGTCAATCGAAGTACAGTGGTGGAAGCAATGGGTGAACTTTACGCCCAAGGTTTGGTGGAAGGGAAAACTGGAGGCGGTACGAAGGTATGCAACAATACGTGGAGCCTGCTGTCAGCGTATGCATCTTTGGATTGGAATTCTTACGTCAAAAAAGGAAGCTACCACCCCAATTTTTCTATCATTCAAAAAATAAACAGAGAGGAATTCAACGAAGAAATCATCCGGCTTGGAACAGGTGAGCTTTCTAAAGACCTGCTGCCAGTAAGCAAAATGGAAAGTGTAATAAAGAAAATGTCCTTTTCTAAAGTAGCACTTGGCTATGAAGAACCAAAAGGCAACATCATTCTAAGGCAGACTGTCAGCAAGCACCTTGAAAGATATGACATTCAGGCTTCACCGTCCAACATACTCATTGTGTCAGGAGCGTTACAAGCGTTGCAGCTCGTTTCCTTTGGCCTGCTAAAAAAAGGTTCGATCGTATTAGCGGAAAGCCCGAGCTATCTTCATTCAATCAAGTTTTTCCAGTCTGGAGGCACACAAGTAATTGGGGTTCCGATGGATAAGGATGGGGTAAAAACAAGTCTCTTGCGCCAATACAAGCAGCAGCTCTCTACAGATCTTTTGTATACGATTCCTTCTTTTCACAATCCAACCGGGATTACCATGTCAGAAGCCAGAAGAAAGGAGCTCCAGAAGCTTTGCCGGGAGGAACAGCTTCCTATGATTGAAGACGACGTGTACAGGGATCTTTGGCTCGACGATCCTCCTCCGCCTCCGCTGAAATCAAAGGACAAGGAAGGAAATATTTTGTACGTCGGCAGCTTATCGAAAACAGCCAGTCCCGGCCTTCGTGTCGGATGGATTATTGGTCCTGAGCCTGTCATAGAAAGGCTGGCAGACATAAAAATGCAGACGGATTATGGAACGAGCGCTTTATCGCAATCGATTGCCGCCGAATGGCTGTCCGAAGGCTACTATGACGAACATTTAAAGGTGATACGAAGCGCTCTGAAACGACGAAGAGAAAAGGCGCTGCAACTGTTACAAACTTATTTTGGCGGGAGCGCCCATTGGACGATTCCAGCTGGAGGATTTTACATATGGATCACCTTCCCGAAGGAAATACGAGTACATGAATTATTCGAAAAAGCATTGAAACGAAATGTTCTTATTAATCCAGGAAATATTTACGATCCGGCAGCATCCAGCTGCATCAGATTTTCCTATGCATACTCTTCAATGCAGGATTTAGAAAAAGGAATTAAGGTTTTAGCAGAGATCATGGAGGAACTGGGAGGCAGCAGATGAATGGGATGTTTTATGGTTCAATTGTGATGACCGCCCAAATGAAGGAAAGATCGCCGGAAAATGTGACGAACAGGGCATTATATATCAAAGAAATAATCAAATCACATCTTAAGAGAACCCTTATAAAACAAAACAGCTGCCAGGCTGGCAGCTATTTTGTAAGGAGCAAAAACTTAAATCCATAAGCGGGGAGGGTAATCTCCGTCTCGTCATCTTCAAAACTGATTTCTTCGTTTGTCCAGATGTCCGCTACCTTTTTTCCGGCAAGTCCTAGTTCAGCCGGGAGATTTACTTTACTTTCACTGTCCTTGTTAGACATCATGCAAATGAGCTTTTGATCATCGTCTTCCCTCGTATATATAAGTGATTGGTCATCTGGATTCGTGTTTAAAATCCGGAAGCTTCCCTCATTTCGCATAAGCGGCAAGGAGCGGCGAAGGGATATCAGCTTTTTTACGTGATTCAGCATATCTTGGTCTTGCTGGTTCTCGTCCCAAATCATACATGCTCTGCAGCCAGGGTCATTTTCTCCTGCCATCCCGATTTCATCACCATAATAGATGCATGGCGAGCCAGGAAAGCTGAGCTGAAAGGCCAAAACCTGTTTTACTTTTTCCTTGTTCCCGCCGGCAATCGTTAATATTCTAGGCGTGTCATGGCTGCCCAGTAAATTGAAGGAGACTTCATTTACTTGCTGGGGATACATATTCAGCACTGTTTGCATCGTATTTTTAAATTGGCTGGCACTGGTTTTATCCTTTAAAAAGAAATCATTAGCACCGATTGTAAAAGGATAATTCATCACGGCATCAAATTGGTCGCCTTCCAGCCATGGCAAAGAATCATGCCAAATTTCACCGAGGATATATACATCGTCTTTGATGCTTTTTACAGCGTGGCGGAATTCCTTCCAAAAATGATGATCGACTTCATTAGCGACATCAAGTCTCCAGCCGTCAATATCAAACTCTTTCACCCAGTATGTACCGACCTCCAGAAAATACTTTTTCACCTCAGGATGAGACGTATTGAGTTTTGGCATCGTGTGCTCGTAGGCAAATGTATCGTAATTAGGGATAGGCTCTGTTTGCAAAGGAAACTCGTGAAGGTGGAACCAGTCCTTATATTTTGACTGTTCACCATGTTTAAGCACATCCTGAAATGGAGGGAACTCATAGCCGCTATGATTAAAAACGGCGTCTAGCATAACTTTGATTCCGCGATTATGGCATTCGTTGACGAGTTTTTTCAATGTTTCTTTGTCGCCGAATTGAGGGTCGATTTCTTTGTAGTCTTTCGTGTCGTATTTATGGTTTGTAGGTGCGATAAAAAATGGATTGAAATAAATTCCGTTAATTCCAAGTTGTTGTAAATAGTCAAGGTGATGAATAATTCCTTGGAAATCGCCTCCGAAAAAGTTATCAACCTTTGGCTCTTCGCTATTCCAAGGCACAGTTCCTTCGGGATCATTTGAAGGATCACCATTGGCGAATCTCTCAGGAAAAATTTGATACCAAATCGTGTCTTTTACCCAATCTGGTGCTTTTAAAAGGTCATTTTTATGAATAAAGGGAAAACAAAAATAGTAGGCGACATCGTCAAGAGGTGCGGAGTCATAGAAGCCTTTTTCAGTTAAAACAATGCTGTCGCTTTCTCCAAAAAGTTCGAATCCGTAACGGAGCCTGCGGTGATGAGGCTGCACGGCAATGAGCCAATAATCAAACAGTTCATCGTTTCCGATTTTCTCCATATCCTGCTTTTCTGCCATCCAGTTACGGTCGCTGTCAAAATCATACGGATCGCCAAAAATCAACTGAACTCTCTTTGCATCCGCTTTCTTCGTACGCAGCCGAATATGAATGGTTTTCTCATCGTATGCATATGCATAACTGCCTCGTGGACGGTGATACACGGCTTCTTTAAACATTACAAAGACCACCTCGCATTTCGTTTATGATTAGAATAAGTGTTTCGATAAACCATGTCAATTCATGGATGGGTTAAAAAATAGATGGATAATGTTGGAGGGAAAGTTATAATATTAATGTAAACGTTTTCAATTATAAGGCGTTTGTCTTAATTTTTTCGATAATGGAGGGGGAAGAAATGAAGAAATTGCTTTTAACGCTTTTCGCCGTTTTTCTAGTCTTCGGATTACTTGCCGCCTGCGGACCGCAACGTAGCGCAGAGGAAGTGAATAACGCACAAAAAGAGAGATCTTCATCGGAAGGGATTGAAAAACCGGAAAAGCTTGTCGTTTGGGTGAACAACAATGAAGATCAGAAAACGGCATTAAAAGAAATATTCACAAAATACACGAAAAAAACTGGAATACAAATCGAAATGATTGAAACGGATATGCTGAGTCAAATTGAAAAGCTTTCACTGGACGGACCTGCCGGCAAAGGTCCGGATTTATTCTTTCAGCCTCATGACAGACTTGGAGATATTTTGCTTCAAGGATTAGCAGCTCCAGTTCAGTTGGGAGAAGAAGAAAAGCAATACTCGGAAACAGCTGTTTCTGCTGTCACCTATGAAGGGCAAACTTATGGCTTACCTATGGTCGTTGAAACGTACGGGCTTTTTTATAACAAGGATAAAATAAACGAAGCTCCAAAAACCTTGGATGAACTTCAAGCAATTATGAAAGAACATACAAATTCAGAAAAGAAACAATATGGCTTTTTAATGGAAGCGGCGAATCTTTATTTTGCTTTTCCATTTTTTTCAAACAACGATTCATACATTTTCAAACGTTCAGCCGATGGCACGTACGACATAAATGATATCGGTTTGGCGAATGAAGGTGCTGTACAAACGGGACAAATGATTTCGGAATGGTTTGCTGACAAGAAAATGCCTACGGAGATAACTCAGGATATTTTAAATGGTGTTTTCGAGAAAGGGGATGCAGCAGTCGTTTTAAATGGTCCTTGGGCTTTGCCGCAATATAAAGCCGCATTGGGTGAAAAGCTTGGTGCAGCTCCGCTTCCTGATATTAATGGAAGTCCTGCAGCCTCATTAGTCGGTGTGAAGTCGTGGATGCTTTCTTCTTATTCTAAAAATAGCGAATGGGCTACTGATTTAATGAAATTTATTTCAAATGAAGAAAACTCTCTTCTTTATTACGAAAAAGCTGGCGAAATGCCGGCAAACCGCTTAGCCTTGGAAAATGAAAAAATTACAACGGATCCTCTGATAAGTGCATTTGCCAAACAGGTTGAGAACGGGGAACCAATGCCGAACATTCCTGAAATTCAGCAGGTATGGGAGCCATTTAATAAAGCGCTTGAACTGCTCTCCAAAGGGGAAGACACCGGCGTGCTTGAAGAATCTGTTCAGGAAATCAAGAACAACATTGAAGCGAGTGGAGGCGGGAAGTAACATCCTATTGGGATAGGGGCATCTATCTTGCCCCTATCCCTTAAAAAGGGGGGAGAAAGGTAATGACAGATCTAAAGACGGAGAAGCCGGCGCATAGCACGTCTTTAAAACGAGTACATCGACCGTGGCTAGCGCTGGTTTTGTCTGCAATATTTGCAGGGCTTGGTCAATTGTATAATCGAAGATACGTAAAAGGAATATTCCTGTTTATGATCGGAGCTGTATTTTTGATCGTCTTTGCTAATTTTATCAATATCGGGTTTTGGGGACTAATCACCCTTGGGGAAATCCCGATGCTTGATCACTCCATTTTTCTGTTAATCCAAGGAATTATTTCACTTATTTTGGTTTGTTTCGCTCTTGTTTTATATATTTACAATATCCGTGATGCGTATCTCGATGCGAGAGAGAAACAAGCAGGAATCCCGAGTGCTGGCTTTAAAGAGATACTGCGGCATATGTGGGATTCGAGCTTCCCGTATTTGATGATTACACCTGGCTTTGTCATGCTTATTTTCGTCGTTGTGCTGCCGCTATTATTTATGATAGCACTCGCTTTTACAAATTATAATCTTTACAATTCACCGCCAAGAAATCTTCTAGATTGGGTAGGGTTTGCGAATTTTATCGATTTAGTTACAGTTCCGATATGGCAGGATACTTTTTTCAGCGTCCTTTCATGGACACTCATCTGGACATTTCTTGCAACATCTCTGCAAATTGGGATCGGCTTGCTGCTGGCGGTAATTGTTAACGATCCCCGGATTAAATTCAAACGAGCCATTCGGACGATGCTCATCCTTCCATGGGCAGTTCCTGCTTTTGTAACGATCTTAATTTTTGCAGCAATGTTCAATGATGAATTTGGTACAATCAATCGTGATCTTCTTTCCTATTTTCACTTAGCGATTCCATGGCTGTCAGATCCGTTTTGGTCGAAAGTTGCATTGATTCTCATTCAAACTTGGCTTGGCTTTCCGTTTGTTTTTGCTTTGTTTACAGGAGTTCTCCAAAGCATTTCAAAGGATTGGTATGAGGCTGCTGATGTAGATGGCGGAAGCAAATGGCAGAAGTTTCGCATGATTACGCTCCCTCATCTCCTCTATGCGACTGCTCCTTTGCTGATCATGCAATATGCAGGGAATTTTAACAATTTTAATATAATCTATTTGTTTAATGAAGGAGGACCAACTGTCAGAGGACAAAATGCGGGAGGGACGGATATATTAATCTCCTGGGTTTATAAACTGACCTTTCAAACGAATAACTACAATATGGCAGCAGTCATATCTATACTGATTGGGCTTTTCGTGTCTGCAGCCGCATTTTTTCAATTCAGACGAACGAGATCCTTTAAAGAGGAGGGGACTCTGTAATGTCTGCGAAAACGAAATCAAAAATCGAAGTGACATTCATGTATTTGTTTATTTTTATTATGTTTATTTTGATTGGATACCCTCTTGTTTGGACGATAGGGCTGTCATTAAATTCAGGAAACAGTCTGTATACTGCCGCCTTGATACCGGAAAACTGGTCATTTACCCATTATAAGTGGCTTTTTACTTCTGCAGAAAGTGACTATTTGCTTTGGTACAAAAACAGTCTCATTGTCGCCGTCATCAATTCAGGTATCTCGGTTCTTTTGACTGCTCTGATTGCGTATGCTTTTTCTCGGTATAAGTTTGTCGGCAGAAGATATGGATTGTATACCTTTTTACTGCTGCAAATGTTCCCTTCTTTAATGGCAATGGTCGCGATTTATGTGCTGTTGAATATGCTCGGGCTTCTCGATACACTGGCGGGGCTCATTCTCATTTATATCGGCGGGCAGATCCCTTTTAATGCATGGCTGGTCAAAGGCTATTTTGATACGATTGGCAGGGAGCTTGATGATGCGGCCAGAATCGACGGTGCAGGGCATTTTGCTGTCTTTTTCAAAATCATGCTGCCGCTGGCAAAGCCGATTTTGGCAGTTGTGGCTTTGTTTAATTTTATGGCGCCGTTTACAGATTTTCTGCTGCCTTCAATTATTATTAGATCACCAGAAAACTTTACTCTTGCCATAGGTCTTTTCTCCTTTATTAATAATCAATTTGCTAATAATTTCACTAGATTCGCAGCCGGCAGTATCCTAATTGCCATCCCGATTGCCTTGGTTTTTCTGTTTTTGCAAAGGTATCTCATTTCCGGTTTAACCGCTGGTGGAACAAAAGGATAAAAAATGCCAAGCGGAAAATCAGTTTTCCTGCTTGGCAAAGGGTTTAAAAAATTTCTTTTTGCTTTGTTTCCGTTCCTAAAAAGAAGACCGCTAACACGGCGAGAAAGACTGACCCGCAGAAAATAGTGAAAATAATCGCGATCGATGTTCCTTGTGTGACCATATATCCGACTAACAGCGGACCGAGGATGCCGCCGACACGGCCGATGGATGCTGCCAGCCCTGCACCGGAGCCTCTGACGGCTGTCGGGTATTGCTCTGGTGTATAGGCGTATAAAACTCCCCAGGCACCGAGGTTAAAAAAGGAAAGAAGCATCCCGAATGTAAGAAGCATTGGAAGAGACTCGGCATTTCCGAAGAAAAATGCGCTGATGGCCGTTCCTATTAGATAGATCATGAGAACGGCTTTCCTTCCAGCTTTCTCAATGAGCCACGCTGCAGAAAAATAACCTGGGAGCTGGGCAAGCGTCATGATAAGGACATATTCAAAGCTTTGAATCATGCTGAAGCCTTTCATAACCATGACACTTGGCAGCCATAGGAATATTCCGTAATAGGAAAAGACGACGCAGAACCAGACGATCCATAGCATGGTTGTTGAGCGCTTATATTGTTTTGACCATAGTAATGAAATATTTTTCATCCAACCGTTTTTCTTTTTCACATCAAGTGTTTCGTACTTCGGTGAATCCGGCAGGCCGATTCGTAAATATATGGCGTAAAGTGCAGGAATGGCCGTTAAAATAAGAGCTGTTTGCCATCCAAACGAAGGGATCACAAAATACGAAATCAAGGCGGCAATAAGCCAGCCAACTGCCCAAAAGCTTTCAAGCAAAACGACAATTCTGCCTCGTTTTTCAGGTGCCACTGACTCCGATACGAGCGTCGAAGCCACTGGGAGCTCTCCGCCAAGGCCCATTCCGATAAAGAAGCGCAAAATTAAAAATGCGCTAAGAGTCGTCGTTAGTGCAGACAATCCACTGCCAATCGAGAAAAATAAAAGAGTTATAATAAAGACGTGTTTCCTTCCGATCCGATCAGCAAGGATACCGAAAACGAAAGCGCCTACGGCCATTCCTATTGAATTGATACTGCCGATCCAGCTCATCTCCTGAGGGTTTAAATTCCACTCACTGTGCAATGCTGCTATGATAAACGACAGGATGCCAACGTCTATTGCGTCAAACATCCAGCCCATTCCGGCAATGCCGAGAAGCTTCCTCTCTGAAATTTGTTTGTTCTTCAAATAAGCCACCTCTGTTTCTTCATCATCTTACGCTAATTAAGTTTACACATGTCTTTACACCTTGTCATTAAAAAACGGTCAAAAGACTTAAAAAATGCTTAAATACACTAGGGGAATGCCAGAACAAAATCTGATCAAATTCATAGATTAGTAGTGATGGTAAAAGATTAAGTCATAGTTAAATAGGACAACCATCTAAATCAAGTAAGAGGAGGCATATCTAGTGAAGCTATTTATTGACCCTGGCCACGGAGGTACAGATAGTGGAGCTTCTGGAAATGGCTTGCTTGAGAAACATGTGAATCTTTCAATAGCGCAAAAGATTGCTGAGATATTGCGAATTGAATATGAAGGGGTAGATATACGCTTAAGTCGGACAGGCGATCAGACGGTTTCTTTGACAGCAAGAACCAATTCAGCCAATCTGTGGGGAGCGGATTTTTATTTATCTATCCACGTAAATTCTTTTAATGGATCTGCAGAAGGATATGAAGATTATATTCACACTAGTCTTTCCGATCAATCTGCTACAGCTGGCTATCAACGAATCATTCATGAAGAAGTGTTGAAGCAAAATGAACTAAGAGATCGCGGACGGAAAAAAGCAGATTTCCATGTACTTCGTGAAACAACAATGCCAGCGATTTTAACCGAAAACGGATTTATTTCGGACGAATCGGATGCGAATAAAATGAAAGACCCGGCATGGATTACACGAGTCGCAAGAGGGCACGTAAACGGATTGGCAAAAAGCTTTAGTCTGAAAAAAAAAGCTAGCAGTAACATATACCGCGTGATCATTGATGGAACTCAAATTGGTGCTTATCAGGATAAAGACAATGCGTTACAGGCGATTTCCGCTCGTTGGAATCAATTTGCTGCCGCGCGTATTGAACGCATATAATCGTAATATAGAAAAAAGCTGCCGCATCACTTGATGGGCAGCTTTTGGTATTTAATGTACATTGAAGTAACGCGCTTCGGGGTGAGAAACTACTATTGCCGACACAGAGGCCTCAGGTTCCATCATAAACCCTTCTGTTAATTGAACGCCGATTCCTTCCGGCTGAATGAGGCGGAAGAGCTTCGCCTGATCTTCAAGATCCGGACAGGCAGGGTACCCGAAGGAATACCGTTGTCCCTGATATTTCGCCTGGAATCTTTCTTCCATTGTGAAATCCGGAGAATCAGGGAAGCCCCAGCGGTCACGGATGATTTGATGCGTCCGCTCCGCCAAGCCTTCTGCAAGCTCTAGAGCGAGCGCTTGAACGACATGGCTTTTTAAATAGTCTCCCTGTGTTTTAAACTGATTAGCAATTTCTCTAATATGGCGTCCGGCTGTTACCGTGAAAAATGACACGTAGTCAATCTTATCCTTTGTATGCACATAATCGGAAATGCAACGGAACGGAAGCTTCTCTTGTCTCGGGAAATGGAACGTTTCAAGAATATCCTGTTGATTCCCAGGGTCGAGGATATGAAGATCATTCCCTTCACTATATGCTGGAAAGAATTGATAGACAACTTCAGGATCAAACCATTTTTTCTCTTTCCCCTCCTGCAGAAGCTCATCAATGATTTCTTTTAGCTGCATCGCTTTTGGATCTCTCTCAGCCAAAAGCCTCTTCACTTTTCCTTTTAATCCTAAGTGATGGCCGATCAGCATTTGTTCATTGACATACGGAACGATACTGGCAAGGTCGATGTTTTTTAAATAATGCCGTTTGCAATCTTCCGGAACAAAGACAGGAGCTTCAGATATAACGGCTCTCTTCTCAAGAAGCTTCACTGCTGTTTCTGATTGTTTTTTCTCTTGAACGGTTTCTGCCGGCGTTTCCTGCTGGCGTTTCTCCTCGATAAATCGGTCTAAGTCTGTTCGGAGATCATTGGCCAAGGCCAGTCCGTCCATCGCATCCTTTGCATAAAGAACTGGTCCAGTATAAGCAGGAGAGATTTTCATTTTCGTAAATTTCCTTGATAAGGCTGCACCTCCTACCATAATCGGCAGAGAAATATCAGCCTCATGGAGATCCTGTGCCGTAATGACCATTTGCTGGGCGGATTTGACAAGCAGCCCGGATAGCCCGATGATATCGGGATTTTCTTTGCGGACAGCTGCGATTAAATCTTGCGGAGTCACCTTAATGCCAAGATCTACAACCTTATAGCCGTTATTGCTTAGGATGATATCTACTAGGTTTTTGCCAATGTCATGAACATCGCCTTTGACGGTCGCAAGAATAATCTTGCCCTTTCCGCTCTCGTCTTTTTTCTCCATGTAGTTTTCCAAAAAAGAGACAGACGCTTTCATCACTTCAGCTGATTGCAGAACCTCGGCGACGATCAATTCATTATTGTTAAAGAGACGCCCAACCTCTGCCATGCCGGTCATCAAAGGTCCATTGATAATTTCAAGAGGAGTGCTGTATTTTGTTAACGCCTCCTCCAAATCCGGGATCAGCCCTTCTTTTGTCCCTTCAATGACGTATTCGGCCAAACGATCCTCAAGAGATAGTGACTGCTTTGGCTTTTTGTCAGCCTTCTTTTTGCCTCGATAAAACTCTGTGAAAGTGGCAAGGGTTTTGTCATCCGTCTGGAACAATAGCTTTTCCGCCATTTCAACCTCTTCTTTTGGTATGGAGGCAAATCGTTCAAGCTTTTCGGTATTAACAATGGCATAGTCAAGTCCCGCTTGCGTACAGTGGTACAAATAAACCGCGTTTAAGATTTCTCTTCCTACTGGCGGAAGACCGAATGAGACGTTGCTGACGCCAAGAATAGTCAAGCAATCGGGAAGCTTTTCTTTAATTAAACGAATGCCATTGACGGTTTCACTCGCAGAGCCGATGTACTGCTCATCTCCAGTTCCGACCGGGAAGACGAGCGGATCAAAAATAATGTCAGTGGACGGAATGCCGTATTTTTTTGTGAGCAGTTCATGCGAGCGAATCGCGATTTCCAGCTTCTTCTCAGCTGTGACGGCCATGCCTTCCTCATCTATCGTCCCTACAACAAGAGCTCCACCATATTTTTTGACTAGTGGCAATACCTCTTCAAACCGTTCTTCACCGTCTTCTAAGTTAATAGAATTAATAATTGCTTTTCCTTGCGTATATTTCAAGGCTACCTCAATCACAGCTTCATCTGTTGAATCAATGACAAAAGGAGCTTTAACTTTTTTCATCGCTTCTTTTATAAAGTTTTCCATATCCTCAGCTTCATCACGGTCGGGATCTGCCAAGCAGACATCCACGACATGGGCACCGTTTTTAATTTGCGCTCTTGCGATTTCTGAAGCTTCTTCAAACTTTTGTTCAGAAATGAGTCGCTTGAATTTTCTGGAGCCGATGACATTTGTCCGTTCTCCTACAAAGAGAGGGCGCATGCTTTCTTCGTAAAACAGTCCATCAATTCCGGAAACCGAATGAGGAAGCTTGTCTTTCGGGATCTCTCTAGGAGGAATAGCGGAAACTGCTTCGCGCAGCGCCTCGATATGTGCCGGCGTCGTTCCGCAGCAGCCGCCGATAATATTCAGCCAGCCTTGCTCGGCAAAGGCTTTAATTTTCTTCGCAAGAGAGGAAGGGGATTCATGATAATGCCCTTCTTCATCAGGCAGTCCGGCATTCGGATAACAGCTGACGTAGGATGACGAAAAGGAAGAAAGCGTCCGGAGATGATCGGTCATAAACTCCGGTCCCGTTGCACAATTTAATCCGACACTGATCGGCTTCATGTGCTGAAGGGAAATGTAGAATGCTTCAATATCTTGTCCTGCCAGAGTGGTACCCATCGGTTCTATCGTGCCGGATACCATTAAAGGCAATTGCTTGCCTGTATTCGCAAAGGCTTCCTGAATACCGATAAACCCAGCTTTCACATTCAGCATGTCCTGGCTTGTTTCCAGCAAAAGAAGGTCAGAGCCGCCGATTATCAAGCCTCTTGCTTGCTCTTCATAGTTGGCAACCAACTCGTCAAACGTTGTACCCCCGGTAACTGACAGTGTTTTAGTCGTAGGGCCCATAGCACCTACAACAAAACGAGGCCAGTCGGCAGTTGAGAATTTCTGTACAGCTTCTTTTGCCGACTCAGCTGCTTTTACGTTAATATCAAATGCTAAATGTCCGAGCTCATATTCATCTAATACAAGCTTCGTTGCCCCGAATGTATTTGTTTCAATCAAGTCAGCGCCAGCTGCTAAATAATCTTCATGAATAGACCTGATAACGTGGGGCGCAGTGATTGTTAAATATTCATTACAGCCCTCGTATTCTTCTCCGCCAAAATCATCTGGAGAAAGGTTGGCATCTTGAATCATTGTACCCATGGCACCGTCTAGAATGAGAATTCTCTTTTTTAGCTGATCATTGATGGTCGTGGACATGATGTATCTCCTTTTTCTTCTGGTGTATATAAGTCGTTAATTCTGACGTTAGATCGCTCCGTAAAAAGGGAGTAATTAAATAGATTCCGTTAAATAACTCACATGCTGTATCTAAAAGGGATTTTGCAATAGAAAGTCCTTCCTCTGCCTGTTTTTGCTTATCTTCTCCGGCAAACGCCATGGCCTCTCTGATTTCGTCGGAAAGTTTAATCCCCGGGATCTCATTATGAATAAATTCAGCATTTCTGCTGCTGGTCAGCGGCATGATGCCAATGTAAATCGGCGTTGTCAAATGCTTCGTTTCTTCATAGATTTTGTATAGCTGCTCTTCGGAATAAACGGGCTGTGAAATAAAATAATCAGCTCCGCATTCAATTTTTTTCTCCAATCGTTTAACTGCTTTATCAATATGGCGGACATTCGGATTAAACGCACCTGCAACAGAAAAGTTTGTCTTTTTCCCTAAAGGCTTACCCGAATAGGATACTCCCTCATTAAATTGCTTAATCAGTCTTATTAAATCAAAGGAAGTCAGATCATATACCGAGGTCGCTCCTGGAAAATCACCTATTTTTGATGGGTCTCCTGTGATGGCCAGGATGTCTTGAAGACCTAACGTATCAAGACCCATTAAATGGGACTGAAGTCCGATCAAATTTCTGTCTCGGCAAGTGATATGAACTAGCGATCTCATGTCAAGCTTCTGCTTTAATAGCGCCCCGCAGGCAACATTGCTGATTCTCGGAGTCGCTAGCGAGTTATCAGCCAACGTAAGTGCATCAATTCCGGCGGCTTGAAGCTCAGAAGCCGCATGCAGAAATTTTTCAAAATTAAGTTTTTTAGGAGGGTCAAGTTCCACGATAATTGTCCGCTTTTGCTTTGCAAGTTCGTCCAAGGAAGGCTCCTCGCGGATATCCTGAACATGGACGGGATCCGTTTTTTTGACCTTGACGCTTTTTTCGGTAACTGGATGCAATTGCTTGACGGCTTCTGACATTGCTTTGATGTGTGCAGGAGTCGTACCGCAGCAGCCGCCGATAATTCGCGCTCCTTGATTTCGAAATTTTAGCGCACTTTCGCCGAAATAATCCGTATCTGTTTCATAGACCAAGCGTCCTTCCTCTAATGCCGGTAAGCTGCTATTCGGATAAACAGCCAGATATGAATGCTTTGGCAGTGGGACCTCCTCAAGGGATTGAATCATGTGATAAGGTCCGAGACTGCAGTTCATACCCACTGAATCGGCTCCTAAACCTTCCAGTGAAGCAAGGGCATCGGCTAATGATGTACCGTCTTGAAGAACACCTTGTTCATGCATGCTCACATTGACAATGATCGGAAGGTCCGTTTCCTTTCTGGCGATCTTTAATACTTCCTGTGCTTCTTCCAGGTCGTAATACGTTTCTAATAGTAACCCATCAGGCTCTTCGTGAAGCAGAAGGTAGAGCTGTTCACGAAAGCTTCGTTTGATTTCTTCGAGCGTATGGGCACTTTTATTAAAAGTGCGGATACCGCCGATAGTACCGAGCACATATGCTTGCTCTGCAGCTGCCTTTGCGAGCTGAACAGCAGCTGCATTGATTTTTTTAATATCGTCTTCTAGACCATATCTGGATAGCTTTATATGATTTGCTCCGTACGTATTTGTTTGAATAATATCAGCTCCGGCATTAACATACGCTTGGTGAACGCCGCGAACTGCTTCAGGCTGAGAAATGTTTAATTCTTCGAAACACCGGTCAATTCCATAAGAATAAAGAAGTGTTCCCATCGCACCATCGGCGATTAAAATTTTCTTTTGCAAATCTTCGATCAGTCCCATAATTTCCTCCTCAAGTACGAACTATAAATAAAAAAAGTCTTCTGTTTGAAGAAGACTTTTGTTCGTTTCCGCTGTCTCCTTATCTTTCAAGCAAGTACGCTTGCTGGATTTAGCACCTTGGTCATGAATGAATTGAATCATTGCACCGGTTGCTGAAGCTTCACAGGGCCAGTCCCTCCGCTTCTCATGATAAGTTGTATGAATGATATGAAAAATAATAGTATTTTCAATTTACATGAAGTGAACGAAATAATCAACTAGTAATTTATCGGTAATTAATAAATTGGACATCAATAGGTAGGTCTGCTCCCTTGATTAAAGAGATAATTTGCTGAAGATCGTCTTTGTTTTTACCTATGACGCGGAGCTGATCGCCTTGAATCTGGGATTTTACTTTGATTCCGGAATTTTTAATCAGGTTATTAATTTTTTTCGCTTGCTCGCTGTCGATCCCTTGAACAAGTTTTCCACGTTGCCTGACCGTGCCCCCTGCGGCTTTTTCGCTTTTCGAATATTGAATATTTTTGGTCGGCACATTCTGCTTGATCAGCTTGTTCACCAATACATCCTTCAGCTGATCCATTTTAAATTCATCATCTGAAACCAACACTAGCTCGTCCTTTTCAAGTGTAATGTCACTTTTGCTTCCTTTAAAATCATATCGGTTGGCTACTTCCTTCATCGCATTTCCGATTGCATTTTGGACATCAGGTAAGTTTACCTTTGATACGATATCAAATGAACTCTCTTTTGCCATTTTCGGCCTCCTCGTCATTTATCTTATGAATTGATTATAGTAGAATAAAGTACAAACTTCCAACGTAGCTGGAGATAATATAAGATGATACAGGAAACAGAAAGGAAGAAACAAATGAAACCCGGTTTAAAGGTTACTTTAGAAATAGAGAAAAAAGCAGATTACGGATATTTTTTGACTGATGGAGAATCGACTATCCTGCTTCATAACAGCGAGATCATAGAGGATATTTCCGATCGTGAAGAGGTACTTGTGTATCTTTATGTTGATCATGAGGAACGATTGGCTGCAACAATGAAAATGCCGAAAATAACGGAAGAGGTTTACGATTGGGTCGAGGTTGTCGACGTAGTTTCAGGCAGAGGAGTCTATGTCGATGTCGGCCTGTCAAAGGATGCGTTAGTAGCGACAGAGCATTTGCCGCCTTTTGAAAGCATTTGGCCAAAAGCAGGCGATAAGCTGTATTGCATGATGAAAGTAACAAAATATGGACGCATGTTCGCAAAGCCTGCTCCTGAAGATGTCATAAAGGAGCTGTTTCAACCAGCTGATCAAAGCCTGATGAATAAAGAATTAACGGGCACGGTTTATCGATTAATCGCTTCAGGATCTTTTGTCATTTCTGAAGAGGGAATCAGGGGATTTATCCATCCATCCCAACGCAAGGAAGAGCCAAGGCTTGGCGAACAGCTTAAGGCGCGTGTGATTGCGATTAAGGACGATAGCTCTGTCAACTTATCTCTGCTGCCGAGGAAACAGGATTCGATGAGCACTGATGCAGAACAAATCATTTCCTATTTGAGAACGAGAAATGGAGCTATGCCTTTTTCAGATAAAAGTGACCCGGAAGATATCAAAGAACGATTTCAGATGAGCAAAGGTGCTTTCAAACGTGCGTTAGGTCATTTGATGAAGCAGGGTAAAGTGCGTCAAGAGGGAAGCTGGACTTACGAAATAACAAAAGAAAAATAATAAGAAGAATACAGGCTGGATGCTAAGTTTCTTCGTCTTTTTCTAGAAAAAACTGCAGCGCTAATAACCTGGAGAGATCGCACAAATTAAAATCTAAAGAAACGACAAAAGTACATCAAAGTAAACATGAAAGAGATAATTTTATATCTCAACTAAAAAAGCCGGCTCATTAATCTAAGCCGGCTTCTTCTATTTCACATGTAAGGCAGAAGAAGACTTTCTGTCTATTCTTTTCCTGCAAAAAATATGGCAAGCGTACCGGGACCTGAGTGGGCTCCGATTGCGGCACCAATCATACTAATGACGATCTCTTTAGGTTGAAAAGCTTCTTCGATCAGCTCTTTCACCTCATTTGCCAGCTCAATGTCGTCGCCGTGGCTGATTCCGATTCTTTGTTCGCTTAAATTTACGCCTCTTGCTTCTATCAGTTCAATCATGCGTTTTACTAATTTTTTTCGTCCCCTGATTTTTTCTAACGGAACAAGCTTTCCATCCTTCATGTGCAAAAGTGGCTTAATGCTAAGCAGGCCACCGACAAAGGCTGAAGTTTTGCTTATACGTCCGCCTCTTGCTAAATAGGTTAAATCGTCAACTGTAAAAATATATTGAAGACTTTCACAATAGTTCTTTACAGACTCTTCAACTTCCTGTATTGTATTTCCGGTGCTAATAAGCTCCTGAGCATACATAACGGCTAATCCACAGCCTAATGAGGCGCCTTTTGAGTCAATAATCTTCAGATCGAAATCAGGATATTCTTCTAAGACTTCATTTTTCATCATAACCGCCGTGTCGTATGTACCAGAGAGTCCGGAAGAAAATGCGATATATATTGAGGGTTCCGCGGTTTTCGCGAGTTCTGTAAAGGTTTCCTTCAGAAAATTTGGAGATGCCTGAGAGGTTTTGGGGGATTTTCCGTTTCTCATCGCTTCGTAAATCTCGCCAGGCCGAATTGTGATTAAATCGTCATATTCATTTTCATCAAGGTTGACTCTTAATGGAATAAATGTAATGTTATTTTCATCATAGTAACTTTTTGGCAGATCAGCTCCGCTGTCAGCAAGCAGTCGAATCGTCATGTGAATGGATCCCTTCTTTCTATAACATAAATGAGCACTCATTCATTGTAACTATATCACACTTTTTTACTTTTCGTATTCAAACCTATGTAAGAAGGGTAAACCTAACATATAGGAATAATTTTTTTGGAGGAAACAAATGAAAGAGGAAATAAAAAAATTCGTCATCGTATGTATAGGAGCACTATTAAACGCAATTGGACTTAACCTTTTTTTAATCCCTGCTAATGTGTATGCGAGCGGCTTTACAGGTGTGGCCCAGCTGTTGTCAGGAGTACTTGACGCACACTCGCCGATATATATATCAACCGGGATCCTGCTCTTTCTATTAAATATCCCCGTCGGTATATTAGGTTGGCTGAAAGTAGGGAAATCATTCACTCTCAATAGTATTTTGAGTGTTGCGCTTACTTCAGTATTTTTGACGATTCTTCCTGAGACGAGATTTTCCGAAGATATTTTGTTAAATGCCGTATTCGGAGGAGTGATTTCCGCGATTGGGATTGGAATGACCTTGAAATACGGAGCCTCAACAGGAGGTCTTGATATCGTGGCGATGATTCTTGCCAAATGGAAGGACAAGCCCGTTGGAACCTATTTCTTTATCCTAAATGCAATCATTATTTTGATGGCTGGTGCATTAAATGGGGCAGAAAAAGCATTATATACATTAGTCACGCTTTACGTAACGACACGGGTAATCGATTCTATCCATACAAGACATGAAAAGCTGACCGTCATGATCGTCACAAAAAAAGCAGATTTGCTTACAAAAGCAATTTATAGCCGTATGAAGCGTGGAATTACGAACGTACCTGCAAAAGGGGCATTTACAAACGAAGAAAAAGATATGATGATAATAGTAATCACAAGATACGAGCTCTATTATTTGGAGAAAATAATTAACGAGATCGATCCTGAAGCTTTCACTAACATCGTTCAAACGACAGGGGTATTGGGACTGTTTAACAAGGATTAATCAGGGGGTCATGCGATGAAATGGTTTGCTGTACTAGTCTTTTCAATGTTACTGCTTGGAGCTTGTGATCAAAAGGAAACTCCCCAATCTGACAAGGAGGTATCAGGTGAAGTGGAACAAAATGATCTGGCATTGTCGATTGAAGCAGTACCGAAAAACGGTGAAGTAGAATTTATTATGGCTCTAAAGAATAACAGGAATGAGGATGTTGAATTTACATTTAACACCGGGCAGCGATTTGAGCTTGTCGTGTACGATGAAAAAGGAGAACAGAAATACCGGTATTCCAAGGACAAAATGTTCACACAAGCATTTCAATCGATCGTTTTAAAACCAAGCGAGGTTTATGAGTTTACCGATGTATGGAAAACAGAAAATTTAGAGCCTGGTGAGTACAAGGCTACAGTTACGTTTTTAGGGAAATCAGAATCTGTGAATACATTGAAGGCAAGTACAAGCTTCAGCTCTTAGGGGAAACCCCTTTTCCTAATAAATAGGAAAAGGGGTTTTTTGTCTTGGGTTACGATAACCTATCCAGATGGTTTTGCATCTTGCGCAGCTGAGCCCTTTCAGCGTCTGTCGAATTGGCAAATGCAGAAGAAACGGCATTTTTTGCTGCAGAAATCGCATGTGTCAGATCACCAGAGGTTTTTCCTGAAGCTGTTTGGTCGGCATGAAGAACAAAATCTTTTGCCTGATCAAATAATTCATTTCGCACGATTTAAGTCCCCCTAATTGTGGATTCTTGATCTCGAATGGATTCCTCCAAAGTTGAACGGTAGGGAAACCTTGCATCATGAAGGCTTACAGCATCTTTACCTTGCTGAACAAAACGCTTTGATTTGTTGCGTTTACCCATCAATATTGCCCCCAAAAAAACGTATTGGCGAGCCTGTCGCCAATACTAGTATGTCTTTGGATAATCAGAATTAGTAATGGGAAAAAATAATATTACGAAAAGAAATCTTTTAAAAATTCGGCAATGCCATTTTCTTCATTTGTCTTAGTGATGTGATTGGCTGTCTCTTTTATCAGAGGAATAGCATTTCCCATAGCAACACCATGGCCTGCAAATTGTATCATCTCTGTGTCATTGTCTTCGTCGCCGAAAGCGATGATGCGATCTTTAGGAATTCCGTAATATTTGCTGATTTTCTCAAGACCTACTGCCTTATTGATTCCTTTTTTAATGATTTCAATGACATGAAAAGGTGCAGCCCATCTACGATGATCGACGACCTCTGCGTGTACATCCGATAAATAACTTCTGATCCTTGGGACATCCTCTTCTTTCGCATGAATTAATATGCTTGTGACATCCTCGCCAAGAGTGGATCTCAAATCGCCTACCGTTACTTTCGGATCACCCATGCTGAACACATCGATCAACTGTTCATCATGATAATGGAAGTACACATCGTCAATGATTTCAGCTAAAATATTATGTACGTGATATTTTTCAGAAATTTCAATAATATCTTTCACTGCATTCAAATCAAGTGAGGTATGAAATCTCCCCCACGATTTGTCTTGCGGATGATGGACAAATGCACCGTTAAAATTAACGATTGGACTGTCAAGCTTGAGCTGTTCATAATAAATCGCAGATGAACGATAAGGTCTTCCTGTTGAAATGCAAACTTGATGTCCTTCTGATTTTAAACGCTGAACAATTTCAATTGATTCGTTCGAAATGGTTTTATCATCTTTCAATAATGTGCCATCCAAATCTAAAGCGATTAAATACGGTTTAGTGTTCATAAAAGCTCCTTTGTCGTGGAAATGTAAGCAATCGTCAGCTGCCCCAGTCATATTATCTCCTACTATAGTTTATCTTTTTCCCATATTTATTGTCTACATGTTAGACTTATGTAAATGGATATGCGTAAAGGAGTTGAAATAAACATGGTCACTATCGAAAAAGAAAACATTTCAACGATTTCATTGCTTCATATTTATAGAAATGATTTGCGTCAAAACAAAGCGCCGCTTGTTATTTTCGTCCACGGATTCACAAGCTTTAAGGAAATGAATCTTTCCTTAGCATATATGCTGGCTGAAAAAGGGGTGCGTGTTGTTCTTCCTGACGCACTTTACCATGGCGAAAGAGGAGAAAATCTTTCTAAAAATGAATTAAATCTCCGCTTTCCGTCCATTGTTGTTAACGAGATTAAAGAGCTTGAAATGATTAAGGAACATTTTGAGCAGAGAGACTTAATTGACAGCGGCAAAATCGGAGTCGGAGGTACATCGATGGGCGGGATTACGACTCTGGCAGCCCTTACACAATACAAATGGATTAAAGCTGCGGTCAGCTTGATGGGCAGCCCGAGTTTACATAGTTTTTTAAAGCTGCAGGTGGAATCGATGAGAGCCAGCGGTTTTTTGCTTCCGATCCCCGATACTGAATTAAATCATGAACTCGAACAGTTAATCGCCTATGATTTATGGGAACAACCGGAAAAACTGAATTTGCGGCCGCTATTCTTCTGGCATGGAAAAAGGGATCCATACGTTCCTTTCGAGCCGACCTATCAATTTTATCAGCAAGTGGTTCCCTTCTATGCAGATACACCAAAACGGCTTGAATTTATTGCAGATGACCAGGCTGAGCATAAAGTGAGCAGTGAAGGTTTAAAGAGAGCCGTTGAATGGTTTGCCTGCCATTTGTAGGAAGAAGCACTTTCATTTTTATTCAAGAGAAGTTTCGTTATACTAACAAAAAAGGAGTGATATAAATGGATGAAGCATTAAGGGAAAATATTTTCGGAGCACTTGAACAGGTGGTCGATCCTGAGCTTGGTATAGACATTGTAAACCTAGGTCTTGTGTATGAGCTTGACATGGATGATGAAGGAAATACGACGATCACAATGACATTGACATCTATGGGTTGTCCGCTTGCACCTATTATCGTAGATGAAGTTAAAAAAGCATTAAATGACATTCCGGAGGTCAAGGATGTACAGGTGGATATCGTTTGGAACCCGCCTTGGACAAGAGATAAAATGTCAAGATATGCAAAAATCGCGTTAGGCATTCAATAAGATTTTTTTTACTGCCCCCATTTCGTTGCAAATGGAGGCAGTTTTATTTTTTGGTAATTTTTTTATTTATTTTATTTATTAGAAGTTTCTTTACTTTATAATAAGCATGTAGCCTGTCTTTTGCGAGAGACAGGCTTTTTTAGGGCGGATTCGAATGTTTGGTTTCGATTTATAAAAGGAAAGAGTTATTTGTATAATCGGCGAAATAAAGATTTTAAAAGAATTAGTAAATATACAATTGAATTAATTTTTATTCATGTTATAATGTTATATAATTTAACAGGATCGAGAAGGTGAACGGAACGTGAAGATTGGTATTGTTGGTGCTACTGGCTATGGAGGAGCAGAATTACTTCGTATTTTACATACTCATCCATATGCAGAAGATTGTATATTGTATTCATCTAGTGAAGACGGCCTTCCGTATTGGGAAAGCTTTCCGCATGTCAATAAAATCATAGATAAAACATTACAGCCAATTGATGTTGAAAAAATGGCTGAAGAAGTGGATTTTGTCTTTTTGGCGACTCCGCCGGGAGTGTCAAGCGAACTAACTCCCCAATTTGCAGAAAGACAAGTGCCTGTTGTTGATCTTTCCGGTGATTTGCGAATGAAAGAACCGACAGTCTATGAAAAATGGTACAAGAGAAAAGCAGCTCCTCAGCAAATCATTTCTGAGGCAGTATACGGATTGAGCGAATTAAATGCCAAGGCAATCAAAGATGCTTCATGTATTGCAAATCCGGGCTGTTTTCCGACTGCGGCTATCCTTGGTCTTGCGCCGCTGGTTAAAAATAGAGCAATAAAGGAACCATCCGTCATCATTGACGCAAAAACAGGAGTGTCGGGAGCGGGCAGGAAAGCTTCTTCTGCGACACATTTTTCCGAAACAAACGAGAATTTTAAAATATATAGTGTCCATGAACATAAGCATACACCAGAAATCGAGCAGATGTTAAGCAGTCTCAATCCATCCTTTGAGCGAGTGACATTTACGTCTCATCTCGTGCCAATGACGAGAGGAATCATGGCGACGATCTATGCCGATCTTGCCGGAAACTATAACAGCAGCCAATTACATGAGCTGTATAAGGAATTTTATCAAGATTCCTATTTTGTAAGAATCAGAGATATCGGAAATTATCCGTCGACAAAAGAAGTTTATGGAAGCAACTATTGTGATATAGCCGTCGCAGCTGACGAGAGAACAGGAAGGGTAACCATCGTTTCTGTGATCGATAATCTCGTCAAAGGAGCTGCCGGCCAGGCAGTACAAAATTTTAATTTAATGAATGGATGGCCGGAGGAAACAGGCTTACTCTTCTCCCCAATATATCCATAAGACAGGAGCGAAAAAAATGATTCAGTTGAGTCAGGATAGCATCATTAAGGTTCAAGGTTCGGTATCTTCACCTAAAGGCTTCATTGCCAAAGGAGTACACATTGGTCTGCGATACGCAAAAAAAGATTTAGGGTTGATTGTAAGCGAGGTTCCCGCTGTCAGTGCGGCAGTTTATACACAGAGCCACTTTCAAGCCGCACCGGTTAAAGTAACTAAAAATAGCTTTGAAAATGATTCCTTCATAAAAGCTGTGCTGGTAAACAGCGCAATCGCAAATGCGTGTACAGGAAAGCAAGGCATGGCAGATGCTTACGAGATGAGGCGGTTATGTGCAGACCAGTTGAACGTTGATCCGGAAATGGTAGCCATTTCTTCAACTGGAGTGATCGGAGAGCTTCTCGATATGGATAAAATCCGCAAAGGAATAAATGTTCTAAGCGAAACGGACCCGGGTGACGGCCATTTCGAAGAAGCCATTTTAACGACAGATACAAAAATTAAGCAAACCTGCTATGAAATGACGATCGACGGTAAAAAGGTTACGATTGCGGGCTGCTCTAAAGGATCCGGAATGATTCACCCGAACATGGCGACGATGCTTGGATTTGTTACAACGGATGCAGCCGTTAACGAACAGGCGCTGCAAAAAGCATTGAGTGAAATTACAGACGTATCCTTTAACCAAATCACTGTTGACGGGGAAACCTCGACGAATGACATGGTTTTGGCCATGGCGAACGGCTGCGCAGGAAATCAGCCGCTAGACGAAAACCATCAGGATTGGAACACATTCCTAACTGGTTTCCGTATGGTCTGCGAGGATCTTGCCAAGGAAATTGCCAGAGACGGAGAGGGCGCAACGAAGCTGATCGAAGTGCGTGTAAGCGGGGCGGAAAACAAAAAAGAAGCAAATGTTATTTCCAAAAAAATCGTAGGCTCCGACCTAGTAAAAACAGCTGTGTATGGAACAGACGCTAACTGGGGCAGAATTGTCGGAGCGATCGGCCACAGTGATGCAGCTGTATCACCTGATTCCGTTGAAATCTACATCGGCGGGCAATGCTTATTTAAAAACGGCGAGCCTCAAAGCTTTTCGGAGGAATTGGCGAAAGACTATTTATTAGGCGATGAAATTACCATATCTGTGGAACTGAACATAGGCGATGGAGCAGGAACTGCTTGGGGCTGCGATCTAACCTATGATTATGTGAAAATAAATGCAAGCTACCGAACTTAATTAAGAGGGGAAAACAATGAATAAAACAATAGTTTTTAAATGTGGAGGCAGTGTCATTAAAGAGATTTCTGACGACTTTTTTGCCAACCTGAAACAGTTAAAGAATGACGGATGGAAATTTGCAATTGTTCATGGCGGCGGACCAGAAATTACTTCCATGCTTAACAAACTTAAGATCAACACGGAATTTGTAAAAGGACAGCGAAAAACAACAAAGCAAGTACTCGAAGTGGCTGAAATGATTCTTTCAGGCAAGATGAATAAATTTTTCGTATCACGCCTTACAAGCCATGGGTTAAAGGCGGTCGGTCTATCAGGGACAGATGGAGGACTGCTTAAGGCTGAATACCTCGATAAGAAAGTGTACGGAGAGGTAGGTTCGATTAAAGCAGTTGATACAAACGTGCTTCATGGGCTGATGGACGTTGGTTTTATTCCTGTCATCGCCCCTCTTGCATTAACAGAAAGCTGCCAAACCCTAAATGTGAATGCTGATCTTGCCGCTTCAGCAGTAGCTTCTGAATTGAATGCCAACAAGCTGATGTATGTGACTGATGTTTCCGGAATAATAAATAATGGCAAGCTGGAGAGTGAGCTTACCCCTGCAGACATCAAGGAGCTGATTTCTTCCGAAGTGATTACGGGAGGAATGATTCCTAAGGTCGAATCAGCGATGAGCGCATTAAGTGAACGTGTAAAAGAAGTGATGATTGTAAATGGAAAAGGATCATTTTTAGCGAATGATACTTTTACCGGTACGAAAATAATTAAAGAAAAGGAGCATGTATTATGAGCCATTTGTTTCAAACCTACAGCCGTTGGGATATAACTGTGAAGGAAGCAAAAGGATCCTATCTCGTCGATGAAAACGGCAAGGAATATCTCGACTTCGTTCAAGGAATTGCCGTGTCAAACCTTGGTCATTGCAATCAAGCAGTCACAGAGGCTGTCAAAGCGCAGCTGGATAAAGTTTGGCACGTTTCAAATATGTTTCATTACCCTTTGCAGGAACAGGTGGCAAAAAAACTTACGGAACACAGCGATGGAGATTTGGTTTTTTTCTGTAATAGCGGCGCTGAAGCTAATGAAGCAGCGATTAAGCTGGCAAGAAAGAAAACACAGAAGAAAAACATTATCACATTTACTCAATCGTTCCATGGCCGTACCTATGCAACGATGGCCGCTACCGCCCAAGAGAAAATAAAAATTGGGTTTGGTCCAATGCTAGAGGGTTTTCATTATCTCCCTTATAATGATGCAGAGTCGTTGCAATCATTTGAAGGCGATGATATTGCTGCTGTGATGCTTGAAGTGATTCAAGGAGAAGGCGGTGTAAATCCTGCGGAAGAATCTTTCCTTGAAGCGGTAAAAACGTTTTGTGAAGAAAAAGACGCATTGCTTATCATCGACGAGATCCAAACCGGAATAGGCAGAACCGGCAAGCCATTTGCTTATCAACATTACAATCTGTCACCTGACATTATGACATTGGCAAAAGGGTTAGGGAACGGCTTTCCGATTGGAGCAATCGTAGGGAAGAAGGAGCTTGGAGATGCGTTTTCTCCCGGATCTCATGGAACGACCTTCGGAGGGAATATGTTGGCAATGGCTGCAGCAGATGCTGTGACGACTAAAATTTTTAATGAAGAATTTCTCAAGGACGTCCAGCAAAAAAGTGAATACCTGATAGAAAAATTAAAAACTGAACTCGATGTCCCAACTGTTAAGTCCATTAGAGGAAAAGGATTTATTATTGGAATTGAGTGTACTGAGGAAATTCAGCCAGTTCTACTGAAGCTGCAGGAACAAGGATTTCTGGTGATACCGGCAGGACCGAATGTGATTCGTCTGTTGCCGCCGCTGACAGTAACGAAAGCGGAAGTCGATACCGCTGTAACGAAAATTAAAGAAGCTATATATGCAGTATCAACTGTCAATTCAAAAGGGTAGCGGGGGCTGATCGCCCTCCGATAAAAAATTTGAGCCTTATTGCATAAACATTCAATATAATTTATTATTATTCATCGAGGAGGGATTCGGAAATGGAAGGCTACTTAGTGTTAGAGGATGGAACCTCCTATAACGGAGAAATAGAGACAGAAGTTGAATGTTCGGGTGAGATCGTATTTTTCACGGGAATGACAGGGTATCAAGAAGTTCTGACAGATCCTTCTTATAAAGGGCAAATTGTTGTTTTTACCTATCCTTTAATCGGAAATTATGGGATTAATAAAAGTGATTTTGAGAGCATGAAGCCTCAGGTTAAGGCAGTGGTTGTATATGAAGCGACAGACCACTTTTCCCATTGCGAAGCAGAAATGAGCCTGCGTGAATATTTGAAAAAATGGAACATCCCGCTGATTACTCACGTAGACAGCAGGGCTGTTGTAAAAAAGATTCGTTCAAAGGGTACAATGAGCGCAATGATTTCTGCATCAAAAGATGCACCAAGTTTTGAGAAGGAAGAAAAGGATCAAAATGTCATTGAACAAGTGGCTGGAAATAAGGAAATTTCAACGTACGACAATGGTTCAGTTCATATCGCCGTAATCGATTTTGGTAGTAAAAAATCGATTATTACTAGATTAATAGAACGCGGATGCAAGGTAACAGTCATACCATACCATCAGCTGGAATCGGTAGAACAAATTTCACCTGATGGCATCGTTCTTTCTAACGGCCCTGGTGACCCGAAAGTAATGGAACCTTATTTAAAAACACTGAAAAAGCTATTGATTGCTTATCCTTCTTTAGGAATATGCCTTGGCCATCAGTTGATAGCTTTGGCGTTCGGAGGAAATACGTATAAGCTTCCATTCGGCCACAGGGGAGCAAATCATCCTGTCATTGACAAAGACACGAAAAAGGTCTTCATGACAAGCCAAAACCATAGCTACGTCGTCGATAAAGATTCACTTCAGACAACCGATTTTGATGTTCGTTTTTACAATGTAAATGACGGATCAGTCGAAGGTCTTTACCATACGAAATATTCAATCATGTCCGTCCAATTTCATCCGGAAGCAAATCCGGGGCCAGTTGAAAGCGAATGGATCTTTGATGATTATTTGCAAAAACTTAAAGCAGGAAGAAAGGAAATTGCTCATGTCTAAAGATAGCTCTTTACAAAGCATACTCGTAATAGGCTCTGGTCCCATCATCATCGGGCAGGCAGCAGAATTTGATTATTCGGGAACTCAAGGCTGTATTGCTTTAAAAGAGGAAGGCTATAGAGTCATACTCGTAAATAACAATCCTGCGACCATCATGACAGACCAAACCTTTGCGGACGAAATTTATTTTGAACCGCTTACGCCAGAAAGCATTACATCCATTATCGAGAAGGAACGTCCGGATGGTCTGCTTGCCAATTTAGGCGGCCAGACTGCATTGAACCTTGCTGTTCAGCTTGAAAAAAAGGGAGTGCTTAAGAGTTACAATGTAAAGCTTTTGGGAACTTCTGTAGAAACGATCGAAAATGGAGAAGATCGGGAGAAATTCCGGGCGCTTATGAAGAAGCTTAATGAGCCCGTTCCGGAAAGCGAAATTGTTGACAATAAAGAAGACGCACTTGATTTTGCCAGCAAAATAGGATTCCCAGTCATCATCAGACCCGCTTATACACTTGGCGGAAAAGGCGGTGGAATCGCAAAATCGAAGGAAGAATTTCTTAAGCTGATCGAAAATGCTCTTTTGGCAAGTCCGATCAATCAATGCTTAGTAGAAAAAAGTATAGCGGGATACAAGGAAATTGAATATGAAGTGATGCGCGATAAAAACGACACGTGCATTACCGTTTGCAATATGGAAAATATTGATCCCGTAGGCGTTCATACCGGTGACTCAATCGTAGTAGCACCGTCACAAACCTTAACTGACCAGGATTACCAACGGCTGCGTTCTGCAAGCTTAAAGATTATTTCAGCTTTGGATGTCATTGGAGGCTGCAACATACAATTCGCCCTTGATCCGCACAGCAAGAATTATTTTGTTATCGAGGTTAATCCGCGTGTCAGCCGTTCTTCCGCTTTGGCATCAAAGGCAACCGGTTATCCGATTGCCCGCATGGCCGCGAAGCTTGCTGCCGGTTACACGCTTGATGAGCTGAAAAATCCATTAACGGAATTAACCTATGCAAGCTTTGAGCCAGCCCTTGACTATGTGGTCGTAAAATTTCCAAGATGGCCGTTTGACAAATTCAAACAGGCAGACAGAATTCTTGGCACAAAAATGAAGGCGACTGGAGAGGTTATGGCGATTGAACGCAATCTGGAAGCAGCATTGCAAAAAGCAGTAGCTTCCCTTGAGCTTGACACAATTGGAACGCATCTCAGGGAGCTTGGCGATGTATCGACGAACAAGCTATGGGAAATGGCAGTGAATCCGGATGACCGGAGATTCTTTGTTGTGATGGAATTGTTAAGCCGAAACGAATCGGCGGAAGAAATCCACTTGAAAACAAAAATCGACCGCTATTTTCTTTCTGTTTTCAAAACAATTATTGAAATGGAAAACAAAATGATGAAAGATCCGGAATTTCTAAATGGCAATGGTTTGAAAATCGTTAAGGAAAAGGGCTTTACTGATCGGTCAATTGCATCCTTGACCGGAAAAGAAGAATCTGCCATACGTGCCTTGAGAAAAGAAAAAGGAATCACAGCATCGTATAAAATTGTTGATACGTGTGCGGCCGAATTTGATGCAAAAACGAATTATTTTTATTCCACATACTTTGGAGAAAATGATGCGGATGTAACAAAGAAAGAAAAGAAAAGGGCATTGATCATCGGCTCAGGACCGATTCGTATAGGTCAGGGAGTCGAATTCGACTATAGTGCCGTGCAGGCTGTGTTGACTTTGCAAAAGATGGGCTTTGAGGCAATCATGCTGAATAATAATCCTGAAACAGTCAGCACAGACTATGAAATTGCTGATCGACTTTATTTCGAACCGATTACTCTTGAGCATATCTTGAATGTCATCGAAGCGGAGGAAATCGATTTTGCCATTGTCCAGTTCGGCGGACAGACCGCGATCAACGTCGCAGAAGAATTGGAACAGGCTGGAGTCCCTCTTCTTGGAACCTCATTTGAGACTATCGATTTGCTTGAAGACAGGGACCGGTTTTATCAACTGCTAAATGAGCTTGATATTAAGCATGCCAAAGGTGATACTGCTTATGACAAGCAGGATGCCGTCAATAAAGCAAAAGATATCGGCTATCCAGTATTGATCAGACCATCCTACGTTATCGGCGGTATGGGTATGATTATTGTTGATTCAGAAAAAATGCTGCTTGAATTGCTGAACGATGCGAATCACTTGCCTTATCCGATATTAATTGACGAATATATTTACGGCAAAGAATACGAGATCGATTTAGTGGCGGATGGGAAAGAAATCTTTGTGCCAACGTATGTTCAGCACATTGAAAAAGCGGGTGTTCACTCAGGGGACAGCTTCGCGGTACTGCCAGCACAATCTCTCACTGAGAAACAGCAGCAGGAGATGTACCTGGCGGCAGATCAACTCGTTAAAAAGCTTTCCTATCAAGGTGTTATGAATATACAGTTTGTTATTCAGAAGGATGAAGTACTTGTTCTGGAGGTTAATCCGCGTGCGAGCCGGACAGTACCGGTTGTCAGCAAGGTAATGGGTGTGCCGCTTATTCCGTTAGCGACTAAAGCTTTAGTGGGAGAGCATCTTGAAGATATGAACCCTGAAATCCAAAACCATTCTGCAGTCGCTGTGAAATTTCCAGTCTTCTCCTCACACGCCATTCAGGATATCGACCTGAAGCTCGGTCCGGAAATGAAAGCGACCGGTGAAGGAATGTGTGTAGCGGAAAACATGGAAAGTGCGCTTAAGAAGATTTTCGCAAACGAGTGGACGAATAAGGGTTCGATCTATTTGGAAGGTTCTTCAGAGCTAAAAAAGCTTGCTGAGGAAAATGGTTTTACAGTGGATGAAGACTTTGACTCCTGGCTGAAAAAAGATGATAAAATCCTTCATATTCATCTGAACACTTCGGAAGAAGCGAAAAAGCAAAGGATTGCTGCCCTTACCAACGGTGTTACTGTCTTAACAGAGGAAGAAACGGTTTACGCCTTTTTTGCCGGCGCCTCAGGCGAAACGAAAGTGACATCACTAAGTGAGATTTATAAAAAGGAAGTGGAAGTATGAGCTCATTACATGTGAAACAGGAGTCAGTGACCGAATTGCAGGGTAAGGACTTTCTCACATTGGCGGATTTAACAAAGGAAGAAATCATCGGCCTGCTTGAAGAAGCAGCTAATCTCAAAAAAAACAAATTTCAGCCGATTTTTGCAGGAAAGACGCTGGCAATGATTTTCGAAAAATCTTCCACTCGGACACGCGTCTCGTTTGAAGCTGGTATGGCGCAGCTTGGTGGGAATGCGCTGTTTTTAAGCAATAGAGACATACAGCTCGGGCGGGGAGAAACGATTGCCGACACGGCTAAGGTGTTGTCTGGCTATGTCGATGCCATTATGATCAGAACGTTTGAACACGAAAGAGTTGAAGAGCTTGCCAAATACGCAACGATTCCCGTTATCAATGGATTATCTGATTTCGCGCATCCATGCCAAGCGTTAGCAGACCTGTTAACGATATATGAAACAAAAGGCACACTGGAAAACGTAAAGGTCGTCTATGTAGGGGATGGCAATAACGTTGCCCATTCCCTTATGATTGGCTGTGCGAAGGTCGGCTGCGACATCACAGTCGCTTCTCCTTCGGGGTATGAACCACAAGAAGGAGTCATTCAGTCGGCAAAAGCATTTGCAGAAAAATCAGGTGCTGCTGTTACCGTCACTAATGATGCGGAACAAGCGGTAATTGATGCAGACGTCATTTATTCAGATGTCTTTACGAGCATGGGACAGGAAGCGGAAAGCGAAGAGCGTTTGAAGATTTTTTCAGGCTTCCAGGTGAATTCAGAGCTTGCAGCTCATGCGAAGCCTGATTACACCTTCCTTCATTGCCTTCCTGCTCATCGAGAAGAAGAAGTCACAGCTGAAATTATCGACGGACCTAATTCAGCGGTGTTCCAGCAGGCGGAAAACCGGATGCACGTCCAAAAAGCGCTGCTGAAAGCTTTAATCAAGTAATAGCAATAAAAAGGCCTCCCAGCTCGGGAAGGCCTTTTGCTTTTTGTAAAAACATGTTTTTTTATCGAATGGGTATACTATTTTTGATTAAGGTGAAGGAGTGAAATTATGGGACAGCAGCACCAATTTAAACCTGGCCAAAAAGCACCGAACAATGGTATATATGTTGAAATTGGTGAAACAGGAAGCATGGTAAAAGACCCGCAAAAAATCCGCTTGAGTGCAGGTGATATGTTTCCCGACACCTCAAACCATAATCGGATTTGGACTTACCAAAGAAAACCTTAAAAAAACTCTGCTTGGAAAAATATCCAAGCAGAGTTTTTATTTTTAATGCTGTTTCGTTTCTTTCGTAGCTGGCAAAATCTCACCCAAAATAATCAGGAGAACGAACGCAATTACCGCTATAATTGATGTAGTCAATGGTTCGTAAGCTGCTCCATTCATTGAGGCAATTAAATAACCTGCCATGTGAGTTAAAAGGAACGCCCAAAAGAAAAGCATAATAAAACGCACGATCCCACCTCGTCCTTCTTTCCATTTCTAAAGCATATCATACCATAGAAAAATAGAAGGTAAAAGTACTCTAGAGATATATAAACACCAAAATTGTGAACATTTTTCAGACATCCGCTCCAATTTTTGTTTTAATGATAAAATTCAGGGGATAGGACAATTTCTTAACCCTTTCAACAATAATTCCATATGATATAGAGAAGAATTGACGTGGAGGGAGGTGAGGCAAGGGGTGACTATTTTCGAACGTTTTTTTCAATTTGAATCAGAATGGAATGCGATCCATATACCCTACCGGCCAAATGGATTCGGAGTGCTCGTTCTTGGGGACAGGAATCACTTTGTCAAGCCTGAAACAAGCTTTTGGCTGGAGCATGATGGGAAGTACAGGACGATTCAATTGCTTTTGTCTGAAGGTTATACAATTTTTTACAGCAATTTATTTAATCCCCATTGGGGGGCGAAGAAAGCGTCGGATTACACGAGGCATTTTATCCATTACGTATTAAAGCATGAAATTCTAAACGAAAAAATCCATATCATAGCAGAAGGCACGGGTGCTCTAGTGGCTGCAAATCTTCTGAATGAATCAGAAGAGCAAATTCGTTCAGTTGCTATGCTCACTCCTTGCCTTGACCTGCAAAGCTATTATGAGAACGAAAAAGAAAATAAATTTTTTTATAAGCAGCTCGTAAAACAATTGGAAAAAAGCTACGGAATTCCTGAAAAGGAAATGGAGAATTTTCGATTTCAAACAATTATCCCCTACCACAACAAAGTACCTGTCCATATTTGGCAAAGAATGAATGGGGCCTATCCGTACGATGCCCATGCCAAAATCTTCGAAGAAAAACAAATGAATGGCAAGAATCAGGTGAAAGTAACTTATTATCTGGCTGATCATCCGAATCGAATTCGATCTTCTATTCTGAAATTTTTCAAGAGGCATGAAAAGGAATTGTGAAGAATAAAGTAGTAACAGCCTGAATTCAGGCTGTTTTTCATTTTTGGACGTTAATGAAACTAATAATGAGAGGTGGGACAGGTCAAATGAATTCGGTCCTTGTCCTTGGAACAGATGAATTTTTCGGGCTTACACTTTGTGAAAAATTATTGGATGAAGGCTTTGAAGTCCATGCAGTTTTGCTTCAGACTCAAGTTAAAGAAAAACAGCATTTAATTGAGGAAAGACTGCTGTGGCTGGGAAGAAATGAGCATTTTTATGTAGAACCAAACGGAAAAAGCCAAGAATACGAAAGAATTTATATTATCTATTCTCCTGAACTGGCGGATCATGTCTGGAAAGATAGGGAACATCCTCTTTTTCTTCTTGTCTATGATCATGAAATCGGTCAAGTAAGATTAAATGAGGAAGAGCAAAAACATGTGAAAATCATTCCACTTCCTAAGATGTATGGGCCATGGGACATGAATTACAAGAAAGAAAGGCCGGACGATTGTTTTTTTGTTAATGATGTGGCTGATAAACTAGTGGAAGAAACATCCGATTGGAAGCGGAAAAAATTTTTAGCAGAGATTGAGAAGAAAACGTCAGAAGAGGAAGCGGATAAACTCATTGAACAATGGCAGCGACAAACACCTACAAAAATCGACAAAATATAAGAAACTTCTTCCAAAATTGCTAGAGGGACGATAGAATATAATCATGCATGTTTTGAAAGGAGCTGAGCATGAGTTGGCTAAGCAGCTTGCCACATTGATTGCTGTCCTCCTTGTTTTAACTAGTTGTGGACAACCTTTTACTGGAGGGAAATTAAAAAAAGCGGGGCTTCTTGTACCTGATACGATTAGTGACCAGGTCTGGGGAACAAAAGGATATAAGGGTTTGTTAAGCATCCAATCGGAATACAATGTGGATGTGTTTTATAAAGAAGGAATGAAGAGTGAAGGAGATATCGAGCGTGCGGTAGAAGATTTTGTGAAAAAAGGAACCAATCTGATTTTCGGGCACGGTGATATTTATGAACCAATCTTTAATAAACTCAGTGAAAGATATCCTGATGTACAGTTTGTCTTTTTTAATGGAGACTCAGATAAAAAGAATGTGACAAGCATTAAGTTTAAAGCTGAAGCCATGGGTTTTTTCGGAGGGATGATAGCTTCTCGAATGTCAAAAACGAATGAAATCGGCATTCTCGCTTCATATGAATGGCAGCCTGAAGTAGCAGGCTTTATAGAAGGTTCGCGTTATCAGGATAAAGAAGTCAAAGTGGATGTAGAGTATGTTGGCAGCTGGGACGACAAAGCTAAGGCACTTGAATTAAACAAAAAGTTAATCAGCAGAGGGGTCGATGTTGTCTATCCTGCAGGTGACGGGTATAATATTCCTGTAATCCAGCAATTAAAAGCTAACGGGCTATATGCCATCGGCTATATCAACGATCAAATCGATTTGGGAGACAATGTTGTTCTGACCAGTACAGTTCAGAATGTGGATCATCTCTATGAAACTGTGGCAAGAAAGTTTAATGATGGTACACTTGAATCGGGAACATGCTATGTTGATTTTCAAGAAGATATTATTACCCTTGGTGATTTCAGCCCTCTTATACCATATGATTATCAAAATAAAATCAATCAATTGGTCAAGGATTATAAACAAACAGGAAAACTTCCAAACGAAGGGACGTGAATGAGAGTGCCACATGAAAAATCAATGGAATTTATGCAAATCGCCATGAAATATTTACCCGAAGCAAAGCAAGAATTAGATAAAGCCGGAATCGAGCTGTCAATTGATTCTTTGGAGCCATTTATGAATTTATTCACGAAGGTCATGGCTGAAGCCTATGAACTGGGTAAAACAGATGCAAGCGAAAAGTAAATAAAAAAGCCATTTTTTGAACGAAATGGCTTTTTTTATTTTCCTATTTTTTTCTTTATGCTGTTAAAGAGAGGGGCAAATTCTTTCAGGGCGGGTTTAATTTCATCAAGAGAATTCATGATCTCCCCAATTTGGTTCATCACATGATTATAATCAATCGAATCAGGATCTTTCTGCTCATCTTTGACTTCTTTCTCTTCCGCTTTCTCCTTTTCTTCTCTCTTTCCGAACATCATTTGATTAAAAAAATCATTCCCTTTGTTCAATCGCATTTCCCCCTTTATTGCCAGTTTATGTTTTCGCTCGGCTTTCAGTTTAGGCGCATGCAGTATTGCCAAAGAAAAAAAAATAAGGTACGATTAGTACCAGATACTAATATTAGCTTTTAACTTTGTAAAGGAGCTTATCCTATGAATGCTGGAATATGGGGAATCGGGCGCTATCTGCCTGAAAAAGTCATAACTAATTTTGATTTAGAAAAAATGATGGAAACTTCCGATGAATGGATACGTACTAGAACAGGTATAGAAGAAAGAAGAATAGCCGGAGATGACGAATTCACCTCTGATATGGCATACTATGCTGCAGAAAAAGCTTTGAAACAAGCAAATGTGGATGCGGCGGACATAGATATGATTTTAGTAGCAACTGTTACGCCGGATCGCTCGTTTCCTTCAGTTTCTTGTATGCTTCAGGAAAGGCTGGGCGCACATAGAGCGTGTGCGATGGATTTAAGTGCTGCCTGTGCCGGCTTTATGTATGGCTTAATTACGGCAAAGCAGTTTATCGAATCTGGCAGCTACAAGCATGTTCTTGTCGTAGGGGCTGAGAAGCTCTCGGGGATCACAAACTGGGAAGACCGTAACACGGCAGTTCTTTTTGGAGACGGTGCCGGTGCAGTTGTTCTCGGCCCGGTCAGTGATGGGAAAGGCATTCTATCTTTTGAGCTTGGATCAGATGGAACAGGTGGAAAGCATCTCTATTCTGATGATGCTGCTAAAATTTTCATGAACGGCAGAGAAGTGTTTAAATTTGCTGTTCGGCAAATGGGCGAATCAAGTGTAAACGTCCTTGTAAAAGCTGGTCTGGGTAAAGAAGATGTTGATTTTCTCATTCCGCACCAAGCGAATATAAGAATCATGGAGTCGGCAAGAGAACGTCTTGAACTCCCGCTTGAAAAAATGTCAAAAACGATTCAAAAATATGGGAATACCTCAGCTGCGTCTATTCCGATTTCTCTTGTGGAAGAGCTGGAAGCTGGTAAAATAAAAGATGGAGATTTACTTGTTATGGTAGGCTTCGGCGGAGGCTTGACTTGGGGAGCCATCGCAATGCGCTGGGGTCGATAGCAAAAAAGGTGAGGTGCTTTTTATGAATAAAAAAAGAGTGGTCATTACTGGCATAGGAGCTGTGTCGCCACTTGGAAATACAGCCCAAACATCATGGGAAAATGCCGTAAAAGGCGTTTCGGGAATCGGTCCGTTAACGAGAGTGAATCCTGATGAATATCCTGCTAAGGTTGCAGCAGAGCTAAAGGATTTCGATGCAGCCGATTTTATGGATAAAAAAGATGCCAGAAAAATGGACAGATTTACACAATACGCGGTTGCTGCTTCAAAAATGGCAGTCGAAGATGCAAAGCTTGAAATTACCGATCAAAATGCTCCCAGAATTGGAGTTTGGATTGGTTCAGGCATAGGCGGAATGGAAACATTTGAACAGCAGTATGATGCATTATTGTCAAAAGGACCAAGACGTGTCAGTCCTTTTTTTGTACCGATGATGATACCGGATATGGCTGCTGGGCAAGTATCAATTTACCTTGGTGCAAAAGGAGTTAATTCTTGTACCGTCACAGCATGCGCAACAGGCACAAATTCGATTGGCGATGCCTTTAAGGCAATTCAGCGCGGAGATGCGGATGCGATGATTGCAGGTGGAACTGAGGCGCCGCTTACGAAAATGTCGTTTGCCGGTTTTTGTGCAAACAAAGCACTTTCCACCAATCCTGATCCGAAAACGGCAAGCCGTCCGTTTGATAAAAACCGCGATGGCTTTGTCATGGGTGAGGGAGCAGGAATCGTTATTCTCGAAGAGTTGGAGCATGCGATCAAAAGAGGCGCGAATATCTATGCTGAGGTATCGGGATATGGTTCTACCGGCGATGCGTATCATATTACCGCTCCATCACCGACTGGTGAAGGAGGAGCGAGGGCGATGCTGCAAGCCATTCTTGATGCAGAACTAACTCCGGAAAACATTGATTACATCAATGCACATGGAACTAGTACTCAATATAATGAAAAATTTGAAACGATGGCAATCAAAGAAGTATTTGGCGATTATGCTTATAAGCTGGCGATCAGCTCAACAAAAAGCATGACAGGCCATTTGCTAGGTGCTGCTGGCGGTATTGAAGCTATTTTTTCAATTATGGCAATCAAAGACGGAATCATTCCGCCGACGATTAATTACGAAACGCCTGACGAGGACTGTGACTTAGATTATGTTCCAAACAAAGCTCGTAAGCAGGAAGTAAAGGCTGTTTTAAGCAACTCCCTTGGCTTTGGCGGACACAATGCCACACTCGTATTCAAAAAATATGTCTAGCATAAACAGCAGGTTACCTATACGGTAGCCGGTTGTTTTTTTTTTGCATACGATAAGGAAAGGGGGGATATAGATGAGTGTGATAAACACAGTCAAATGGTTTGATAATGCGGACAATACAGCTGAGCTTTCGAAATACGTGCTGCCGTTATTTGAAGGAGCTCATGAAAAAATGGGAAGAGGTATCCTTGTCCATCTTTCCAGTCACGGAATGTTTCGTAATTGGAAAGATGGAAAAAGCAATATAAAAAAGTTAAAAGAGCAAGGGTTTTATCAAAAAGCTGCGAAAGAAATTAACTTTTTGAAAAAAGAATGGAATGGACCCGATGTTCCAGTAATTATACTTCCAGTAGACGAGCAAAACAGAAGATTACGTGCTGAATTCGGATCAAAAAGCGGTCTTGCCTTTCCTGATAAAATCTTTCTTTTTTTATCCCCTGACAATTCAAACTCCTCAATCGCAGCCCTCATCACCCATGAATATAATCACATTTGCCGTTTAAATAAAATGAATAAAGACGAATCCGATATCACACTTCTGGATACATTGATTCTCGAAGGATTGGCCGAAGCTGCCGTCAATGAACGGTTCGGTAAAAAAGAGACAGCCAAATGGACTGCTTATTACAACAACAAACAGCTAGATCAGTTTTTCGAAAGATGGATTAAGCCAAATATCGACGTCAGACAAGAAGAAGGCAGCCTCATCCAAAGGCTGTTATATGGAAGAGGGCCTTATCCGCAAATGATGGGATATGCGGTAGGATACCGTATTGTAAAGGATTACATGGCAAGGAGCAATAAAAAAATTAAACAACTCCTTACATTGTCATCTGAAAAGTTTTTGCATTGATCACAATAAACATCCGAAGAATGCTCATAAATGAGTGGGAGCGACCCGTAACAAAATAATGGCCACAAGTAAATGCGCAAAATCGGAACCGATAAGTGGCAAAACTATTTCTATCGAGATCTACAGTCAAGCTGTCAAAATTAAGCCCAAAAACTGATCCTTGTGGAATAAATTCTCTTTTAACTGCCTATACTGTTGAACAAAAGTTACAAAAAGTGAGGGGTTAAAGATGTTGTTTCTTCATGATGTGTGGGTCAATTGGTTTGAAGGGGAAGAAAATGGATACAACGTGTGCCATTTTCATGAATGGAGAAAGGATGACAGCGTCGAGTTGTTGGATCAAGTACCTTTGCTTCGGGTTCCGAGCGTGCTGTTTCATTACATAGAAAATGACTTGTCCGAGCTGCCGCCGGATTTGTTGTCTGAAGTGTATCAGAAGGCCTACATTCGCAAAAACCATGAACGTTCGCAGCTTGATTACTGTTTTTGTGTAACAGACGGCATAGGGATTCTTGCGGTGGATACGATAGGCTATACGATTCCAGTCAGAAAAAGCAGGTTGATTCCAAGGCAAGAACAGCTTGTTTATGAAATGGTCAAGGACGTCGATCCTAATAGTTATGATTTTAGCAGCCAGACACTTGAATCTTCAAAAGAGTACCATATTCTTTCCTTGTCGCCCGAGCATGTAAGGGGGTTAACGAGAAAGGAAAGGCAGCTAAAGCAGCTTATGTTTATGGCGCTTGATCAGCTGAAGGGACTGAACAACAAATCGGAAATCGCATATTGGTACACCGAGTGGAATCCGTCTATGTATAAACAAATGAAACGAATGAGCTTCGAACAAATTTGGGATATGCTTTACAATGAAACTGTAGAAGGCTGGTCTGATAAGCATCTGAACTTCTGCGAGAACTTAATAAAAGGACAACCTTTTTTTGAAAAGCTTTGGGATCTTGAAAACGAAACGAAAGTGAATTGAAAAACGCACCGCCATGAGCGGTGCGTTCGTTCTTTCTATCTTCTTTTACGGCCAAGGCCCATTGCATTTTCCATTTTCTTTAGCATTTTAGAAGCTACTCGGTTTGCTCGTTCAGCTCCATCATCTAAGATTTTATCAAGCTCCTCAGATTCCAACAGCTCATAATAGCGGTCCTGAATCGGCTTCAAAGATTCGATGATTACTTCTGCGAGCTCGGCTTTGAATGTACCGTAGTTTTTTCCTTCGTAACGGTTTTCAAGCTCTTCAATCGAAACTCCTTCAAAAATCGAATAGATCGTCAGTAAGTTTGAGATCCCAGGTTTGTTTTCCTTGTCGTATCGGACGACTCCTTCTGAATCAGTGACCGAGCTTTTGATTTTTTTCTCGATTGCTTTCGGTTCATCAAGCAGGGTAATAAATGCTTTTTGATTCGGATCGGATTTGCTCATTTTCTTTTTTGGGTCAGCCAGTGACATAATTCGTGCACCGGACTTCGGAATTTTTACTTCGGGAATCGTAAAGATGTCGTTGTATTTTTTGTTAAAACGTTCTGCGATATCCCTCGTAAGTTCCAAATGCTGCTTTTGATCCTCACCCACTGGAACTAAATCGGTTGAATAAAGAAGGATATCTCCAGCCATTAATGGAGGATAGGTAAGCAAACCTGCTGCTACGGCTTCTTTCCCTGCCGATTTATCTTTAAATTGAGTCATTCGTTCCAGCTCGCCAATGTAGGACACACATTGAAGCATCCACCCGGCCTGGGCGTGTGCAGGAACCTCTGATTGAATAAAAAGAGTCGCTTTATTCGGATCAAGCCCGACGGCAAGATAAAGCGCTGCGAGGCTTCGAATGTTCTTTCTTAACCTGAGCCTGTCCTGAGGCACGGTAATTGCATGCTGATCAACAATACAAAAATAACTGTTGTAATCATGCTGCAGGTCAACGAATTGCTTCATTGCCCCAATGTAGTTTCCAAGCGTGACAGATCCGCTTGGCTGAATCCCTGAAAAAATGGTTTTCATTTCTAATTCTCTCCTTCATATAAAATGCAAAAAGGTTCATTCATTCCCTAAAAAGGGACGAATGAACCGCGGTACCACCCTGATTTATTTCAACACGTGAAATCACCTTAATGTTTGTAACGGAGTCCTCTCCGGCTGAGCCTACTACAAGTTCAGTCAGCTGCTCCAAAGCCCATTCCACATTACTTCGCTACCAGCTTCCAGCACCGCAGGCTCTCTTTAAACGTTGTCAATGTGTACTATTCTTCTTCATCGCATTTTTAGTTCATGTTACGGAATTTATTATATAAAAGAATGATATGGACTTCAAGTTTCTAAAAAATAATACACCATTAGCAGAACGAGCATGATCGCAAATAGCACGAAACCTGTGACACCCAGCGTCTTCATGAACTCTTTCGTATTTTGAGAGCTGCTTTGATTGCTCTCAGGTGATTCCCCGGTCAGTTCGCCGTACATATCCCGCTCCTTTTGGGTGAACAGCCTTCTAAAACTATATGAAATTCCTTTAAAAAAGCCTCCGCGAAAAACTATGTATGACAGTGAAGGAAGAATGAGAAGGAAGGAAACAAGAAACAAAGCATTAATTAAATTTAGCAGAGTAAATCCTCCTGTAAAACACATCATAAGTATGATTAGCAAAAGACAAGAAAATAGGGTAATAATAACTGGTCGAATCGTTAACAACTCCTTTACATTCATATTGTAAAATATTAATAAGTATATTGAAAATTATGTGATAAGTATAGAGAAATATTATGTTTTCGAGATTTACATGAAATAAATATAATTCGTTTTTACTATTAAAGGGAAAAGATTAAACCTGTTATAACGAGAGAAATCTCTATATATCAAGCTTTAGATCATATCAAAACCAATTATTGCATTTTTTATTGAAAATTTATGAAACTATATTACTGGGATTATTAAAATGTTACATTCAGGTAAATTAAATTTAAATTTTTTTAACAAAATGAATGCATAATTTTCAGTTAGCTTGTATAATAGTTTTCGTACACAAATTTATACTTACAGGGAGGCAATACTTGGATGTTGAAAAAATCTAAATTTTCATTGCTTTTGGCTCTTGCCCTTGTTTTCAGCCTGGTTCTTTCAGCATGCGGCTACGGCGGCAGCTCAGAAGACAGTGGAGATAAAAAGCAAGAAGCAGTTATTCTCGAATCAGCTGAACTTCCTGACATGGATTCTGTCAAAGCAACCGACACTGTTAGCTTTACGACGTTAAACAATGTAATGGAAGGCTTATACCGGATGGATCAAAATCAAGAGCCGATTCCTGCCATTGCTGACGGCGAGCCTGAGGTAAACGAAGATAAAACAGTCTACACGTTTAAGCTTCGTGATACAAAATGGTCTAATGGTGACCCTGTGACAGCAAACGATTTCGTTTATGCTTGGCAGCGTTCTCTAGATCCTAAAACAGAATCAGATTACGGCCCATACATGATGAGCGGAAAAATTAAAAACGCTGACAAGGTATATGCTGGTAAAGCAAAACCAAGTGAACTAGGCATTAAAGCAATTGATGACAAGACGCTTGAAATTACGCTTGAAAAGCCTATTCCTTTTATCGAATCATTACTTGCTTTCCCTACTTTCTACCCGCAAAACCAAAAGTTTATTGAGGAAAAAGGCGACAACTACGCGAAAAATGCAGAAAACCTCGTTTATAACGGTCCTTACACCCTTGCGAAATGGGAAGGATCACAAGCTACCACTTGGCAATATGCGAAAAACGATCAATATTGGGACAAAGATAACGTATCAATGAACAAAATTACATTTAACGTATCTAAAGATCCGCAAGCAGCTGCCAATGCGTTTGAAGCAGGAGAGGCTGACGTAACTCCAAAGCTGTCAACTGCTGCAGTACTTGAAAAGTATCAGGACGATAATAGAAAGGTTCAATGGCTGGAGCCGACTATTTTCTGGTTGAAAATGAACCAAAAAAATGAAGCATTAGCAAATGAAAATATTCGCCGTGCGATTGCTATGTCCTTTGATAAAGAAGCGCTAGTGAACGATGTCCTTCAAAATGGTTCCGTTCCTGCCTATTATGAAGTACCACAAGATTTTGTCAAAGACGAATCTGGAAAAGATTTCCGTGAAAACGGCGACTTTTTGAAAATGAATAAAGAAGAAGCGAAAAAGCTATTTGCTCAAGGACTGAAAGAACTTGGTCAATCCGAAGTAACCATTAACTATCTAGGTGACGATACTGAATCAGCAAAAACGATTGCTTCGTATATGAAAGATCAGCTTGAAGGAACGTTAGACGGCCTTACACTTAATATCCAAAGCGTTCCGTTTGCTACTCGAATTGATCGTGACACAAGCGAAAATTATGATCTTCAAGTAGCTGGATGGGGTCCAGACTATCTTGATCCGATCACATTCTCAGATCTGTTTATTACAGACGGCGGAAACAACCACATGAACTATTCAAACAAGAAATATGATCAGCTGATCAACGATGCTCAAAACAAACTTGCTGACAAGCCGGAAGAAAGATGGGCTACGCTACAGGAAGCTGAGAAAGTTCTTTTAGAAGAAGATGCTGCACTTGCGCCGATTTATCAGCGTTCATCCAATGTTCTTGTTTCTGATAAGCTTGAAGGGTTCACTTACCATTTGGTTGGACCTGAATATTCCTACAAATGGTTGAAAGTGAAGTGAGTTTTCCGCGGAATGTTTCGCGGAGGAGAGTATATTCTCTGAATATGCTCTCTTTTTACTTTACAAGATATGTCGAAAAATAAAGAATTTTTTAATTAGGAGGTGCCGTTAGTGATAAAGTATCTTGCGCAAAGAATCTTTTATATGGTGATTACTCTGTTTTTGATTGCTACATTTTCTTTCTTTTTAATGAAATTTATGCCGGGTACTCCTTTTTCGAATATAAATAAGCTCACAGAAGCACAAAAAGCGATAATGTATGAAAGGTATGGACTGAATGACCCTCTTTTTATTCAATACCTCAATTACATGGGAAATCTTCTAAAAGGAGATTTGGGAGTATCCTTCCAATTCAACAATACCTCTGTTGCTGAACTAATTTCCTATCGAATTGGACCGTCACTGACATTGGGTATTCAGGCGATGGTTGTGGGAACGATTGCAGGAATTCTATTAGGGATTATTGGTGCATTTAAACAAAATACTTGGCTTGACTATTTAGCTACTTTTCTCTCTGTCATCGGAAAATCTATTCCTTCTTTTGTTTTCGCTGGATTGCTACAATACTACGTCGGTGTGAAATGGGGGATCCTTCCTACTCAGTTCTGGAACGGATTTGAATACAGCATTTTGCCGACGATTGCATTAGCAATGTTCCCGATTTCGATTGCCGCACGTTTTATGAGAACAGAACTGGTTGAAGTTCTTGGTTCTGATTACATTACGCTAGCGAAGGCAAAAGGCGCGAGCTTCGGGGAAGTTGCTTTCAGGCATGCCTTGCGAAACGCACTGATCCCTGTCGTTACCGTGCTGGGACCTTTAACAGTAAGCCTTATGACAGGTTCGTTAGTTATTGAACGGATTTTCTCCATCCCTGGGATAGGAGAGCAATTTGTAAAAGCTATTACAGTCAATGACTACACTGTTATTATGGGGACGACGCTATTGTTTGCTGCATTATTTGTGTTCATAACCTTGATTGTCGATATACTCTACGGAATTATCGATCCGAGAATCCGTGTGACAGGAGGGAAAAAATAATGTCTCTTCACGAAGAAAAATTACCAAAAGAATTATTTGAGCCAGCCTCTCCTGATCATAAAGAAGCAGAAAAGATCGAACGTAAAAGCTTAAATTACTGGCAGGATGCATGGCTGCGAATCAGAAAAAATAAAGGTGCTGTTATCAGCCTTGTTGTCCTATTGCTGCTTACCTTACTGGCATTATTCGGACCGATGATGAATGATAAGCCCTATTACAAGCAATATACGCCACACGCTAATTTGCCCCCTCGGGTGCCGGTGCTTGAGAACGTCAAGTGGCTTCCGTTTGACGGGGTACGGACAACTCAAAGCGGAAACGTAGTCAATCCTTACGAGGAGAAACAAATTAATGACTATTATTGGTTCGGTACGGACAACCTTGGCCGCGATCTTTGGTCCAGAGTATGGAAAGGGTCACAAATTTCACTGATGATCGCTGTACTTGCTGCTTTAATCGATTTAGTCATTGGTGTTATCTACGGCGCGATTTCCGGCTATTTCGGGGGCAGAATTGATAACATTATGCAGCGGATCATAGAGATCTTAATGGGGATTCCGAATCTGGTTATCGTCATCTTAATGATCATTTTGTTTAAACCTGGATTTGGACCTATCATTCTTGCTTTAACGATCACCGGCTGGATCAATATGGCAAGGGTCGTACGCGCGCAGGTAATGAAAATGAAGGAACAGGAATTTGTACTGGCATCAAGAACGCTTGGGCTCGGGCATGCGAAAATCATCAGCAAGCATATGCTTCCTAATTTAGCTGGTGTGATGATTATCAATACGATGTTCACTATCCCGAGCGCGATCTTCTTTGAAGCGTTTTTGAGTTTTATCGGGCTTGGCCTGCAGGATCCGTTAGCATCTTTAGGAACTTTAATTGATGACGGCTTTAAGGTAATGCTGGCTTACCCAACGCAAATGATTTTTCCTGCAATTGTTATCAGTGTAATCATGATTGCATTCAATTTAATCGCAGACGGTCTTCGTGATGCTCTTGATCCGAAGATGCGCGACTAATTTATATTTATAAAGGCAGGTGAACATTTTGAACACAGGAGAAAAGGTATTAGAAATAAATGATTTAACAATTTCCTTTCACACGTTCAGCGGAGAAGTGCAGGCGATCCGCGGTATTAATTTTGAACTGAATAAAGGCGAAACCTTGGCAATTGTCGGTGAGTCTGGTTCAGGCAAATCGGTTACGACAAAATCAATTATGGGCCTTCTCCCAAAATCAAACTCAGAAATTAAAAAAGGTCAAATTTTATACGGTGGCAAGGATTTGACAAAGCTGAAAGAATCTCAATTGCAGAAAATCCGAGGCAAAGAGATTTCGATGGTATTCCAGGACCCGATGACATCGTTAAATCCGACAATGACCGTTGGAAAACAGATCATGGAGCCAATTATTAAGCATCAAAAGGCAAGTAAGCATGAAGCGAAAAAACGCGCGATCCATTTGCTTGAGCTTGTGGGAATTGCGGATGCGGAAAATCGATTCAAGCAATATCCTCACCAATTTTCCGGTGGAATGAGGCAGCGCGTTGTTGTTGCGATCGCATTGGCGTGCAATCCCAAAGTGCTGATTGCCGATGAGCCGACCACTGCCCTTGATGTAACCATTCAAGCCCAAATCTTAGAGTTAATGAAGGATCTTCAGAAACAAATAGACACATCAATCATTTTCATTACACATGATTTAGGTGTCGTTGCAAACGTTGCGGACCGTGTCGCCGTTATGTATGGAGGTAAAATTGTCGAGATCGGTACGGCAGATGATATCTTTTATAATCCGAAGCACCCTTATACGTGGGGATTATTAAGTTCAATGCCGAGCCTCGATGCGACGGAAGAAAAGCTGTATGCGATTCCTGGATCGCCTCCTGATTTATTAAAGCCGCCAAAGGGTGATGCATTTGCTGCGAGAAATCAGTACGCGATGAAAATCGATTTTGAAAAAGAGCCGCCGATGTTCAAGGTGTCTGATACTCATTATGCAGCAACGTGGCTTTTGCATCCGAATGCGCCGAAGGTAGAGCCTCCGGAAGCAGTGAAGCAAAGAATGAAACAATTCTCCGGTAAAGGAGGCGGAAATTCATGAGTGAAAAAGAAGTACTGCTGGAAGTGAATCATTTAAAGCAATACTTTAATATCGGAAAACCAAACCAAGTGCGGGCTGTTGATGATATCAGCTTTCAAGTGTACAAAGGAGAAACTCTCGGGCTTGTAGGAGAATCCGGCTGCGGAAAGTCGACCACCGGAAGAACTTTAATCAGGCTGTACGATGCAACTGGAGGCGAAGTCCTTTACAAGGGTGAAAACGTCCATTCGAAAAAAACGAAAGCTGAACTGAAGGCATTCAACCGCAAAATGCAAATGATTTTTCAGGATCCGTATGCGTCATTGAATCCCCGCATGAAGGTAGCAGACATTATTGCTGAGGGAATCGACATTCATGGCTTGGCCAAAACAAAAAAACAACGCCAGGAACGGGTCTATCAGCTTCTTGAAACGGTAGGGCTAAATAAAGAGCACGCCAACCGCTATCCGCATGAATTTTCCGGCGGGCAGCGCCAAAGGATCGGTATTGCCCGTGCACTCGCTGTTGAGCCGGAATTTATCATAGCTGATGAGCCAATCTCTGCTCTTGACGTTTCCATTCAGGCTCAGGTTGTGAATCTGATGAAGGAACTGCAGCAAGAAAAAGGGCTGACTTATTTGTTTATTGCCCATGATCTTTCAATGGTAAAGTATATTAGTGATCGAATCGGGGTTATGTACTTAGGGAAGCTGGTGGAGCTTGCTCCGGCTGAAGATTTATATAATAATCCGATTCATCCTTATACTCAATCACTACTGTCCGCAATTCCTCTGCCTGATCCGGATTATGAAAAGAACCGTATCCGCAAAAAATATGATCCATCCGTCCACCGATTGAAATCCGGAGAAGAGATGGAATTTAGAGAAGTGAAACCTGGGCATTATGTCATGTGCTCTGAAGAAGAATTCAAATCATATCAAGCATCATATCAGAAATAGTCATAGAAGGCGGCCCCTATGAAGGGATCGTCTTTTTTCTTTGTTTGTTGTTGAAGTGTTGGCGGGACATACTTTATCCTATTCACGGATTTTTGCTTGTCTTATAATGAAGTTGAGGAGGGGGGTCATGTGCGATTAAATATAATTTTATTCTGTTTATTAGTGAGCTTATCGGCTTCAGCTTCAGCTGATGAAGAAGGGGCAGGTGACGTTAGTACAAAAAATCTTGGAATAAAAAAACTCATGCTGCCTAGTGAAATGCCCAGATTTGAGTATCGCTCCGGTTATGAATTTGAATATCCTGATGCGGTTCGGGGGATTTATGTATCTGGAAATTCAGCAGGAGGAAGCAGGTTTAATGAGCTAACAAAATTAGTGGACGAAACGGAATTAAATGCGATGGTGATTGATGTTAAAAATGATCATGGCAACTTAACGTACAGGCCTGCTAAGGAATCAAAGTATGAAGGGATCAGCCACCAGTTCATAAAAGATCCCCAAGCCATGCTAAAAACACTGGAAGAAAAAAAGATTTATCCAATTGCACGGATCGTAGTGTTCAAAGATTTGGTACTTGCAAAAGAAAAACCAGAATGGTCATTTAAAGAGAAAAACGGTGAGGTATGGACAAACGGACGAGGGGAATCTTTTGTCAATCCATTTCTGAAGGAAGTCTGGGATTACAATGTCGACTTGGCCATAGAAGCAGCAAAAATGGGGTTTAAAGAAATTCAATTCGATTATGTACGTTTTCCTGAAGGATTTGAAAAACGAGATGCCGACCTGAACTATCAGACAGGAAAATACGGAGAATCTGCTGAGGACAACGTACAAAAGCGAGTAAATGCCGTTACTGATTTTGTCGCGTATGCAAAAGAAAAGCTCAAGCCATACAGTGTCGATGTATCGGTTGATATCTTTGGCTACTCCGCCACCATTCCTGAAGCTCCAGGAATCGGACAAAACTTTTCGAAAATATCGAGTAATGTGGATGTTATATCATCAATGATCTATCCGAGCCATTGGACTGGGTATTTTGGAGTAAATAAACCGGATTTAGAGCCGTATAAAATGATTAAGGAATATTCGAAGGTTGAAAAACAAAAGCTGGAAAAATTAGATCACCCGCCAACTTCAAGACCCTGGATGCAGGATTTCACTGCTTCCTACCTCGGAAGCGGAAACTATCAGGAGTATGGGAAAGAAGAGGTAGAAGATCAAATCAAGGCGCTAAATGAAGAAGGAATCAATGAATTTTTGTTATGGGATGCCGCAAACTCTTACACGCGCGGCGTTGATTATACTCCCCTTAGTAAATAAGATGGATTAAACTTGCAGAACTTCTTATTGGAGATTTTCTTCAAGTTTTTTTATTGTTTTCAAAAAATATGTAAATATATTTCAGCAAATGATGTAAGATATAAATAATTTAATATTTCGAACCAAGAAATACAGATGGAAGATATTGTGACGAATTTCTTCAATTTGGTTCTTTTGTAGAATAAAATAGGACCGTTGCCAGTATTAAAAATGCCCCAATACAACCTGTCTACTCAGTACGGACAAATGCATAGATGCATAAATTATGGTCTGATAATATATTTGTGAATAAAATAGTTTTTTGATGATATTTTATTTTAGCAAGATATAGGTGAATCGTAAGACTGGATAAACAAAAGTATCGAAGCTGTAGAAAGCTCTCCTTTTTGATTCTTTACCTCTCTATTTCTATAACGTCTTAAAGTGATAACGTTTTAACTGGTTTCATTTTATTATTTTTTTTTGCTTTTCAACCGACTTAATAGTTCTAAGGTTTTAGTTCTTTTATCTTGATTTGAAACGTCATATTTTTCAAAAATATTAATATTTTTATTATTTTTTATATTGAAAAAATTCTGGCTTGAATGTATACTTTTTCTAAATATAAATTGATAGACTACTTGGCGGACATATTGAATCACGAGGTGAAGTGAATGGCTCAAAATGCAATTTTAAATGTAAAAGGGTTAAAGACCTATTTCTATTTAGAAAACAAAATGGTTGCGAAAGCCGTCGATAATGTTGATTTTTCAATTCAACCAGGAGAGACTTTAGCACTAGTTGGGGAGTCCGGAAGCGGGAAAAGCATTACCTCACTATCTATTATGCAATTAATCAATAAACCTGGAAAAATAAAAGAAGGGGAAATCGTTTTCGGCGGTGAGGATTTAGTAAAGCTCAGTGATAAGCAAATGTCTAAGGTTAGAGGAAATGATATCGCTATGATCTTCCAAGAGCCTATGACTGCGTTGAATCCAGTGTTCACTATTGGAAATCAAATTGTCGAAACATTAGTAAAACACAAAAAAATATCAAAAGTCGAAGCACGCAAAAAGGGAATCGAGCTCCTTAAAACAGTAGGCTTCCCAAGAGCAGAAGCCACAATGAATGAATATCCCCATCAGCTTTCCGGGGGAATGAGACAGCGGGCAATGATAGCAATTGCCATTTCCTGCGAGCCGAAGCTATTGATTGCAGACGAGCCTACAACTGCGCTGGATGTCACGATTCAAGCACAAATCTTGGATTTAATGAATGAAATGAAAGAAAAATTTAATATGGCTGTTCTATTAATCACTCATGATCTAGGAGTCGTAGCAGAATACGCAGACCGTGTCATGGTGATGTACGGCGGTCAAATTGTTGAAAGTACGGATACGCAAAACTTGTTCGAACACCCCGAACACCCTTATACACAAGGACTATTGGCCAGCCTTCCAAGCTTGGATAAAGATGTGAAACGGCTTGGAGCGATAAAAGGAACCGTTCCTCCAGCTTACAGCTTCCCGACAGGCTGCAGATTCGCAGATCGCTGTCCGCATGTAATGGAAATTTGCAGAGGGGAAAATCCGAGTTTAATCGAAACCTCATACGATCATAAGGTTCGCTGCTATCTATACGAAAAGGAGGCTTAGGACATTGTCTTTAGTTGAAAACGATCTCCAGAAATTACATAAAGATGCGGAAGAAGATTATATTTTACATGCGACAAACATAAAGAAGTATTTCCCTATAAAAGGCGGAGTGCTCAAGCACACAGTTGGGCACGTCAAAGCTGTAGACGGTGTAAGCCTTGATGTGAAGCGCGGTGAGACTCTTGGGGTTGTCGGCGAGTCTGGATCAGGAAAATCTACGCTTGGACGTGTCCTTTTGCGCCTGCTGGATCCGACAGAAGGTCAAATTGTCTTCGAAGGCAAAGATATAACAGGTTTAAACAACCGAAAGCTTCGCCCATACCGGCGCGATATGCAAATCGTTTTCCAGGATCCATTTGCTTCGCTTAATCCGAAAATGAGCATTTCCGAATTAATTGAAGAGCCTCTAGTTGTCCAAACCTCCTTAAGTAAAAATGAGCGAAGAGATAAGGTAGACAGCCTGTTGGAGAAAGTTGGCCTTCGCAAGGCTGACAAGTTTAAATACCCTCATGAGTTTTCAGGGGGACAACGGCAAAGAATCAGCATCGCCCGCGCGCTTGCTCTTAATCCTAAATTTATCGTATGCGACGAACCGGTTTCAGCGCTTGATGTGTCGATCCAGGCTCAAGTATTGAATTTGATGGCCGATCTTCAGGACGAGTTTAAACTAACCTATTTATTTATTGCTCATGATTTAAGTGTCGTCAAGCATATCAGCGACCGGGTAGCAGTTATGTACCTCGGCCGGATCGCTGAAATTGCACCAAAGGGAAGGATTTACGATGCACCGCTGCATCCTTATACAAAAGCGCTTTTATCTTCAGTGCCTACAACGGATGTCCGGAAAAAAAGAGAAAAGATTATTTTAAAAGGAGATTTGCCAAGCCCATCAAACCCTCCATCGGGATGCGCGTTTCGCACACGCTGTCCAAAAGCGCATGAACGTTGTGCAGAAGTCCGTCCCGAATTAACTGATATCGGCAGCGGACACTATGTAGCCTGCCATTTGTACACGGAACCTAAGGAATAGTGCTATGGGTACTAGGTAAGGGGGTGATATGAGGATATAGTGCACCAACTGAAAAATGATTTGAAATGATAAAAAAATTAGAGGGGTGTTCAACTTGAAAGGAAAGAAACTTTGGCCGCTGCTTTTGATATTTGTCCTTATCCTTGCAGCATGTAATTCGAATTCTTCTTCAAATGAAGAAGGCGGCAGTGAAGCCGCAGGCGAACCGCAAAAAGGCGGGGAGCTTGTCGGAGCGATGGATACGCCTCCTGAAGGTGTTTTCAATCCGATTTTTTATTCCAGTTCGTATGAGAACAATATTTTACAATTTACTCATGACGGATTGATTACGCAGAATGATAAACTTGAATTTTTGCCTTCTTTGGCAAAAGACTGGGACTTAAGCGAAGATCAAACCTCCGTCACTTTCACGCTAAATGAAGGAGTGAAATGGCAGGACGGCGAACCGTTTACAGCTAATGACGTTGTCTTCACCTATAAAACCATTTCTGATCCGGATTACGTTGCTGCCGGCGGTATTCGTACGGATTATGTTGTTCGTTTAAAAGGTTATCAAGATTATTCAACAGGCAAAACGGATAAATTCGAAGGCGTAGTTGCGGATGGAGATAACAAAGTAACATTCTATTTTGAAGAGTCAAACATCCAAGCATTGTCTGACGCGAGCCTGCAAATCATTCCGGAGCATATTTTTAAAGACATCCCGGTGAAAGATATACCGAAAGCGCCGGAAACAAGAGAAGCAGGCAAGGTCATCGGAACAGGTCCATTTAAATTCGCACAAGAGGTTCAAGGCGAGCAGTATGTACTTGAAAAGAACCCAGATTATTTTGACGGTGAGCCTTATTTGGATAAAGTTACATGGAGAGTAATGGAGCAATCAGTTATTTTAGGTGAGCTTGAATCAGGTTCAGTTGACTTTGTTGCTGATCCCAACGGTTTCCCTCCAGCTGATTACGACACAGTTAAGGATATGGAAAATATCAGTATTATTGAGCAGCCGCAATTTGGTTATCAAATCATGGGGATGAGCATTAACCATCGTTCAAAAGAAGACGCCCAAGCCGGTGTGATTAAGCCGGAGCAATTTGTGCCAAATAAAAAACTTCAAAGCAAAGAAGTTCGACAAGCGATTGCATATGCAGTTGATCGCCAAAAATTAATCGATGGGCTGCTTTATGGCCACGGGGACGTAGTTAATTCACCGATTCCCCGAAATTTCTCAGCGTATGATGAAGAAAAACCAAATCAGTATAAGTTTGATCCGGATAAAGCGAAAGAACTGCTTGACGGAGCAGGATATAAAGATACAAATGGTGACGGCTTCCGTGAGGATCCGGAAGGAAAGGAATGGGTGTTGAACCTTAATTATCCGAAAGGGAACCAAACACGTGAAAAATCCGCGCCAATCATTAAACAATTTTTAGAAGACGTCGGCATTAAAATAGATCTTCGCCAGCCGATGGAAGCAGCTTCCTATTTTGAGAGCTTAGAAAAGAACAATTTTGATTGGGATTTGTATTTGATCGGCTGGTCGCTAAGCTCGACAGATCCAGATCCAAGCGGGATATATGGAGCACCAGCTGCTTATAACTATGGACGCTGGAATAATCAAGAAGCAGAAGATTTAATTAAAAAAGCAAATACACCTCCTGATGCATTAGACAAAGATTTCCGTGATGGAGTATTCAGCGACTGGCAAGTAAAATTCCAGGATGAAATGCCTGCCTTTATCTTGTATGCACCGAATGACTTATGGGCTCATAATAATCGTCTTCATGGTATAGAGCCGCTTCCATACTCTATGTTAAATAAAACGCACAAATGGTGGGTTAGTCAAAATTAAAGGCACAAAATCTTAAGTGGAGCGAGCGTGCGCGAAAAACGCCGCATGCTCCTTCCTTTTTTATGATTAAAAAAGCGGACAAGGTTTGTTGAACGGCTGATATTCGCTTTTCGGAAGGAAAAGGAGGGGAAAAGTTGTATAAATATATATTTCGCCGGATTCTCGTATTTATCCCTATGCTGCTTACTCTTACAATTATTGTATTTGCGCTTATGAAGACTGCTCCGGGAGATCCTTTTGCTGGTAGAGTTTTGGATCCAAATGTCGATCCGAAAGTGTTTGAGCAGATGAAAGAAGAGCTTGGATTAAACGATCCAATCCATATTCAATACTTCCGCTGGCTTGGCGATGTCGTTCAAGGAGATTTTGGGAATTCAATTATTTATAAAGGTCGTGCAGTTACGGATTTGATCGGCGACCGGATTCAAAATACACTGAGCTTAGGGTTGTTTTCCCTTTTTATTACTGTGGTCATTTCAATCCCGATTGGTATTTATTCGGCCAGAAGGCCTTATTCTCTATTAGACTATTCCACAACTGCAGTTGGATTCTTCGGTTTGTCTATCCCTAACTTTTTCTTTGGCTTAATAGCAATTTATATCTTCTCCCTTACATTAGGGTGGTTTCCTTCGCAAGGCTCCGTTTCAGGTCCAGGAGGGAGTGGAATCAGCTTGTTTTTCGACAGGCTTCATCACTTGATTCTGCCCGGATTTACACTCGGCCTCGCGGGAACAGCAAGCTACATGAGGTATATGCGTTCGGAAGTACTTGACGTTTTAGCAAGTGATTATATCCGTACGGCAAAAGCAAAAGGAATGAGCGATAATAATGTACTCTACAAACATACGCTCCGAAATGCCCTCATTCCCATTATTACTTTATTGGGTTTTGAAGTTGGTTATCTTTTAAGTGGAGCTATCGTTGTAGAGAGTGTATTTAACTATCCTGGCCTTGGGACGTTATTTTTACAGTCTATTGGCAACAGAGATTATTCGGTGATTATGGCAATTAATTTAATGCTCGGCTTTTTTATTCTATTAGGGAACCTATTGGCTGACATCTTTTACAGTATTGTCGATCCAAGAATCCGCTATGATTGAGGTGAAACAGTGATGCAACTTAATCCGAATCCGGAGGACCAGCTCGAAGTAAATCCGGAGATTCAACCATTAACTTCTTCTGAAAAGAGCAAAAGCCCGTTTCAGATCGCAAGTAAACGATTTTTGAAAAACAAATTGGCAGTAGCAGGATTAGTTGTCTTAGGATTGATTGTCATCCTTGTGCTGCTCGCCCCAATTATTACTAATCATAGCCCTACAAGAGCTGACTTATTGCTGGTAGAACGGCCGGCTTCCGCTGACCATCCGTTAGGAACGGACAGCTCGGGAAGAGACAATTGGGCGCGATTTTTATATGGTGGGCGCATCTCTTTGATTGTTGGATTTAGCGCTATGCTTTCTACCGTAATAATTGGTGTTATTCTTGGCTCGATAGCTGGCTATTATGGCGGAAGAATTGACAGTTTAATTATGCGTATTGCAGACATTATTCTTACCCTTCCGTTTTTTGTATTATTGCTAACGATTGTCGCTGTTCTGCAAAAGACTAACATTACAATTATGGTAACAGTGATAGCGTTAACGACATGGCCAAACCTGGCGAGGGTTATTCGCGGATCGTATTTATCGCTCAGGGAACAAGAATTCATTGTAGGCGCAAAGGCGATTGGAGCAAGCGATATCCGGATTATTTTTAAGCACTTTATTCCGAATGCGATTGGACCAATTATTGTAAATGCGACTCTGTTGATGGCGACAATGATCATCATAGAATCAGCGCTTAGCTTTATTGGGTTTGGAGTTCCACAACCTACGCCGACGTGGGGAAATATGCTGTCTGAAGCGCAAAGCATAAGAATTTTGCGCAATAGTCCGGAAGCATGGCTGCCGCCTGGACTGGCTATCTTCCTAACTGTGCTCAGCATTAACTTCATCGGTGACGGCCTTCGTGACGCATTTGACCCGAAAAGCAACAGACGTTAAAACCATCAATAGAACCTGCTGATACAATAATCAGTGGGTTTTATTTATTCTATATTGCACAATGTTCTGTTCAACTATCATTTAAAATCACTCTTCTCTTGTTTCATCTTAAATGAACCTATCTTCTAACAAACGACAACGATTCTGACAAAAAAGTTAGAGGAAAATATATTATTTTGTAAAATTTGAAACTAAAATCATGTCACACCGTATATCATATAGACTTAAAATATTATTTGCTGGAGGAATTTTGTTGGAGGATTCTTGTAGAATTGCAATAATCGGGGGGACGGGCAAAGTAGGTTATTACATAGCGAAAAAAGCTTTAGAAAACGGCTTCCGAGTTCGTATGCTTGTCAGGAACCCAGTTAAGTTAGCGTATAATGATAACAGAATTGAGATAGTAAAAGGCGATGCTCAAAACATAGATTCTATACGTCTGCTGCTCAAAGATTGTCACATTGTTATCAATACCCTGGGACAACCGGTAAAGGATGTCCCTATATATAGCAGTGTAACTGCTGATGTCCTATCTTTAATGAAAGAATTTGCAATTAAAAGATATATTGGTGTTACAGGAGCATCACTAAATATAAAAGGTGATAGCAAGAAAATGATAAATAGAATAGGAGCGAAAATATTTGAAGTCTTATTTCCTAAAATGATGATAGATAAAAAAAAGGAACTAAGCATTCTTTTAAAAAGCGATATTAAATGGACACTTGTACGGTTGCCATTTGTTATTGAAGGTTCAGAAACGGGAGTGATAAAGGAAAATTTAACAGATGTGCCAGGTACAAAAATTACGAATGCAGATATTGCAATATTTCTCATTAATCAGGTGAATGACAAGAAATACATAAGAAAAACCCCCTTTATTTCGAATTAAATGACAAGAATATGATGAGTTAACTGTACGGGAAAAACTCCCTATGCCATAAAATAATCACAATCCAAATCCACTCGCATTATTATACAAAATTAATTGAAACCTTTCTGTTGATCAATCGTCTTACTGTATATAGGGCAAATCGTTTAAAACGATTTGAAATAGGGTATGTTTAAAAGTGAATACGTGAACGTAAGGAGCAGATCGATGAATTGGTATGAAAAACTCAGTAAGTATTTTCCAATTGAAGAAATGAAGTCGAAGGAACATATGGAAGCTTTACTTAAGGAACAAAGCGACATCTATCATAAAGAGGAAGGTCCTCACCATGTGTTAATGTATGCTGAGTTTGAAAACTTCATATTTATTGATTACTTATACGTTTCAAAAGACGCTAGAGGACAAGGGCTTGGCAGCAAGCTGCTTGAAAAGCTAAAAAAGAAACATAAACCTGTTTTGCTTGAGGTAGAACCCGTCGATGAAAATGACAAGGATACAGCCAAACGTTTAAAATTTTATCAAAGGCAAAACTTTAAGCATGCCAAGTCAATTGGGTACAGAAGAAGGTCTCTAGCTACGAATGAAGTTAATCAATTGGAAATTTTGTATTGGTCGCCGGAATCAAACACCGAGGAAGTAGTGTTAGGCGCCATGAAACAGATGTATGAAAAAATTCATACATATAAAGACAAAGAGTGGTACGGCGAATCGTACGAGCAAGTTGACCAAGTTCTAAAAGTGATTGAGGATGATAAGCAAAAGAACATTTTCGATCAATTGGACTAATTGAGAATGAAAAGTTGGTCAAATGAATAAAAAAGTTGCTTCTTTGTCACAAATATTCCTTTTAGACCTATTCACACTTACTTTTTTATAGTATAATACCCTATAAAGATTCCTTTTTTAAACTAATTTCTATTTAGGAATTCAATTTAACATTAATTCATTCTACTTATAGAGGAGTGAAGATCATGGTGACACTATACACATCACCTAGTTGTACCTCATGCAGAAAAGCAAGAGCATGGTTGGAAGAACATGAGATTCCGTTTGAGGAAAGAAATATTTTTTCAGAACCATTATCAATTGATGAGATAAAACAAATATTGCGAATGACTGAGGACGGTACGGATGAAATCATTTCTACCCGCTCCAAAGTGTTCCAAAAGCTTAATGTCAATGTGGAGACGATGCCGCTTCAAGAGCTATATCAATTAATCCATGAGCATCCTGGTCTTTTACGCCGCCCGATCATTATTGATGAAAAAAGATTGCAAGTCGGCTATAACGAAGACGAAATCCGCAGATTTTTGCCAAGAAAAGTTCGTTCTTTCCAATTAAAAGAAGCCCAAAGGCTTGCGAACTAAAAATATAGCAGAAGGCTGATCCGTTCAGTCTTCTTTTTGTATTTACTGTTTATGTACACTTTGTTCGTAAAAAATACTCGCCAGGAGAACAAAGAGGATCGACAGGACTGGCAATAGAACGGGCAGCACGTCTTGGCCTTCAAAGAATTGGGCGAGTTTCCGCTCTCTTGTGATCATTTCACCGCCTGTATAAGCTAAAAGGGCGCTGCCGACATAAATAAGAAAAGGAAATTTGCCCATTGCCTTATAAATTAGCTTGCTGCCCCATATAATAACGGGTACAGAGACCATTAGGCCAAGTACGACAAGGAGGTAGTTGCCGTGAGAAGCTCCTGCCACAGCGATTACGTTGTCAAATGACATGAAAAGGTCTGCAAGTACAATGGTTCGAATGGCTTTCCATATGGATGGGCTGCTTTTCACCTGCTTTGATTCACTGTCTTCAACCAGTAAATGGTAGCCTAAGTAAAGCAACAGAATACCGCCTGCCAGCTGCAAATAAGGGATTGTCAGAAGATATACGGCGGCACTGGTCATACAGATCCGAAGAAGTACGGCAATGATTGTTCCCAGGACAATGGCTCTATTGCGATCTTTATTTGAAAGGTTTTTGCTCGCCATGGCAATAATAAGTGCGTTGTCGCCGCCGAGAATTAAGTCAATTCCGATAATGGTAATGACTGCAAAGAAGAATTCATGTTCCATTTGTGTCCCTCACTTTTATCCTTGTCTGCTTGTACAGATAGTGTATGAGCGAACATGAAAAATATGATATTGAACTGACCTGCAGCAGGTTGAAGCATTTTCGTTTCATTTCTCTTCAAAGTGTCATAAAATAAAATTATAACGTTACATGCCAAGATGGTTAAGTTGTGGACTTAGAAGGGTAATATGTAGTAAAGTATCTAGTAATCGGGAGCTTAGTTGTCCCTTCAAAATCTTAAATAGAAGGGAAGGTTGGCAAGATGGAAATCGAAAGAATCAATGAGCATACGGTTAAATTTTATATTTCGTATAATGATTTGGAAGATCGCGGCTTTGACCGTGAAGAAATTTGGTATAACCGTGACAAAAGCGAAGAATTATTTTGGGAAATGATGGATGAAGTGCATGATGAGGAAGAATTTTCAGTAGAAGGTCCACTTTGGATACAAGTTCAAGCACTTGATAAAGGATTGGAAGTTATTGTGACAAGAGCACAGCTTTCTAAGGATGGACAAAAGCTCGAATTGCCGATTCCTGAAGATAAAAAGTATAGTCAAGAAGCTGAGCAGTTGAATTCATTACTAAATGATTTAGACAATGAAGAAAAGCCTGATGAGATAGAAAATGAAGAAACGAAGCTGCAATTTGTTCTTAAATTTGCAGACTTTGAAGATCTCGTTTCATTAGCAAAGCATCAATTCAGCGGATGCAAGACAACTCTTTATTCATTAGAGAATACGTATTACCTATATATAGATTTTGAACAACTTTCCGACCATGAAGTCGAAGATCAATTAAGCCTGTTTTTAGAATTTGGATCTGAATCAAACGCAACAATTCACAGGCTTGAAGAATACGGAACACTTATCACGGCGGAACATGCACTCCACACTATTAAAAAGCATTTTTCATAATAATGGAATGAGAAGGTGGCTCATATATTGAGTCACCTTTTTATATTGGCTCCGCAGGTTAATTTCACATATCCCCAATTGGCAATACTCAATGTATTTGCGATCTCAGCAATTATGATCAGCTGCCACAACCCTTTCATTTTCTATTCCAATAGCACGATAACCCTTTTATCACGTCCCAAAAGGCTGTTTTCAATAAATAAAAGGGGACAGGCATTTTCTTGTTGAAATGATTCGTATCAACAGGAGAAAGGAGTGGTTTGTTGTTATCTGCAAGGCGGGACGATCAACAGCTAATTTATTTAGCTGATGACTATTCATCTGACGTTTTAAAAAAATGGCGTACTGATCACAGTTTTTATTGTCCGGTATGTAAAGAGCAAGTAGATTTAAAGCTGGGTCAGATTAAGATTTTTCATTTCTCACATAAGCGCAACCATCATTGCCCTTATCGAGGAGAGCCTGAATCCGATTTTCATTTGGAAGGAAAGAGGCAGTTGTACCGTTGGCTGATCAGATTGGGTGAAGATCCTGAGCTTGAACCGTACTTACCGGCCATTAATCAAAGGCCTGATTTGCTCCTTAGAGAAAAAAATAACCCTGCCGCATTGGAGTTTCAATGTTCCCCTTTAAGCTATCCGGATTATAAAAAACGGACGTCAAGCTATATCGGAATTAAGATTGAACCGGTTTGGATTATTGGCGCAAATCGATTAAAGCGTGTGTCAGACGGAGTTTTTCAAATTTCTGATTTCCTCAGACAGTTTTCTTCTTATACCGATCCGCCGTCTGCCCTGCTGTTTTATTGCCCCAACGCCAAGGCGTTTATCCGTTTGAATCATATGACTGTCTTCTCATCTTCAATTTCGTGTGCAGAATTGCGTTATATACCTTTAAAACGTGCGAAACGGGACACGCTGCAAAGAAAAAAAGACACCTTTTGTCCGCCGGAAAGCTGGCCCAGAGTTGTGAGGAACTTCCGATTAAAGCCTAAGCAAAGAATTTCCAAAGAAGTGAATGAACTGCGCCTTCTATACTACGAGAAACTTCAAGTCACACTTCCTTTTCTTCCATCCGAGGTGTTTTTGCCGCTCTCTGCAAATCACTACTTCTCATCGCCCGTATACATTTGGCAAAGCTATATTTATCTTTATTTACTCAGCAGGTCCGTTGTGACGGCTAGGGAGATTGAGAAAGTGATTGTAAAGTTAGTAAAAACAAAAAAAATAAAAATAAGAAAGATGTTCATTTCTGAACATACGCTATATACAAGCACTCTGGAATATTTACAAGGCTTGGCGGTGATCGGCACTATTAAAGAGGGAGAAAAGGAGCAGTTTATCACTGATCAAATGTCATTCGCTTTTTTATCAATGGAGGAACTATTAAAAAAAGACAACGACATTCACTTACGACTAAAAAAGAATGAGAAAGCTTGATTTGGTTCATTTTATTAAAAGAAAGAGGTGAGCCAAATAAGCAGATTCTTAAAGAGTTTAATGGTTGCGGAGCTTCTAGTGTTTCTTATGATAGGTACCTGGCCTGCATTTGGGTTGACAAATGACAGTCAAAAAAAGCAAGATAATCTAAAGGGGTGTTTATTGAATGTTTTGCCAATTGGCTTGGATAAACTGACTCTTAAGAAAGCGAGGGGAATTGAAATGACTGACACGAAAAAAGAAAAAAAACTTCCTGTAAGATCCGAGGTTAATGAGGAATACACATGGAGATTAACAGATATTTTTTCAACGGATGAAGACTGGAACAAAGAGTTTGATGAGGTAAAAGCAGCGCTTCCTAAACTCGGTGAATTTAAAGGAAAGCTAGGGGCTACTGCTGATAACCTTTATGAAGCCCTGACGTATCAGGACCATCTAATGGAGAGGCTTGGCAAGCTTTATACATATGCCCATATGCGGAGCGATCAGGACACCGGAAATTCGTTTTATCAGGCAATGCAGGATCGGGCTGCCAATCTGTACACGCAGGCTGCAAGCATTGGTTCATATGTGGTGCCTGAGATTCTTTCCATTCAGGAAGATAAGCTCCAGCAATTTTTGCTTGAAAAGGAAGAGCTTCGCCTGTATTCTCATGCACTTGATGAAATTAACAGGGAACGCCCGCACGTACTAAGCGAAAAGGAAGAAGCGCTTTTGGCGGAGGCATCTGATGCGCTGTCCGCTTCCGATAATACATTTGGCATGCTTAATAATGCCGATTTGAGTTTCCCGAAAATTACGGATGAAGACGGGGATGAAACGGAAGTGACTCACGGACGTTTTATCACCTTTATGGAAAGTGAAAACCGCGATGTTCGAAAAGCAGCTTTTAAAGCGGTGTATGACACATACGGCAGCTTTAAAAATACATTTGCTGCCACGTTAAGCGGAACCGTAAAAAAAGATAATTTTTATGCGCGTGTAAAAAACTATAAATCTGCACGGGAAGCGGCACTCAGCAGAAACAACATTCCCGAAGAAGTGTATGAAAATCTTGTGAATACCGTAAATAAAAATCTTCATTTGCTGCACAGATATGTTGCTTTGCGAAAAAAAGTGCTCGAGCTGGATGAATTACATATGTATGATCTTTATACCCCGCTTGTGAAGGAAGTGGAAATGAAGGTCAGCTATGATGAGGCGAAGAAAAAAATGCTCGAAGGACTTGAGCCGCTTGGCGAAGAATATCTTTCATTGGTCAAAGAAGGCCTGGACAATCGATGGGTTGATGTTTATGAAAATAAAGGCAAGCGAAGCGGTGCTTATTCATCCGGTACATATGGTACAAACCCATATATTTTAATGAATTGGCAGGATAATGTAAGCAATCTGTTTACGTTGGCGCACGAATTCGGACATTCCATTCACAGCTATTATACGAGAAACAATCAACCATATCCTTATGGGAATTACAGCATTTTTGTCGCAGAGGTTGCTTCCACGACGAATGAAGCGTTACTTGGAAAATACTTGTTGAAAACAGTAAAGGAAGAAAAAGAACGCCTTTACCTTTTAAATTATATGCTCGAAGGATTTAGAGGAACTGTCTTCAGACAAACGATGTTTGCGGAGTTTGAGCATTTGATTCATAAGAAAGCCCAAGACGGTGAACCGTTAACGCCTGAGCTGTTAACAAAGCTTTATTATGATTTGAATAAAAAATATTATGGAGATGAGATTGTGGTCGATGAAGAAATCGGCTTGGAATGGTCACGCATTCCTCATTTCTATTACAATTACTACGTGTACCAGTATGCGACTGGCTACAGCGCCGCTCAAGCTCTCAGCAATCAAATCCTTGAAGAGGGAGAGCCAGCCGTAACTCGATTTGTCGATTATCTGAAGGCTGGCAGCTCAGATTATCCGATCGAGGTTCTTAAAAAAGCAGGCGTTGATATGACTTCTCCAGAGCCGATTGAAGCAGCGTGTAAAGTATTTGAAGAGCAGTTAAATGAACTAGAAGAGCTCTTGCTGAAAAACTGACGAAAATCCGCCCATCACGTGGCGGATTTTTAAAACCCTTTAAACGTTTTTCGATGATTAAGTTGGTGTACCGTAAAAAAAATCGATAAAAACAACAAAGGAATCGTAACGTACAGCGGAAAAACATGCAAAAAGGCGAGCATATTCATTATGCTGGAAACAACAACGGAGAGCATGCCGATTATAAGAAGTATCATTTTTCCCTCCTGTGAAAGGTATTGTCCTTTTAAAGTTATGAGTCCATCTCTCCAGTTAGTCCAAGAGGAAGCAGGGTGCAAATTTTTTAGATGCAAAGTGTAAATTTTTTTGTTACAAATCTGTGAAATTTAATTGAAGGGGTTGTCAATTGTCGACAAGTTTTGATACTATATAGATGTGAAATTGATCACATACAAACATTTACCCCTTTGTTTGACCGTGAATAATTTCTCCCATCCCCTTTGTTGTCGTTAAGACATAAAAGAACCGCGCTTATCCCGGCGCGGTTTCTTTGTATCTGTAAAAGAACGTATGTTCTGAAGATTGCAAGGAAAAACGGGCCCTTCGCCCGTTCGATATCATATTACAATGGTAAAAAACAAGAAATCCCAGAATTTACATAACGCCAGAAAACTCCTTGTTTAGCCTGAACCCGTTTGACTTTGTTCGCAAAAGCGAGTCTTTTCATTTGCCGCTCAACTTCTTCAAGACTAAGATCATATACGATTGCGATCTCCTGTGCAGCCACAAACTGAAAGTACTCGAGGAACAATTCAAGCGGTGGAGTTTCTGAAGGCTTCGGCCTCTCATCCAGCATTTCAAACAGCACTTCCTCGTAAATGTAATACGGATAATTTCCGGATACTTTTAGACCCTCATCCTTATAGCGTGTATTAAAAAAAGCGAGAGTAGGAAGTTCCTTCACATCCATTTCAGCGGCAATCTTTATGTCGCACTGCAGTGCTGTTATCGCATTTGCCGAATGCAGGTCTTTTTTGAATTCCTTCACATCCAGACGTGCCATTTCGGCAATTTGAAGAAGTGTTTTTTCTTTAGTTACATCTTGTTTTTTGACAAACAGCACTTCCTGCAGATTTCTGAGAAACTGAAGCCCTGCTTTTCTTCCTTGAAGTTCCGCAGCTTTTAAGGCAAGCGAGATATTGTAGGAAGCAGGTGGTGAATCGTTTTGCAATCCTGCATCACAAGGCATGGCGGACACGGCTTCCATATTGTCCCGGGAAAGATTTTTTTTCTTCGTCTTATTATTTAAGGTAGCAATTGATACTATCACAATCGGGCGAAGTGAAAAAAACCTTCCATATAGAATCTTCAGCTTCTTTATTGCCGGTTCCAGATCCCAACACTCCGGGTTTGTGGGATCAATGAACATGAAGATTTCAATTGGCTTTTGAGGGTGACCATGGCAATGGGAAAAATATTGGTCACAACGGCTACCGTTACCTCTCAATGCTGATCGTCCTCCGTGTCCCTTTGGTTGACCATGTGGTGTGCAGTTAAGGTTAGTCGTTCGAATAAAAACTTTCTGATGTCACCCTCTAAGCCGACTTGATCCATTGCCTCTTTCATACAGCTAAGCCATGCTTCTGCTCGTTCTGGCGTAATTGGAAAGGGGAGATGTCTCGCCCGCAGCATCGGATGTCCGTGCTCCTCAGTATAAAGCTGGGGACCCCCCAAATACTGAGTTAAAAACTGCTTTTGTTTTCTCGCTGTTTCGGACAAATCATCCGGAAATATCGGGTGTAACAATTCGTGTTCCTTTACCCGTGTATAAAAAGTATCAACAAGTTGCGATAGAAGTTCTTCTCCAATCGCTTCATAAGGTGCTTTAAACGATTGTTCCATGTTGACTACTCCTTTTAAAATATATTAGATGATCCTATTAATAAGTCATTTGTAAATTCATTTTACCAAGTGGGACATAAATCTACAAATAAACTGACTTTCGGCTGGTAGCTAATGTACACGTTTCTAAGTTATTCATACACAAAAAAACGGAGATTCATTCTCCGTTTAACCGTAATAAGCAGTTGTTATTTTGTTGACATAATTTTGTGTTTCTTTAAACGGGGGAATTCCTCCATATTTTTGAACGTTTCCCGGGCCGGCATTATAGGCGGCAAGAGCGAGCGAAACATCGCCGTTATGTTGATCGAGCATTTGCTTTAAATATTTTGTGCCGCCCTCTATATTCTGCCTCGGGTCAAGAGCGTTGCTGACCCCTAAAGAGCGGGCGGTTGACGGCATAAGCTGCATGAGACCCATTGCGCCGGCTCCGCTTACGGCAAGATTTTTATATCCGGATTCTTGGCTGATCACGGCGTGAATCAGTTTTTCATCAACTCCGTAGTTTTTAGCTGCCTCTTTCACTATTTCTTTTATTTCCTGTGTACGGCCTGCGTAAGCTGATGGAATTCCTCCCGTGATAGAATTGGGGAGTTGTTCAGGTCTTGGACTTCCGCTGACATTTGGAGGAAAGGGTACGGTGCCGGTCGGTTGATTCGTTCCCGATAAATATTGGGACAAAATATTTTTAAAAGCTGTTAATGTATCGTCAGAGGAGGTTCCGTTAGTCGGCTGTATTGCTTTCAGAGCGCTGAGCTCAAGGAGGGCGGTCCAATTGTTTACGTTCATTTTTCCTCACCTTGCTGTTTGTTCATTTTTGCTTCATAGAAGCGGACGATTTTGTTTTTTGTTTTACGGACTGGAATCTGAAATTCGGACAGCAAATCTTTAAAATCCCGCTTTCCTTTTTCGTAGTCGCTGACTTCAAATTCCAATTCATAATCCTCTTTATTTATATATCGGCTCTTGTCGAGAACAATTACACCCGATTCCAGCTTTTTTTCTGCCCTGCTTGTAGTGAGCGTCCCAAAATACTCAATTCGCATAATGTCAACCCCGAGATTTTCCAGCTGTTTCTTTACCTGGCCCTCAGGAATCGAAAATTCCTTCAGCTGTTTGAGGTCTATAATTTCCTGGTGGGTTTCCATTAGGCCGACCTCTGCCGGTTCTTTAAGAGTGAGAACAGCTTGTCCGTTTTTTGTCCGTATTCTTAAAGCGGATTTCGCCTGCTTCAACCTGAAATCGGGTGTATCAAAATAATGATTTTCCTGTGTGAAAAATGCTTTGTCAGATATAGCAAACGCACTTTGTACTCGTAGAAATTCGTCCCTTGTCAGCATATTTTTAAATTCAATTTCGAGTTCCTGCATCAGTTTTCTCCCTCTTTCATTCCAGGTATTTGTTCCATTATCTCTTCTTGCTTGACGTTTATCAATATTCTATTGGATATGCTAAAATGGTAATGTACTTTTTTTGGAGGGAGAACAACATGCCAAACAGAATTGAATTAACAGAATCCAGTATGAAAGACAATGCCCTTATTCTGTCCGGCTCCGCCGCAGAGTTAGAAGGAGAAATAAAAGCCACGGGACAAATGCTCGTCGATTCAGACAACTTCGCTTTTGTCTATGTGCTTGAATATAAACAAGCGTTTTATTATGCCATTTTACAAGAGCAGGTGTGGCCGCAAGTAAATAATGCCCTAGAAAGCGACATGCCTGTCTACATATCAATAGGAAGCAGGACAATAGAGCTGACTGGTATTCATGAAGAGCTTTCCTATTTATTGGGCAATATTAAAGATAATGCGAATTACGGAGAGGAAATGGAAAAAAAGGTGATCGATGCCTTTTTGTAAAATGGCGAACAAGGGGGGAGTCTTATGGATGAAAAAGAATGGGAGCTTTTTTTGGCTCCATACCATCAGGCAGTTGAGGAGCTAAAGGTGAAGCTAAAAGGGATGCGTTCTCTTTATGACTATGAGATTGATCATTCGCCGATTGAGTTTGTTACGGGAAGAGTAAAGCCTGTAGCCAGTATCAAGGAGAAAGCAAGAAGAAAAAGCATTCCATTACATAATATTGAAACGATGCAGGATATCGCCGGTCTCCGGATTATGTGCCAATTTGTTGAAGATATAAGAATTGTGATCAAAATGCTGTTGGCACGCAAAGACATGGAAATTGTCGATAAAAGGGATTACATTGCCGAGCAAAAAGAGAGCGGCTACAGATCCTATCACTTAGTGGCTGAATATCCATTGCAAACGCCAAGAGGAGAGAAGAAGGTTCTTGTAGAGATACAGATCCGCACATTGGCGATGAATTTCTGGGCGACAATTGAACACTCGTTAAATTATAAATATAGCGGTAATATACCCGAAAAAGTGAAGCACAGACTGCAAAGGGCATCTGATGCAGCTTCCAGGCTAGATGACGAAATGTCCGAAATTCGTGAGGAAATTAAGGAAGCTCATGCTGTATTTTTCAGAAAAAAAGAGCATGGACCTAAAGGAGATAAGAGATGATGAAGTTCTCAGTTTCATCAAAAGGAGATTCAGTTTCTGACAAGTTAAAAAGCAGAATCGATACCTATCTTCAGGATTTCGGCTTGAAAATGGATGAGGAAGAGCCGGACATTGTCATTTCAGTAGGAGGAGACGGGACACTGCTTTATGCGTTTCATAAATACAGCCATCGATTGGATAAAACGGCTTTTGTCGGTGTCCATACCGGCCATCTTGGGTTTTATGCGGATTGGGTGCCAGAAGAGATCGAAAAGCTGGTAATCGCAATCGCCAAAACTCCGTATCAAACAGTTGAATATCCCATTTTAGAAGTGACTGTCCGCTATCTTAATGGCAATCAGGAAGAAAAATACTTGGCCTTAAACGAGTGCACGATTAAAAGCACAGAAGGATCCCTTGTTGCTGACGTAGAAATCAGGGGAGAGCTTTTTGAAACCTTTAGGGGCGACGGATTATGTATGTCAACACCGTCCGGAAGCACAGCGTACAACAAAGCGTTAGGCGGAGCAATTATTCACCCATCGATCCGGGCGATTCAGCTTGCGGAAATGGCGTCGATCAACAATCGTGTGTTCCGGACGGTCGGTTCGCCGTTGATTTTGCCTGATCACCATACGTGTGTCATTAAGCCATTGAATGACGTGGACTTTCAAATTACAATTGATCATTTAACCTTGCTTCATAAGGAAGTGAAATCGGTAGAATGCCGCGTCGCAAGCGAGGTAGTCAGGTTTGCAAGGTTCCGGCCGTTTCCGTTTTGGAAACGGGTTGTTGACTCGTTTATCGGCAAAAAGGAATAAACGCATGAGTCAATTTTCAGTAACTAAAGCAATATCCATGAAAGAGCAAGGCATGGCTTTAAAAGAATATTTAAACGAAATGGGAATCTCAAAACGGCTGCTGACTGATATCAAATTCAGCGGCGGGGATTTGCTTATTGACGGGAAGTCAGTAACCGTTCGGCACGAGCTCTCTGCCGGCGAAGAACTTACGGTCAGGTTTCCGCCTGAGTTCGTAAGTTCATCCCTTGAGCCGGATCCTGTCCCTCTTACGATTTTATATGAAGATGAGCATGTTCTTCTTATCAATAAGCAGCCGTATGTTTCCTCTATTCCTTCAAGGGAACATCCTACAGGCAGTATCGCGAATGGATTGATCCATTATTACGCTGCCAAGGACTTTGAATCAACCGTCCATCTCGTAAATCGGCTTGATCGTGACACGTCTGGAGCCATGCTTATTGCAAAGCATAGGTTCGCTCATTCCTTGTTATCAAAATCGCAAAAAGAAGGAAAGGTGAAAAGGTCTTACATTGCGGTTGTGGAAGGGATAGTCCCCAAGGATGAAGGCACAATAGACGCGCCGATCGGCAGAAAAGGAACAAGCATTATTGAACGGGAGATCAGTGAAAGCGGACAAGCAGCTGTGACTCGTTTTACCGTTTTAAAAAGGTTTGCTGACACAACACTTGTCGCTCTTATGCTTGAAACGGGAAGAACACATCAAATCAGAGTCCATATGGAGCACTACGGCCATCCGTTATGCGGGGATTCATTGTATGGAGGATCAAAAGAAAAAATAGCCAGGCAGGCACTGCATAGCGAGTGGATCACTTTTTTTCATCCAATAACGCAGGAAAAGTTAACCTTTTGTGCTCCGGTTCCACAAGATATCAGGAAATTGATTGAAGAACAATCAGACTAAGAATCGGATGTCCGCTTCTAAAAAATGCAGAGTAAAGGAGAGAATATGTTATGTATGATTAATATGTGCTCTCCTTTATCTTTTAAGCTAAAGACGAGGTCACTTTTTTCTAACTCCCCGAGTATGATGCCTAGATTCTCTGCTTCCCAAAAAATTCACACCAACAATTCCAAGAATGATTATGAAAGCACCAATCGCATGATAATAATGAAATGATTCATGCAAAAAGACAATTCCGGCTAGTATTGTAATGAGCGTGGCTAAATTACTAAAAACGCTCATTTGTGAAGCTGGTAATTGTGATAATGCATAATTAGTAAGACACGAAGTACCTAAAGAAGATAAAACACCTAAATATAAAATTCCGATCACAAAATTTAGGTTCATTAAGGGCTGCTCAAATTCATGAACTGTACCATTCATTATATGGTTTGAGAGCGCCAGCCCATTAAATGCAATAAATCCAAACAATGTCATTACATATGTGATGGTGAATAACGAATAACGTTGTGTTAGCTTTCTGGCAAATACATTGTACAGTGAAGCTGTAAGAGCTGATAGAAAGATTAAACTGCTTCCTAGCAGACTTGTATTTTTGTCCCCCGCTCCATTCATGTACATAATATACATTACACCGAGCACCGATAAACTAATCGCTAATTTTTGACCAAGTGTAGATGTTTCTCTTAACAAAAGACTTGCGAAAACTAATGTGAAAATCGGGACTGCCGCTTGTATAATCCCAGCTTCAGATGACGACGTATGCACCAGCCCAAATACTTGAAAAGCAAAAAAAAGTGTCGGATAAAGAATAGCTAGCAAAGCAATCATCAGTACATCCTTTATTTTTACTTTTAAAGATTCTTTTTTTAACAGCAATAACACTGAGGCAGCGATCCATGCGATTGTAAACCGGTGAGCCAATGTATCAAGTGGCGTTGCAGCAGTTAATGCCACTTTGACAAACAAAAATGACAATCCGATAATTATTGAGTAGATTGTTGCAGCGATATACGCTTTTCTTTTTTCAATCATCTAAAGGCATCCTTTCTAAGTTGTATCCGGCCGGTAACACTATCGTAAGAAAAATTAGCAATATGTACGATATGAAAAATACATATCTGTACCGATACAGATGAGATTGAGGTGTAATACTATGCTTAAATATGAATCGATATTTCAGTCACTTCTTCTGCAAATTCAAGCAGGGGATATACCGGCAGGGACAAAATTACCCTCAATTCGAAATTTAACTCAGCGTTATTCTTGTAGTAAAAGCACAATATTAACAGCTCTTAAAAAATTAGAAGAGCAACATATTCTATATTCCATACCAAAAAGCGGATATTATATTGTGGAACATCAGGTCTTTAAAACACCATCAATCACTGACAGTATCGACTTTGCCACATCATCTCCCACATGGCACGCGTTTCCTTATAAAGACTTTCAACATTGCTTGAATAAAGCAATTGATACGTATCAACAAGACTTATTTCGCTACGGCACACCAAAAGGTTTGCCCTCACTGATTACCGAAGCTAAAAAACTCTTAGAATCTTATCAAGTATTCTCGCATTCCGAAAAGATTTTCATCACTTCGGGAGTTCAACAGGCTCTTTCTTTGTTAAGTATTATGCCGTTTCCAAATAATCGTTCCACTATCTTAGTTGAACAACCAAGCTATCATTTATATATGGATATGGTGAGAACATATAGGCTGCCGGCAGTAGGCATTAAGCGTACAGCAAAAGGTATTGATTTAAATCAATTAGAACAAATATTTCATGAAAAGAACATTAAATTTTTTTATACAATGCCACGTTTTCATAATCCTTTAGGGACGTCATACTGCAAAAAAGAAAAAGCGGCTATTTTACAGTTAGCCAACAAGTATGATGTGTATATTATTGAAGATGATTACTTAGCTGATTTTGAATACAATTCGAAAAATGATCCACTTTTTACAGAGGATTTCCACGAGCGTGTCATCTATTTGAAAAGCTTTTCAAAAATTATGTTCCCTGGGTTAAGAATTGGTCTGGCGGTACTTCCAAAAGCTCTCATCAATACCTTTCAACAATTCAAAGTGACTACGGATATCGACAGTTCTATGATTTCTCAAGCTGCATTACATCTCTATTTGAAAAGTGGTATGTATGAACATTATAAAACGAAGGTAAGCAGCATTTATCATTCACGCGCAAAAACCCTTCAGCAATCACTACAGACTCATTTATCTATGTGCGAATCATCATCAGAAATTGTAATGCATAATCACATTGTGCTGCCAAAGCAAGTGAATATGAAATCATTTATTCATCGTTTGCAGGAGAAGGATATATATCTAGATTCAGTTGAAATGAACTATTTAGATGATTTTTACCATGAACGAATTTTGAAGTTGAATGTTTCAAATGTTAATGAACATCGAATTGAGGAAGGTATTAAGGAAATTGCTATCGAATTAAAAAAAACTAAAAACTACTTTTTATAAATGCTTAAACGCTATGTTCGACACACAATCTTTATTTGGGGGGGGGGGAAAGTGCTAAAAAAAAGGCAATCAACATATGAGTCATTGCTGAATGTTGATTGCCTAATTAACTGCTATTTATCTATGAAATATTATGAAACGTAATCTCAGGTCTGCTGCCGATTCTGATGTTTACACCGGTTTGTCCTAAGCCTTCGCTAATGTAAAACGGTTTTCCATCATGATAGTGCAGTCCTTTAACCATTTTCATTTTAACCAATTGTCCCATTTTTACGAGATGATAGGGCTTTGGCCAATGAATTTGCCCGCCGTGAAAGTGCCCGGACAACAGATAATCAAAATCTGCGTCCTGCATCTCAAGAACGACATTGGGATCGTGTGTCAGGACAAGGTTGTATCCTTCTTTCATCCCCTGGTAAGAGCCGGCAATACTGCTGCGGCCTGTGCTGTAATCATCGATACCGATAATATTCAACTGCGTGCCATCCACGTCGATTGCAGCGTGTTCATTCTGTAATGTTTTACAGCCGTTTTCTTCTAATGTCTGCTTTAATATATTAAAATTCTTCGAGTTTAACACATAATCATGGTTTCCGAAAACTGCAAAAATACCATATTTCGGGTTGATTTTTTTAAAAACGTGAAGATAAGGAATCAGCTTTTGTATGCTGCGTTTGCGATCAAGAAAGTCGCCCGTTAACGCAATGATATCAACATGTTGTTTTGAGGCAGCAATATACAGCTCACCAGGAGAAATCGAGATATTTTCCATATGAAAATCAGATAAGTGAAGGATGGACAGCGTTCTGCTCGTTCCATTGGCTTTCTTATCTTGTAGTTCTACAGTATTAACAACAACGTTTTTCGTGTTTCTATAAGCCTTATAAAATAAAAAAATAAGTGCTGCTAGAATAATAAATAAAACGTACATTTCATCTCCTCCTACTATAAATTATAGAGCCGGAAGAGATGAAGTCCAAGTGGGAGTTACTGGGATTTTATATCCTCATTTAAATATTTCGAAAGCAAGTTGTTTTTTGACATCATTAAATAAACAAGCTTGTGTTTTTTCATGTCGTAGGAAGCTGTATTCGTCGATAATAAGTAAATTGGAAATAAACTGATTTTTTTAAACCATTTATAAAATTTGTTTTCAGGCTCGAAGCATTCAAACCCTAAATTTTTGATTCCTTTGTTAATCAGTGTAATTCCAATGATCCCTTTAATCATTGACTTATCTTTATGGTTGTTGATGTACATCGCTAAATAGGGCATGGATTGCTTTACTCTTTTATAAATATATCTCCCTTGCATCACTTGATTTTGATTGACCAATGTTTCTCGCAGCAGCCGAACATTATGAAGGTGAACCTTTAATAACATGTCGTTTTTGCATATTTTTGTTCCATCAGGCAAACAAACATCTTTCCCTTTATATTTCGTCAATCTTACGCGAAAGACGGGTTGATATGAATCATTGGATTGAATGCATCTTAACCGGGTAAACAGGTAATAAACTGGATCAATTATACTCCAAATCGATACTAAATAAATTCTAAGCACAATGTTCTTCTCCTTTCAGTGCTCCAGGTCTATATCGATAGGATGATTTTTTTTTTCGTTTTTAAAAGTGGGAATCAAAGGAATAATTACGTATCCGATAACCTCATAATAAGCAAAAAAGGTTGATTTCGGATGAAAAAAGTTTTGTTGTTGCCATTTTTGCAAATTTCATCGGGGCATCATCAAGTAGCAGATGCTTTAGCTGAATATATTTATCGGCTCGATCAGACGATTTCGTGCAAAAAAATTGATATTTTGCATTACACCTATGGCAGAGGCGAACGATTGATATCAAATCTATACTTATATGCCATCCAAAGAATTCCTCGATTTTACAGCTGGTTATACAAAACAAATGCCTATAAAACCGCTGCACGCGATAAAACTTATTATTTTTATGAGATGCTCTTTTTGCGCAGCATGAAAGAGCTGGTGGAAAGAGAAAAACCTGATCTCATTATATGCAGTCACTCTTTGCCTTCCTATTTATTGAATCTGCTTAAAAAAAAGAACGTGCTAAACGTTCCTGTTATCAATGCTTATACGGATTTTTTTATTAATAACGTATGGGGCATCCAGTCGATCGATCACCATTTTGTTCCGAGTTTGGATTGCAAACAGATTTTAGAAAAACTCGGAGTGAAACCGGAAAAAATCACGGTTTCCGGTATTCCGATTCATCCGGAAATATCCATTGCGAAGAAGGAAAATGAGAAACCGACTTACAATGTACTTATCGCAGGGGGCAGTCTTGGTGTCGGTCCCATTGAAAAACTTCTGAAGCAGAAGAATCATAAAATCAATTTTTTTGTTTTATGCGGGAAAAACATTCAATTGTATAACAAAATCAAGCAATTAAAGAGTGAGCTTATTACACCTGTTCGTTACATACAAGATAGAAACGAAATGAATGATTTGTACGATCAAATGGATCTCATCCTGACTAAACCGGGAGGCATTACGATCAGCGAGTGTTTACGCAAACAAATTCCTGTCTTTCTTTATTACGGGCTTCCCGGTCAGGAAGAAATAAACAAAGCATATTTAGAAAGCAATGGGCTCGTCATCAAGCTAAACGATGGAGACCAACTTGAAGAAACTATCTTGAAATTTTTGGAGGATGAGAAGGAGAGGGAAGAGCATCTGAAAAGAGTAACTGCCCATATTCATACATTTGAGGATTTCACAAGTGTGATTCAAAGCTATTTACTATAAAGAGAATAATGTTAACTTTTGTCAATGGTAGTAATTGATTAAGACATTGGCGAGAGAAGTTCTCCAATCAGACTTCTAACGACTACTGCGGGATAAATTCAAAAAAAGGTCACATACTATTTGGTATGAATGTACAAAAAATTGGGTTAAGCAGGTGGGGCGTTTTGAAAATAGCCATAGTCGTAATTTTACTTATTCTCGTCTTATTCATTATTTACTTAAGTTCACAGCAACAAAAGGTACAATCTCAATTAACTATTCCATATGCTTCGCCTCAGAAAAAGGTCATTCTAATTATTGTCGATTCTTTAATGAATGAGCCTCTGCAAAAGGCAATTACAGAAGATAAGGCGCCCGCAATGAAATATTTAATCAATAATGGAAGGTATTATCCGAAAGTGGTGAGCAGCTACCCTACGATGTCTGTCACAATCGACAGCACCCTTTTAACCGGAACATATTCTGATCAACATAAGGTACCTGCACTTGTTTGGTATGATGAAAAAGAAAAGCGTTTCATCAGCTATGGAAGCGACAAAAAAGAAATTCTTAAATTAGGTCCGAAGCAAGTGCTGCAAAACAGTTTGTCTCAGTTAAATGAAAAGCAATTGAGCGATCAAGTGAAAACGATTCATGAAGAATTGGATGAGAATGGTCTCCAGTCTGCTTCAATTAATGCCCTCATATTTCGCGGCAATCGATCACATAAGCTGCAGGTACCGAGGCTGATGCAGTTTTTCCGATTCTTGAAGAAAGATGCTCCAATTAAAGGAGCTACCTATTTTTCATACGGGCTTCTTTCAAAAATAAATCCAGAGAATACACATACTCATTTGTGGAACGGCTTCGGGTTTAATGACAAATTTGCGACAGAAGAAATGAAATATTTAATTGAAAAAGACAGAGTCCCTTCCTTTTCACTCGTGTATTTTTCAGATAATGATAAAAAGGTCCACAAAAAAGGAGTGAATGAAACAAAAGGAATTGAAGAGGCTGATAAAAAGCTGCAAAGCCTATTCAATTCCTACGGATCGTGGGAGGAAGCATTAAAAGATAACATATGGATGGTAATGGGGGACAGCGGCCAGACACATATTAAAGGCGAGAAAGAAGCAGCGTTGATCGATTTAAGAAAGCTGTTGAATGGCTACAAGATATACAGGATTAACAAGCCAATCCAGAAGGATGACCAAATCGTCCTTGGATTAAATGAACGAATGTCTTTTATCTACACTCTTGATAATACAATCAAACACGAGTCGCTAGCTCGGCAGCTTCAATCCGATGATCGCATCGATACCATCGCTTGGAGAGAAGGGAATACGGTGAACGTAATATCCGGAACACGGGAAGAAGAACTTTCCTTCCGGTCAAACGGAAAGTATACTGACACTTTTGGACAAAGCTGGGACATTGAAGGAGATCCTCAAGCGTTAGATCTTTCTATAAACAAGGATGGCTTAATTTCTTACGGAGATTACCCCGACGCTCTTGCCAGGCTTTATAGTTCGTTTTATTCACACACAGGAAGCTATATTATCGCAAACACAAAGCCCGGCTATGAATTTATTGGAGAAGGATCACCGACACATGTTGGTGGAGCGAGCCACGGTTCATTGCATGAAGAGGACAGTTTTTTTCCGATCATTGTATCGGGAACGGATCTCGAACCGGAACACTTGCGAATGGTTGATGTAAAGGAATGGATCATGCGCATGCTAAAGGGGTAGCTAGTCACATGGGAAAGAAAGGGAAAGATATTGTTGGACATCAAAGTAATGACGTTTAATATCCATCACGGAAAAGGCATGGATAAGAAAGTCGATTTAAATAGAATTGCAAAAATAATTTCTGGAAGCAAAGCGGATGTCATCGGAGTCAATGAAGTCGATGTGAATTTTTCCAAGCGCAGCAATCATGCCGACCAGATCAGGCATATTGCCGAGTTTCTTAACTTTAATTACGTATACAGCCCTTCTATCGAAAGGACGTGCAAAAAAACTGGATTGCTTCAACAGTTCGGGAATGGACTGCTCTCACGGTATCCGATCCTAGCGGAAAACCATCACTTCTTTAATGTGAGAAAAGGGCTGTCAGAAGGAAGGTCGCTGCTTAAAGCAACAGTCGAAATAAACAATCGCTTGATAAATTTTTATGTCACACATCTTAGCTTGAACACGTACCTTCATAAAAAACAAACCGAGTTTATTGTGAAAAAAACAAAAGAAAGCAAACATCCGGTCATTATCCTGGGGGATTGGAATATGAGTCCTCATACCAAGCGGTGGAAACGGATGACATCGGAATACACCGATGCTTGGGCCGCGTCGGGAAAAAGTATGGGGTATACGTTTCCTTCAGCGAGGCCAAGAAAACGATTGGATTATATCTTTGTCGGAAACCAGCTACAGGTCGTAGATGCCGCTGTTGTTTGGAACAATCCGGAAGCTTCGGATCATTTGCCGATAGTTACGACCTTAGCTTTTAATTAATCGTATACATGGAATCTTGTCTCATCGAGCGGCATGCTGCTTGGAACGGATATCGTCGTTTGTTCAGGGTACCGAAAGGCAGTAAGCTTGTTCCCAAATACACAGCCAGTATCGATATTAATCGTCCGACCGAATATTCTTGGTTCCTTTACGGGAGTATGTCCGTAGACAATCCATGGCTTTCCCTGATATTGCTTTGCCCAGTCTTTTCTTACGGGTCTGCCATCAGGAAGAGTTTCTCCAGTCACATCGCCATACAGGACAAATCCCTTTAGTTTTTTTGATTTGTTCTGCCCGATGAGTTTTTCCTTTATTCCCGCATGGGCAACGATCAGTTTTCCCTCGTCCAATTCAAGATATAACGGGGCGGATTCATAGAGGGAGATAAAAGCTTGTTTTATTTGATCCTGCTTTTTTTCGGAGCTTTTCTCGAGTTCCGCTACTGTAGTTTCTAAGCCGTGCTTTATCTTTACAGGGTTTCCGTGAAAGTATCGGTACAGCTTATCGCAATGATTGCCAGGTACGTAATAGGCGCGATCCTCTTTTACGGCTTTTGCTACCCATTCGATTACTTTTAGAGAATGGGGGCCGCGGTCTGTCAGATCGCCTAAAAAAACCGGTTTTCTGTTTTCAGGATGGTACGGGGCACCTGAAGCGGGTTGTTCATAACCCAAATTTCCCAGCAGTTCGATTAATTCATCGTAGCATCCGTGAACATCTCCTATTACGTCATAACTCATGTGAAAATCCCTCCCTGTTTTCTTTACTACTATTTTACCCGAGAATTTATGAAAAATTTGAGCGTTATTTCTTTTCAATCGAATTGAACCCTGTTAAAATGTGTTTTTCTAAGGAAAGTCAACGATAATAATATTGTAGGCTTTCAAGTCCAATTAAAGGAGGGGAACCATGGAGCATCATTCTCTTACATCACTCGTTATAGTGATTGTCATCGCATTTATAACACCTATTCTTATGAATCGTTTAAAATTAACGATCTTGCCTGTGGTTGTGGCAGAAATCTTAATGGGTCTTATCATAGGAAAAAGCGGACTGAATCTTGTCATGGAAAATGACATGTGGCTGGAAACGTTGTCTACCCTGGGATTTATATTCCTAATGTTTCTGAGCGGATTAGAAATTGATTTTTCTTCTTTCAGAAATGGGAAGAATAAAAAGAAACAGGATGGACAAAGTGAACCGAACACGTTTACTGTTTCTTCCATCGTTTTCTTAGGGATTTTTGCCTTATCCCTTCTTCTATCCTATCTATTTGTCTGGATGGGCTTTATCAATCAAGCGTTTTTAATGACGATCATTATCTCTACGATTTCACTTGGAGTCGTCGTGCCGACATTAAAAGAAGAACGAATCATGAACTCAAGTTTTGGCCAAATCATTTTATTAGTTGCCGTTATTGCGGATCTTGTTACTATGGTTCTGCTTGCCATTTTTGCGTCCGTTTATGAAGAAGGCAATAGCAACATGTGGCTGCTTCTTATATTGTTTGCTGCCGGTGTCATTCTTTACTTTTTTGGAAGAGGATTTAAAAATCGCAGGTTTGTTGAAACGATGTCTAAAGGTACGATACAAATTGGAACGAGAGCAGTATTTACGCTGATTATCGTCCTGGTTGCCTTGTCAGAAACAGTTGGTGCGGAAAACATTTTGGGTGCTTTTTTAGCAGGCGTCTTAGTTTCCCTATTATCCCCGAATAAAGAAATGGTTGAACAACTCGACTCGTTCGGCTATGGATTTTTGATTCCGATCTTCTTTGTTATGGTCGGGGCGAAACTAGATCTTTGGTCGCTTTTTCAAAATCCGAAAATACTAGCTCTTATCCCGCTGTTATTTATTGCATTATTAATCAGCAAGCTGCTTCCTGTCATGCTTTTAAAGAAATGGTTTGGAACGAGGCAGGCGCTTGCTGCAGGGTTTCTTTTAACATCAACCTTGTCGCTGGTGATTGCAGCAGCAACGATCGGAGAACGGCTAGGGCTGATTGACAGCCAAATGTCAGGCGCGCTAATATTAGTCGCCGTCATTACGAGTATCATCACACCAATTGGGTTTAAGAAACTTTATATAAAAAAATCCGCAAAAGAGCAGAAACGAAAGATTGCTTTTATCGGTGCCACTCAAATGACATTGCCGGTTACGCTGGAACTAAATCCTGATCGGTATGAAGTTCGAGTGTATCATGTGTACCCGGAAAATGCGGAAGAGAAAATTTCTGACTCTGTTTTCGATATTCACCGCTTACCCGACTACAAGGAATCGACACTTCGAGATCATTCTATATATGAAGCAGATATCATAGTTGTTGCTACAGGAGATGAAAGTCTCAATAGCCAAATTGCTTCTTTTGCAAAGGAAAATGGTGTAAATCGTGTCATTGCCAGCACCGGCTTTCTTTCTGAGGTAAATGAACTAACTGACAAAGGCATTGAACCCTTTTCTATTCCATTATCCGGGCAAATGCTGTTAAAGGCGTATATTGAAGCGCCTGAAATTTTGAATGTGCTAAGCGGTAAGGATGCATCCTTGGCTCAAATTAATATGAAGAATAAATCTTATGATGGAGTGATGCTGAGGAACTTTCCGTTTAAAGGCGATCTCGTTTTTGTAAGAATTTTTCGAGGGTCTGACAGCATCATTCCGCACGGAGACACTGTATTAAAAACAAATGACAGGCTGATTATTTCCGGCTCGCGAAATTATATAAATGATTTAAGGAGCCAATTAGAAGTCTATTAGTACAAAAACTGTTTAATTTGTGATAAGATATAGGTAAAACTTATAGTTAAACCACTAGGGGAGTCCTTGTTTAAGGGCTGAGATGAAAGTGAGACTTTCGGACCCTTATGTACCTGAACAGGTTCAGACCTGCGTAGGGAAGTGGCGAGGCATTTGCCATCTACTTTATCTATGCAAATACCAAACCACTTTTCTTCGGAAAAGTGGTTTTTCTATTTTTAGGGGGAAAACGAATGAAATTTTCGGAACATTGCAGAAAGAACGCCGCAGAGTGGTGGGAGGGCAGCTTCATCCACCCATTTGTAACAGGGATTGGTGAAGGGACGCTGCCTCTAGATAAGTTTAAATATTACGTTCTCCAAGATTCCTACTATTTAACTCATTTTGCCAAGGTCCAATCATTGGCGGCGGCCTATGCTGACAGCCTGTATGTCACGAGCCGGATGGCTGACCATGCAAAAGGAACCTACGAAGCTGAACTTGCCCTTCATCGGAAATTTACTGAGCTATTAAAGATCAGCGATGAAGAATTGGACGCTTTTCAGCCGTCACCAACGGCTTACTCCTATACCTCTCACATGTACCGTTCTTCAATGGGAGGGAATTTCGGCGAGATTTTAGCAGCCCTGCTGCCTTGTTACTGGCTCTATTATGATGTCGGTGAGCATCTGAAGGAATGTACGCCTGATAATCCAATCTATCAAGAATGGATTGCAACCTATGGCGGAGATTGGTTCAAATCACTTGTTGAAGAACAAATTGAGCGCTTTGACGAGTGGGCCGAGAAAAGCACAGAAGAAGTGAGACAGCGAATGAAGCAAAACTTTGTAACGTCATGCTACTATGAATACAAATTTTGGGATATGGCGAATAAAAAAGAAAATTGGTCCGTTACTGAGTCTAAAGAGGTGGAACAGGGTGCAGATTCACTTAATTACCGATGACCGCCATACGATAGACCAATTGATTCAAAAGGTATCCGATTTGCAAGATTCGATCGATTACTTACACATTCGCGAAAAAACGAAGAGTGCAAAAGATGTGGCGAACTTAGTGAAACAGCTGATAAATTCCGGATTTGACAGAAGTCAGCTGGTTATCAACGACCGGGTTGATGCGGCTGTGCTCGCTGGAGTCAATCAAGTACAGCTTCCATCACATAGCTTTGATGTGAAGGAAGTAAAAGCTAAATTCCCCTATTTAACTGCCGGCGTTTCAGTCCATTCTGTTGAAGAAGCAATTCAAGCCGAAAAAGACGGCGCCGATTATTGCCTGTTCGGTCATATCTATCCGACAGGGAGCAAATCCTTTGCACCAGGCAGAGGAACAGAAGCATTGCAGGAGGTTGTAAACGCCGTAGCTATTCCAGTCATCAGCATCGGCGGAATAACGGGAGAAAAAATCGCTGAGCTAAAAAAAATAAAACCGGCAGGAATTGCGGTGATGTCCGCTATACTTTCAGCTGATCATCCGCGACGAGCAGCAGAGTCATTTGTACAACTGCTAAAGGAGGAACAGTAATGGCAACGCATTACGATGCAGCGATTATCGGAGGGGGCATTATCGGCTTATCTACTGCCTATCATCTTGCGAAAAAAAACGTCAAGGTTGCCCTGTTTGAAAGCGGAAAAGTTGGAAAAAAAGCATCTCAGGCTGCCGCCGGAATGCTTGGTGCCCATGCAGAGCTGGAAAAGCCAGGTGTATTCTTTGATTTCGCAAGAGCCAGCCAGAGCAGGTACCCGACTTTGGCAGAGGAAGTAAAGGAAATCAGCGGAATTGATATGAACCTGAAGACTGGAGGAATCTTAAAGCTAGCTTACTCCAAGGAAGATATAGAAAGTGGAAATCAAATGAATAGACTCGATTCTGTCGTTTGGAAAAGCAAGGAAGAGGCACTTGCCATGGAGCCTTCTATCAGCGAAAGTATTCTCGGTGCGAGCTTTATCGAAGATGATATTCAAGTAGAGCCAACGAAAGTTTGCAAGGCTTTCGCAAAATCAGCAAGGCTTCTTGGGGCAGATATTTATGAATATACGCCAATTACCGCGATTGATACGGATTCTGCAGCTATTACAATAAAATCGCAAAATGAAACATTTTCAGCGGATCAATTGATCGTTGCCTCCGGAGTTTGGAGCGGGCATTTCTTTCAGCAGCTCGGACTTGAGAAAAAGCTGTATCCTGTCAAAGGAGAATGCCTTTCAGTTTGGAATGAGGATATTGCGCTTGAAAGAACGCTCTATCATGAACATTGCTACATCGTACCGCGAAAAAACGGGCGGCTTGTTATCGGAGCGACGATGAAGCCTGGCGATTGGGATGAAGAGCCAACCTTAGGAGGAATTGGAGCCGTCATGAAAAAAGCTGCCTCCATGCTTCCAGCTGTCACACGGATGAAAATAGACACCTTTTGGGCAGGACTGAGACCCGAGACAGAGGACAGTACACCATATATCGGAAAGCATCCGAATGACAATCGAATCCTATTTGCAGCAGGGCATTACAGAAACGGAATTTTGCTTGCACCGGCAACGGGGAGCATGATTTCTGACCTCGTTCTCGGCAAGAAGGTGAATCAAGAGTGGGAAGATGCCTTTGCGATTAAGGACAAGGAGAGACAGGTCATATGATGATTCAATTAAACGGACGAAAAATAACAGTTGACAATGGCATTACAACGGTTCAGAAGCTTTTAGAAGCCTATCAATTAGATAACCGAATCGTCATCGTTGAAAAAAACAAAGAAATCATTGACAAATCAAACTATACAGATGAACAGCTTCAGGAAAATGACGTTGTCGAGCTCGTTCATTTTGTAGGTGGAGGGTAAAAAAAATGTTAAAAATCGCTGATAAAGTATTTCAATCCAGATTATTTCTCGGTACCGGAAAATACCCTGATTTCGAGACCCAAAGAGAAGCAGTCGAAGTCTCTGAGGCTGAAATTTTAACCTTTGCCGTGCGGCGAATGAATATCTTTGAAGAATCGCAGCCGAATTTTTTAGAAGCGCTAGATTTATCAAAGTATACGTTATTGCCTAATACAGCTGGGGCGAAAACAGCAGAAGAAGCCGTAAGAATCGCGAAGCTATCAAAGGCTTCGGGATTGTGTGACATGATTAAAGTTGAGGTAATTGGTTGTGACAGAACTTTGCTGCCGGATCCGGTAGAAACCTTAAAAGCGTCAGAAATGCTGCTGGAGGAAGGATTTATTGTACTGCCATACACGTCTGACGATGTGGTTCTTGCCAAGCGACTCGAGGATTTGGGAGTTCATGCAATCATGCCGGGTGCTTCTCCGATTGGATCAGGAAAAGGCATTGTCAATCCAATGAATCTCTCATTTATTATTGAACAATCGAATGTACCGGTTATCGTTGATGCTGGTATTGGCTCTCCAAAGGATGCTGCCTATGCAATGGAGCTAGGCGCAGATGGTATTCTCCTAAATACAGCGGTGTCAAATGCAAACGATCCAGTCAAAATGTCGCTTGCGATGAAATTGGCTGTTGAAGCCGGACGTATGGGCTTTGAAGCTGGAAGAATTCCAGAAAAAAATTACGGAATTGCCAGCAGTCCGCTTGAAGGAATGGTAGGATCTTGACAAATAAATATTCCAGGCAAACATTATTTGGCCCGATCGGCGAGGAAGGACAGAAAAAATTTGCAGATGCTCACGTTGTAATTATCGGCGGTGGAGCTCTGGGAAGCTCCTCAGCAGAGATGCTCGCCCGGTCCGGCATAGGCAAAATAACGATAGTAGACAGAGATTATGTTGATGAAAGCAATCTCCAGCGTCAGCAGCTTTACACAGAATCAGATGTGCAGGAAAAGCTGCCGAAAGCTGTCGCGGCAGAAAAACGTTTGCGGCAAATTAACAGCGACATTCAAGTAACAGGCATTGTAGCTGATATTACCGCTGAGAATATCTTCAGTTTCATTGCAGGTTCCTCGGTCATTATTGACGGTACCGATAATTTTGAAACAAGGCTGATCGTAAATGATGCCGCAGTTAAAGAAGGGATTCCTTTTGTGTTTGGAGCTTGTGTTGCGAGCTACGGTCTTTCCTATACGATCATTCCCGGACAGACGCCTTGCCTGAATTGTTTAATCGGCCATCTTCCGGCAGATGGCATGACGTGTGACACAGTTGGGGTCATCAGCCCGATTGTTCAGCAGGTGGCTGTCTGGCAGGTAACAGAGGTTTTTAAGCTACTAGCCGGTCAGCATACGGGTTCTGTCTTGCGAACTGCTGATATTTGGAAGGGCGAGCATTCTGAGGTAAGGGTAGATGCCTTAAAACATTCTGCGTGTCCTACCTGTGCCGAACGGAGCTATCCGTTTTTATCTTATGAAAATCAGACAAAAGCAGCCGTTCTATGCGGCAGAAATACGGTTCAGATCAGAAGCAATACGAAGAAAAAAATGGAGTTAAAGCTTATTTATGAACGTTTGGGAAAAGCAGGTGTAAAGGTAAAAGGGAATCCTTACCTGGTTTCGTTCGAAGCTGATGGCTGCCAACTGGTTCTGTTCCAGGATGGACGGGCGTTAGTGCATGGAGTAAAAGACATTGCCAGAGCACGGACGATCTACAGCAAATGGATAGGGTAAAAGGAGATGGATCTATGTTTAAAGCATTAACAATTGCGGGGTCTGATTCCGGCGGAGGAGCGGGAATTCAAGCGGATATAAAAACATTTCAGGAATTGGGAGTCTACGGAATGTCCGCTCTGACTGCGATTACGGCGCAAAATACTCTTGGGGTTCACGGGGTCTATCCCGTTTCGGCACAAGCACTTGCAGAACAAATGGATGCCGTTGCTCGAGATTTAAAGCCGGACGCTCTAAAAACAGGCATGCTGTTCAATGCAGAAATCATTGCATTAACAGCTGCAAAAATAAAGGAGCACGAACTGACAAAGCTTGTGATTGATCCCGTCATGATCGCAAAGGGAGGGGCGTCTCTTCTTGAAAAAGAGGCCGTTTCTGCATTAATAGAAGAGCTTGTACCCTTGGCATTTGTGATAACGCCAAATATTCCTGAAGCTGAAAGCTTAACCTCGATTGAAATCAACTCTGAGGATGACCGGAAGCGAGCTGCAGAAAAATTGCATCAATTCGGGGCCAAGAACGTCATCATCAAAGGAGGGCACCAGCCGGATAGCGACAAAGTAATCGACCTTTTATTTGACGGCAAGGAATTTTTGACGCTCTCCAATCCGTTTATTGATACCCGCCACACTCATGGAACCGGCTGCACATTCTCTGCAGCATTAACAGCGGAAATCGCAAAAGGAAAAGGCGTTTACGAAGCCTTTCAAACAGCTGCCCGCTTCGTTCATGAAGCAATAAAAAACGGAATTAACATCGGTGAAGGTCATGGTCCGACCAATCACTTTGCTTACAAATTGTCGAAAAATCAACTCATTAATTAGCGAATAGTTTTCGTTGACAATACCTCTGAAATGGAGGTATTTTTTTGTTATAGCAACTCCCCTGTCAATCAAATGAATTCTGTGGTACTATTGTGATCAGGTACTAGAAACACGTCATAAACAGGAGGCTTATACATATGAATTTATCATTAAAAGGCCGTAACATCGTCGTTATGGGAGTGGCCAATAAACGAAGCATTGCATGGGGAATCGCCCGTTCATTGCATGAGGCAGGCGCGAGACTAATTTTTACTTATGCCGGAGAACGCCTTGAAAAATCAGTGCGCGACTTGGTGGATTCACTGGACCGAAAGGACAGCATCATCCTTCCGTGTGATGTAACCGATGATCAAGAGGTGGAGAGCTGCTTCGAAAAAATAAAAGAAGAGGTTCAGGTAATTCACGGGATTGCCCATTGTATCGCGTTTGCCAACAAGGAAGACCTTGCCGGAGAATATTTAAACACGACAAGGGACGGATTTTTATTGGCGCACAATATCAGCTCTTACTCATTAACGGCTGTTGCAAAAGCGGCTAGAGGAATCATGACTGAAGGCGGCAGCATTGTCACGCTAACGTATCTTGGGGGAGAACGGGTCGTTTCAAACTATAACGTCATGGGAGTGGCCAAAGCGTCACTTGATGCAAGCGTAAAGTACTTAGCAAGCGATTTGGGTAAGGAAGGAATTCGCGTGAATAGCATATCTGCTGGCCCGATTCGTACATTGTCTGCGAAAGGAATTAGCGACTTCAACTCCATATTGAAAGAAATTGAAGAATCCGCTCCGCTCAGACGAACAACAACACCGGAAGAAGTAGGAGATACGGCATCGTTTTTATTCAGTGACTTGGCTCGAGGAATCACTGGTGAAAACATTCATGTTGATTCCGGCTACCATATCATTGCAAGATAATACAGAGAGTAACCTCACCATTCAGATGTACGGATGGCGGGTTACTCTTTTTTAATTCTTGAATTGTGGCGCAAATTCTATTGCCTGTTCAAACGGGATAAAAAACCTTCTTCTGATTTCTTTTTTGCAATCATATAATGCACTAATGATCGATTTCGGAGGGATAATTGATATGACATTAAATAATAATGATTCGGATAAAAAACCGTTGATGTACATTGTTCAGCCAGAATATGCGGAAGTGAAAGCACCGATGCAGCATTTTGTAAAGAAAAAAAAGAAAAAAGCAGAGCCGGAAAAACCTGAAAAAAACTTCGAAGATCAAGTACAAGAGAATGAAACTGCAAGCGAAGAAGAAAATGAACAGCTTCAGACCGAAGAGGAAATAGCAGAAGATACCTCCTCAGTGGAAGTGCCGGATGAAAAGCTTTCTGGAGGGGTATTAAGTGAAACGGCAGGAGAGCAGAGGAACGAAGGAAAAAGGTCGAGAAAGCCGTTAAATCATATGAATATCGAGGAAAGGCTAGAGTTTCTTACGAGGCTGCCAAATAACATACCGAAAGCCCTCTGTATGATAGAAACTGAGGAGAAAACATACAGGGGAATTATCCTTGAAAAAAAGGATGGGGTTGTACTCATTAAAACGTCAGCAAGCGGTGATCCAGAAAGGATTCAAATCGAAAGCATAAAATCGATTCATCCGCTCGGTTTTTAATTGATACAATAAATCCAATTAGGCGAAAGAAAGCAAAAAGTCCCATCTAAGGGACTTTTAGCAGCGATTCAATAATCTAGGGTTCAAGCACTCAATGGCACAGAAGCATTCTAGGTCAACTTCGATACAAAAGTCTGTTTTTTCTAATCTGAACACATCACAGACTTCATTTTTGTGATGGTCTTTACCTGTAAAATCAAGGACTTTTCTCTTTTCATCAAAGGCAATCAGCAGGCGCAGAGTAGCACAGCAGCCTCTAATATTTTCTACACGGAAGAATACCGTACTGAAGCAAGGACCGGCATTTAATTCTCCGACATTGCCGAATGCGGTAAATGGTTTTGATTTTTTTGTGAATAATATAAAAGGAATGGTGTCTCCCAATGTAGCTGTTGGCGACAGCAGGTTGCTAAAACAGCTGGTGGGACATTCTTCTTCAACAGCATTTTGGAGATCATTGATATTTTCAACAGCTTCGCAAACACAGCTGAAATCTTTTTTTCGGGTCATTTTATCCCTCCTATCAAGCCTATTTACACGAATTAATTTTAAAGGAGCTGCCGAGAGACGGCAGCCTGCATGAACTCTTATTGCAACGATCAGAAGCGGGAAAGGGGATTTCTCATTCTATCGCAGCATTTCGTGTTCAAGCCTATCCGTGATGTTTTTTATCTCTCGCAGGCAAAACCCGGTCTACAAGTTCAGGTGACAGACATTGAATAGCACAGAAGCAAGTTAAATCTACTTCGATACAAAAATCTGTTTTTTCTAGACCGAAAAAGTCAGGATCGCATGGATGAACAACACTTACGGTATCTCCGTTCACGTCAACTGGTCGTAAAATAGAAAGTGTCGCACAGCAATCCTTCAAGTGTTCTACACGAAAGAAGATTGATTCAAAGCATTGAGTGTCATCGTTAAAACCACCAACGTTCCCAAAAGATGAAAACAATCCGCCTTTTTTATCAAATAATAGGAATGGAATAGTATCTCTGCCGGAAACTGTAGTCGGACTTAGCAGGTTACTGAAGCAGCTTGTTGGGCAATTGTCTTCTACTGCTTCTTGCTCTGCCAATATTTGTTCAACCGCATCGCACACGCAGTTTTCAGAATGGCCATGGTTCTTTCCGCAGCTCATGGTTTCAGCTCCTTCATAAAAGGGTATTTGACTTTAGTCTTTAACAACATATGTACACGTAACGATGTTGGTGTGGGCAAACGTCTATGTATACTAGAGAAATAAGAAAAGCAGAGCGTTTTTTGCTCTGCTTTTGTGTTAAAGAATATCTAGAGAAACAACTAGAGCCACCAAAATTTGGACTAGAAGCTGGATAGAAAGTGCAACATCTGTGTCTGTAGTTGTTACGTGAACGTCACGTGAGTTTTCGATGACAAGTTTTTGGCGGTTCGATTGTTTAATTGCTGAAGCTTGAAGAAGTTCGGTTGAAATTTGCTCCGCCCTTGCGCTGTCAGCAATCGTAATGTTGATAACGAGGGCGATAGCTACTTGAATAGCTACTTGGAGAGAAACAGCGACTTGTGTTTCGGTTGTTTGAACGTCGATGTCACATGAATCTTTAATAACGATTACTTCTGAAGAAAGCTGAGCGATTTTGCTTAATTGATCTGCTTCTGTTTCAACAATGGAATCATCAGAGCATGCGTTTCTTTCACTTGCAACTGTTGGGTGACGGTCGGATCGATCCAACGCAACCCAGCTGTACGGTTTTGAATCCATATATATTCCTCCTTCCATTTACTTTTATTAAATGTAAATAAGAGAGATTTTGTATAAGACATTTATCTTGATGAAATCACCTATTTTTTAGTTATTTGTCTTTTCTTCTGCGAATAATTTCTCTTAATGTTGTGTTTTTAGGAGCTTCCTGTACTTCCTCGGCTTCAGTTTTTTCTTGTTTCTGCTGCTTCTGCTTTTCAATAAATTCGTTGACTTGGGATTGCAGATCCTCTACGATTTGGCGGATTTGCTGCTTCTCGGCTGAAGACAGCTTACGCTTATCATCTTCTGCAACATTGTTTTTCTTAAAAACATTTGAAACAAACAGCTGCATTAGAGAATCAGAAACATTTGGTGCATCTTTTGGATCATTAGACATGTTATCACCTCTTTAATGTGGGATTAAAAGAGAAAGGGATCAAAGAATATCTACTGTTGCGAGTATTGATAACAAAATCTTAAGCATAAATTGGAGGGTTACAGCAATGTCAACCGAGCTGACTGTAACTGTTACATGAGATGAATTTTCAATATATATGACCTTCATTTTTCTGTTTAGCCACTTCATATTTGATGAAATCTGATTTCTAACGGAATCTGCTTTGTCACTGTCGGCAATGGTAAGCTGGATAACTAGTGCGATGATCGCTTGAACGGCAGCTTGAAGGGACAGCGCAATTTTGTTATTTGTTGAGTTTATCGTGATTGCTTCTGAACCGACGATATATATCGTTTCTTCTGCATCGCTCGTAAGTTCGGCAATTAATTGGCTATAGAGAACTTCTGCATTTTCTACAATTGACATATCTTCACTCCCTTCTCTCTATATCATTAGTAAATGCAGGTCACAAGCATAGTGGAATAAGAAAAACATCCAATCACCCGCCCAAATTAATCGGACAAGTTTCGGCTCATGATTCTTAGGCAATGCGCATACATTGGAAAGGAGAGAGATATTAAAAGGAAGTGCGATCATTTGATGATGGAAAGCTGGCTGGAACTGATGATTTATTCTTTTGCAGTTTTTCGACTGACAAGGCTGATCGTATCTGACACGATCACTTCATCCTTTAGGAGCATTTTTCATGAAGAAGTAGAAGAAGTTGATGAAGAAGGTCATAAGGAAACCTATTTGCTTATAAAGGGTAATGGTGTGAAGGCATGGTTTGGTGAGTTAATTAGCTGTTATTGGTGTACTGGCATATGGAGTGCGGGAATCCTGCTTTTTGTAAATTACTTGTTACCCGGACTTGGGGAATGGCTGATGGCGATTCTTGCCCTTGCAGGGATTGCAGCTCTATTAGAAACGATTATTAGAAAATTATTGGAAGATTGAGACAGATGTCCAGAAACAAATGTAGTTCGATTCATATAATATGCTATAAAAAAGGGAAGGAAATATTATGAATGAAAAGCAAATGCCTTCCCGCATTTTCTAAAGAAGTATTTTCATAAATATTAATCTATAAAAACACCGTTAATGAAAAGCGGCTTTAGTCTGCTGCAAAACAAAAATCATGTTTAATATCCATTTTTTATAAATTCTCCGAAAGCTTTTTTAGCTACATAAAAAATGTATTTGGAGAACAGTTAATAAATTGATTTAATCGTTATACCGGCAGCGTAACTCTACATGAAAAAATTACATTCTGACAAAATGCAGCTCAAATTAGCAGTCGTACGAAGAAATTTGCCTATTAGACAGAACAATGGTTGATTTCGCAAGAAAAAAATCCGCCAATTTTAGTTTTTTCAGTAAACCTTATTTAATATCTATAGAAGCGACTAGAGCCACCAAGATTTGGACAAGATGTTGGATGGAAAGTGCCACGTCTGTATCTGTAGTTGTCACGCTAACGTCGCGAGATTTTTCGATGACGAGTTTTTGTCGATTTGCTTGTTTAATAGACGAGGCCTGAAAAAGTTCGGTTGAAATTTGCTCTGCTCTTTTACTGTCAGCAATTGTAAGGTTAATAACGAGGGCAATCGCTATTTGTAAAGCTGCTTGCAGAAAATCAGCTTCTTGTGTTTAGTTGTTTGAACGTCAATGTCCAAAGAATCTTTAATAACAATTACTTCTGAAGAAAGTTGAGCGATTTTACTTAGTTGATCTGCCTCTGTATTAACATCATCTCTTTTGTCACTAAAATTATTTGGATGACGGTCAGAGCAATCAAATGCAACCCGGTTGTATGGTGTTGAATTCATATCTATTATTCCTCCTTCCGTTTACATTTATTAAATGTAACATGAATGATTTTGTATAACGAATTCACCTATTTTTAAATATTTGACTGTATTTCTGCCTAAAAATCCTCTTAGCACTGCATCTTCACAGCCTAATTTCCTTAAGTCTAAGGTTTCAGATCCTTAAACTCCGCCTCAGTTACAGCTCATGTTTCTTAAAGAAGGCGCATACATTGGAATGGAGTTCTAAGTATAGGAATTACGGTCAATTGAGGGTGGAAATATGAATATTTTTGGATGTTTATTCTTTTTTCACGAAGAAGCTCTTATAAAAAGCAGATGCAATACTTTCACTTGCAGGTATTGTTGATCTATTAGAAACAATTACTAGAAAATTGCTGAATGTTAAGTCAGATGTCCAGAAACTTATGAATTATGATTCATATAATATGTTATCTGAAAAGAAAGGAAGGAAAACACAATGAACCAAATGCATAAGCCTTCCCCTCGTATACAAAAGCAGGTCTCTCAAAACTATCAATCTACGTTGAAAAAACCGATAAAAAAAAGCGGCTGCGGCTGCAAAAAGAAAAAATATTCGAACTAAAGAAGCCGGCTGATGTCGGTTTTTTTCTCTTTATTTTAAAGCCTCTTCCCAAATTCTTGCGGGCTGCATATTAATGCAGTGGAAGGGAGGAGCATCCGTTGAACAGCTTTGAAAAAATGATTGAATCGATTTACCGGCAGCATAATTATGACATTAGCAAGCATGAGAAAATAATAATTAAAAATGAACGAGCATTTGATAAGTTCCAGATATCAGCTGATAATTTTGATCGGGAAATGGATAAATTTGACAGTCAGACCGAACAATGGTTGATTGCGCAAGGAAAAAAATCTGACTCATTTGGGATTTTCATGTGAACCTATGCATTTATCCAAACAAAATACATTCATCTTCATACAGTATGAGAAAGGGAGGTGAATGCACATGGGCTACGGATACGGCGGATATGGCTACGGAGGTGGCTATGGCGGTTCGGGGTTTGTTCTAGTGGTTGTTTTGTTCATTCTTTTGATTATCGTAGGCGCTTCTTTTTATAGTTAATCAATCGAAAGGACGAATGAAAGGTGCGGTCGATTAAAACCGTACCTTTTTTTGTTTGATTCAGCGGATTAGAAAATAGGGGAGTTTATGAACCAAGCACAAAATTGTTTTTTCTTCATACAATATCCTATCACTCCCATAAAAGGAGGCAGTTAAATGGACAATCAATTTTTCAAAAATGTTGAAAAGAAAACGGGCGTCAATATGAAAGATGTATTGGAGCTTGCCAATTCATTGCAGCATGCGAATTTTAAAGATGAAAAGACGGTAAGAGGCGTAATCCAACGGGTAGCCCAAATGGCTAATCGAAAAGTTCCAAAAGAAATGGAAGATAAAATCGTCCAATCGATTACTAGCGGAAAAGAAAAGCTTGATTTTGGAACGATCAGCAAAATGATGAAAAAATAAAGATATTACAATTCTACTGCAGAGTGAAACAGATATGTTTCACTCTGCTTTTTTTTAAAAGGTAACACTGTTCATTATATGGAATAGATAATTGTGAGTTTAAAATGAAAATGAAAGGGGAAAGGACATCACAATGGGAAGGAGGCGTATGAAATGATTTATGCTCCGCACGTTCAGCTTGACCAATACATACAATACGCGAGCAGGATGAACCGAAAAAGCAATTATGCCCAAGTCTCAAAAGTGAAGAGCATCCAAGGGGAACTCGTTTACCGTGAGCTGGAAAAAAACACCCCAAAAAGCTATCAGCCAAATTGGGGTGGAAATCGTAAACGCCGTCAGAACAATTTTTATTCTGAGAATGGAAAAGGCAGGTACTTTCAAGAATATGTTTAAACCTTAAAAAACAACCTTTTCACACAATGGTTTTTTACAGTTTTTCCTTTATCATTTTAACGTGCGGGATTCCTGCAGCCAAAAACTCTCCAGATACAGTTTTATAGCCTTGAGCTTCGTAGAAGACAGCTGCTTGGACTTGAGAATATAACAGAAAAGAAGATGCCCCAAGCTTAGCCGCCGCTTCTTCGAGAGCATTCACAATCTGTTTTCCGCAACCTTTGGATCGGTAGGATTTTAATACACAAATGCGTTCGAGCTTTCCCATACCTTCGAATAATCGAGTTCTCCCGGCAGCAACCGGCTTCTCTCCATCATACAATACAACGTGGACAGAGGTCTCATCAAGTTCATCCATCTCGATTTCCGGAGATACTTTCTGTTCGTTAATAAATACTTCATTTCTTATAGATAAAGCATCTTTCCGTTGTTGATCAGTTTCTGCAATTGTTGCTATCAATATTTATTCTCCTTCTCCTAAAATGAATGTGTCATACACAGTCCAAGACCCGTTTTCGAGCTGATAAAGCAAATGAAAACGATCGATTGTCTCTTCATGGGCAGCGTCTGTCATTTTTAACGAGCTAAGCACATCGGAATGTTCATCTTCAGATATCTTTTGGGCTACTGTCACATGCGGAACAAAAGGATTTTCCGGTTCTGCGTCCAAGCTATCATTATGAATAGCCTCATAAAGATGGTTCAACTCTTTTGTCGGTTCAATCTTCATGTAAATCACATTATTTACAGGGGCAAATGAGCTGTATTTTGTTATGTTTATAGTCACTGGGTTTAACTTTTTTGCCGTTGCTTTCAGCTTTGGAACAAGAGCGTGAATGACTTCAGTGCTTGCTTCAAAAGCCGGTTTCAATGTTATATGAGGAGGAATGAGTGCATAATTTGGATCGTAACGTTTACGGTAAGAATTTGCGATATCCTGGAGTTTTTTTGAAGGAAATAAAACAATTCCGTATTTCATAGTGAACCTCCTTAGTGTTTCATATTATATAGTATACCAAAAAATTAAGGAGACATTGAGAGCATCTTCTTTAAAGCATGCGTGATCAATGGCTGCCAATACGTCCATTTATGATCACCGTCAAAGCTTTCAAAATAATAAATGCCATTTTTATTCTCGAGCAGCTGTTTTAATTCTTGATTTGGTTTGACAAAATCAAGAACCTGTTTGTCTGAGGTGTGTACTTCAGTCTCTTTTGTGCCGATTTGATGATAGATGCTTAAGAGATGAAGGGACTCGGTATCTTTTATCGCTTGTAAAACATGTTGATCGACATAAGGCGATTGCATGATGATATTGCCGAAAATATTTGGATAGTCAAGAGCGGTCATCAAGGAAACGGTCGCGCCCAGTGAGTCGCCGATTAACGTTCGGCCGGTACCAACCTGATAAGTCGAAAATTTTTCGTCAATGAATGGGATGAGCTCTTTTGCCAAAAATCGTTTATACGCATTAAATTTTGTTCCTTCTGGATGATAGGTGTTTCTCCGTTCACTGACACTGTTGTATGGTATACCGACAATTATGCATCTTTCCATACTTCCGTCATTCATAAGAGCTTCTGCCTGACGGGCAATTCGTCCTAATCGAAAATAATCATTACCGTCTTGGGCAATAATGACATGGTACGTGTACAACGGTGAAAAGGTTTTGGGCAAATACGTCAATACATCCATATGTTCGGCTAATTCGTTCGAATAAAGCTTTTCCTCGTTTATAACACCTTTTTTGCTAGTCACAACTATTCCCCCGCAATTGCAAAAAATTAAAGCGTTTCCATCTATTGTCACAAAAAGTATAATTTTTATGATTACCTATAGTTTAGCAAAGAACAAGCATGGAAGAAAAGATAAAAACTTTTATATAAGCTCTTGAAAAATAGGATGGAGTACGTTAAAGTAAAGAAAAATTAGAATATACGAATACGTTCTTATCATGAGAGGTGGAGGGACTGGCCCGAAGAAACCTCAGCAACCGGTTATGCATGCTGTTCAATCAGCTTGCACCAAGGTGCTAAATCCAGCAAGCGTTCTTTTGCTTGAAAGATAAGAGGAAGAGTTAAACCCTTCTTCTTATGAAGAAGGGTTTTTAATTTTTAAAGGGATGGTGTCCAAATGACTCGACATGTAGAAACGAAACTTGCACAAATTGGAAACAAAAGTGAAGAAACGACAGGAGCTGTTAATCCGCCGATTTATTTTTCCTCGGCATACCGCCATTTAGGAATCGGCGAATCAACGGGTTTTGATTATATTCGCACGAAAAATCCGACAAGACAGCTTGTAGAAGATGCAATCGCAAGCCTTGAAGGAGGAACTAGAGGCTTTGCATTCAGCTCTGGTATGGCAGCCATTCATACGATTATGGCGTTATTTAAAAGCGGAGACGAAATCATTGTTTCCTCTGATTTATATGGGGGAACCTACCGTTTGTTTGAAAATGAATGGAAAAAATACGGACTTACTTTTATCTATGATGATTTAGATAATGAGGACTGTACGGAGTCAAACATCAATGAAAATACAAAAGCGATATTTCTTGAAACTCCGACGAATCCTTTGATGCAGGAAGTTAGTATCGAGAAGGTTGCAAACATTGCGAAAAAGCATAATTTACTGTTGATTGTAGACAACACCTTCTATACCCCGGTGCTTCAGCGTCCCATTGATGAAGGTGCGGATATTGTGATTCACAGCGCGACAAAGTATTTAGGCGGGCATAATGACCTTTTGGCCGGCCTTGTGGTAGCAAAAGGAGAAGAATTGTCGGAAGAGCTATTTCAGCATCAAAACGCAATTGGAGCTGTTTTAGCACCTTTTGATTCTTGGCTGTTAATGAGAGGAATGAAAACTCTTGCCTTGCGTATGAGACAACATGAAGAAAATGCTAAGGAGCTTGCGGCATTTCTTATCGAGCAGGAAGGAATCACCGACGTCTTATACCCAGGACGCGGGGGAATGCTTTCTTTTCGAATCCTGAAAGAAGAAATGGTTAATCCATTTTTAAAAAACCTGCAAACGATCTGCTTTGCTGAAAGTCTTGGCGGAGTTGAAAGTTTCATCACTTATCCTGCGACGCAAACCCATATGGATATACCAGAAGAGATTCGCATCGCAAATGGAGTCTGTAATCGGCTTTTACGCTTCTCTGTCGGGATCGAAAATGTAGAGGACTTAAAGGATGATCTAAGAATTGCACTTGAGAAAGTAAAAGAGGAGGCTGTAACGTATGAGTAATAACTGGAGTTTTGATACAAGGCTTCTTCATAATGAGCATAAAACTGATGGGTCAACTGGTGCTGTCAGTGTACCTGTACAGCACGCTTCTACCTTCCATCAAGCTTCTTTTGACGAGTTTGGAGAATTTGATTACAGCAGATCAGGAAACCCGACAAGACAGGCGCTGGAAGAAACGATAGCCGCTCTAGAAGGAGGAGTAAGAGGATTTGCTTTTGCATCAGGAATGGCTGCGATCTCTACCGCCTTTTTGCTGTTGTCAAAAGGAGACCATGTACTAGTGACAAGAGAAGTTTACGGGGGCACCTTCCGAATGGTGACCGAGGTGTTAAACCGGTTTGGCATTGAGCATTCATTTGTTGATATGACTGATCTCAATGAGGTTGCGTTACATATTCAGCCAAATACGAAAGTCATCTATATGGAAACACCGTCAAACCCGACCTTAGGTATTACAGACATTCGAGGAGTTGTAAAACTGGCGCGCGCAAATGGCTGTTTAACGTTTCTCGATAATACTTTTATGACGCCTGCACTTCAACGTCCGCTCGACCTTGGTGTAGATATTGTGCTGCATAGTGCAACGAAATTTTTGGGCGGACACAGCGATGTCTTATCAGGTCTTGCCGCTGTTAAGGATCCAGACCTTGCTCAAGAGCTTTATAAGCTGCAAAATTCATTTGGCGCGGTTCTAGGCGTCCAAGATTGCTGGCTTATTTTAAGAGGATTAAAAACGCTGCAAGTCAGGCTGGAAAGGTCAAGCCAAACAGCCAAGCAGCTGGCAGAGTACTTTAACGGACATCCGGCAGTAAAAAATGTGTATTATCCAGGGCTTTCTTCTCATCCGGGTGCTTCTATCCATAAGAGCCAGTCGCTGGGAGACGGTGCTGTACTTTCTTTTGAATTGGAAAATGAAGATGCAGTACGGAAAGTCGTCCGACAATTAAAACTGCCTGTATTTGCAGTCAGCTTAGGTGCTGTCGAATCCATCTTGTCGTATCCGGCAAAAATGTCTCATGCTTCTATGCCGAAAGAGGAAAGAGAAAAACGAGGAATTACTGACGGATTGCTCCGTCTAAGTGCAGGTGTCGAAGCAGCAGAGGACTTGATCAAAGACTTCGACCAAGCTCTTGAGGCTGTTTCATCTAGTTTTACGGTCTAGAGTTGTGCCTGATCAGGAACCCTGTTTTTAGCAGGGATTCCTGTTTTTTCAGGAACTAAACAGTGTTGTCGATTTTCATAGTTGATTGATTTAATTTTCTTCTTATCATAAACTCTACCAGTTGGCTTAATTTATCTAGAAATAGAAAATTAGACAAGGTTAAAAAAACTATTGACGAAAATAAGTTATCTGATTATAATAATGTATGTCGGTACATATTCCAGCGTATTGATTTATCCGATTCCGTAGCTCAGCTGGGAGAGCGCTACCTTGACAGGGTAGAGGTCGCTGGTTCGAGCCCAGTCGGAATCATTGGGTGCCAAACCCCGAGAACCCTTATGGAACAAGGGATTCTCATATAAAAAAGCCACTTCTTCGGAAGTGGCTTTTTATTTTTTGATTTCTTCCAACCGACCAAACAACTGACCTTTTCAATTTCTAGCCTCTAAAAATGCATTTCCGGCATCTGAATCCAACTTCCTGGTGATATGTGTATATACCTTCGCCCTTATCATGCCTTGTTAAAATATCGAATCAAATTCCGAACTTTAATTTTCTGTACAGTGGCCTTTTTGAAATACGGAAGATTAAGGACTCTATTGTATATTGATAGACCTCCTGAGTCCTAGGATCAAGAGTGTACGGAGCAAAATCAACATTCCACTTTTCATACAACGCTTCGAATTTGATATTATCATGATCAACTAAGTTGCCCTACTTCGAGTCGTGCTAATATTTTTTTTAGCTTCTCTATTATTATTTCATTGGTGATTCTTAAATTTACGAATCCGTCGTCCAGTAGAATCATATCCCAACTCCAAGCGGAATTCGTATGTCCCTGGTCTTACTTGTCTAAAACTACTCATGTTCTTCTCTCCATTAACATTTCATTTTTAACTTTCTAAATAGTTTTCTACGATGAGGAATTTAAGCGCAAGACTTCAGAAAGATCAGGAATTTGAAAAATGAATTGTTTAAAATGAATCGGGTTCCCACCATATTTAAGAATTCGCAGTTTCGAGGATAGTCATGATTTAAAATCAATTCGTTCATAGTAACAGAAATCGCGGGCATCGAAGCATCGAACATATCACGATAGAAATATTCAAATGGAGGCTGCAAATCAAAATAAATCACCGGCTTGTCCCAATTAATATGATCAAAAGTAAGTACATATCAATATGACACTAGTTTTTCGTTCACATATTCTTGATAGACTCTTTGCTTAATCATTACTATCCACACCTTTCTTTTAAGTTGTAGATAAAGTTTTAAAAGAATTGCCCTAGTTTCTGCAGAATATGGAGGAGTTTTCTTAGGTGGCATGAAATCTTGAAACATCTCATCAAATTTTTTCTTGTTCAATTTTTCGTCGAAAAAGGTTCTAGCGTTTTTTCGCGAATTTTTTGTGACTCCAAATTCCTTAGCGATAAAAGGTACGCCAACTTTTATATTCGAGTAGTTAGTAATGTTGTACTTCAGCACGGCGGACACAGGAAAATTATCAGGAAGAAAAGGTAGCATTTTGGGATATTTACAGGAAACGGTGAAGTAGAATGATCCGAGCCTTAACACAAATCATACTGCTGCCCGGGCAAGAGACACGGAATCGAGAATGGCTTGAGGCTGATGGGAGATAGAGGAGTGAACAAATTAAACATTCTAATCTTGCCGATGGGAGCAGTCCGCCTGACATATTAAGGCAAATTCAAAGATAAAAACGCTCAAAGGTACTTAACTTACAAAAGAGCTATCCAATGGCAGTTGAAACATTAATTGAAAGTGCACTAGATTATTACAGGTCTAGTGCATGTGGATTATGATTTAACATGCCGATTCCTTCGAGCTGGAGTGGCAAAAAGAAAGAAGCTGCAGTTGTTACCCAGCATTGTAAAAAGCCTGATATAGACAATCTAACAAAGGGCCTCTTCGATTCTCTTAATCAATTGATCTGGGCAGATGATAATCAGGTTGTTAGTATCTCAGTTTACAAGGTTTATGAGGAAACGCCAAGTATTGAAGTTCTAGTGAAGGAGGTTGCTTCATGAGCACAAAAACTAGAAATGATCATCTACCGGGAGAGGTTGTTACATGGAAAATGATAGAATCTGAACGGCTAGCGTACATAGCCAAGCATCTGATCTTTCTAGAGGAGAAGCCGAAGCTATTTGACATGGTTGAGCAAACACCTTGGTCAAAAAATTAAAAAGCCCGAGCAGAGCCCGGACAATAAAAATGTAGGAGGTTTCTATTGTAACATGGGTTCTGCTCCAATTTGGAGGTACTTATGGAGGATAAAATACAGGAAATTGGAATGAAGCCAGCATCCGTACAATAATATTTGAGGATTCATACATCGTGGAAATAAGGATGGAGTCATTTGATTATCTCATAGAGCAAGCTGAAAAGGTTGTTAACGTAGAAAATGAACGCTATTATCAAGCTTTGATTGACATTACAAGAAATCCATCGATCCAAAGTGCAAATCAAATGTACAAAGTCGCACTAAAAGCACTGGCAGGTGATCCCGAATGATGCCAAAACACATTGAAATTCTACATACAGAGTTAGCGACAAAGAACTAAGTGATAACCGTCCAGGAGCTCTCTAAAAAATATGAGGAGCATCCTGAGGATATACTGCACTTGCCGAACGAAACAAGGATTTGACGGCTGCATTTGCCGGGGCTGCGACAGTTGTATTATTTGTGATCATGGTTTTGTTGCCGGGATGGATTGGGTGAGTAGACCAATACTGTATAACTAGTTAGTATCTTTTTCGAAATATTAATCATACAAATGCCTATACTTTTTCAAGTATAGGCAGACAATTTAATCTGTTACTAATAACGAGTATAGATTGAGATCAATAAATCGTCCTTTTGATCTTTCTACTTTTCTCATTGTTCCTTCAAAGAGGAAACTTAATTTTTTAAGGACTTTAATTGAGTTAACATTTTCAGGTTCTACTTTTGCTTCTATTCGATTAAGATTTAAATCGTTAAAAGCATATTTTATTAAAAAAGAAATAGCTTCTGGAGCATAACCTTTGCCCCAATAATGTTTATCAATTTCGTAACCAATTTCTGTTTTGGCATTTTCGAAATCTAAAATGTTATAACCACAAGAACCAATAATTTTATTTGATTCCAACTCAATTATTGAATAACGAATTGCAGTGTTTTCTTTTGATAATTTATCAAATAACATAATCATTTCTTTTGCTTGTTTTTGATCAGTGAACCTATCAATATTCATAAATCTAGTTACTTCTGGATCAGACCAAATTTGAAACAAGCTATCCGAGTCAGATGATTTCATCTTTCTTAATAGTAATCTTTTGGTGCTTAACTCTGTAATCAATACTTTTACCTCCATTAGTTTTTATTTTGGGGTCAAGATATTGATATCTGTGCATAGTTCAGTCCTTTCATATAAAGGTAATAAAATTATACAAGTTTTCAGCTATATTTAAAATCTTTAATAGATGGTATTGCACAGTACCTCAGAAAAGAAATTTTGGACATGGTGAAGCATACTTTCGACTTTTGGCCATTTATTAGGAGGGAACATTATGAGACTAAAAGAATTGAAAATCGATCCTATTACAATGAGACTAGAAGTTGATATAATGGAAGAGCAGGAAAACTTTTCAATTGTGGTCAGCAAAGGCACAGCAAAAATGACCAAGCTTCCCCCGCATGGTGAGACGAAGATTATTACACACCAGGGCAAGGTGAAGCGCGTTAAGTTTGATGAGGGGGAAGAGTTTTGAGTTTAACAAGAGAAAATATCGATTCCAAAGAATTAGTCTTACACAATGTTTGGTACTATAAAAGCATGAAAACAAATATGAGTATTGTTAGTTTTTTCTGAGCCTAATTTGTTTATTTGAATTAGTGGTGAATAGTAAGACTTTAAGGATATAAAAGTAAGGGAGGATGATATGATGAATCAATTTGGAACACTACATAAGTCAAATGGTCGTTATGCTCTAAGATTTGAACGCTTTTTCTCTTATAAACCCGAAGATGTTTTCCGTGTCATTACGAATCCTAGTTACTTCTCCCAATGGTACCCTTTCGCAACGGGGGAAATGGAACTCAGATCAGGAGGTAAGATTGCCTTCGATGACGGTGAAGGGTCGACATATGAAGGTATCATAACTGAATTAAAAAAACCCCATACTTTTGAGTTCCGCGAAGTTGATGATTTGATACAAATCTCATTACTAGAAGAGGATGAAGGATGCCAAATGGCCTTCACCCACATTTTCGACGATAAGGAAATGGCAATGTATACTGCTGCAGGATGGCATCGATGTCTGGATGTACTTCACCAGATAGTCAACGGACATCCAGTTGAATGGAAAGATAATTCAGCTGAGTTAAGGGGATTTTATCGGGAAGCATTTGATCGAATTAGTTAAATATTATGGAAATAATTCTTTAGAGACTATTAAACGTATGGTATAGGAATTCTCCAAAGGTGCTTATTCCATATAAGGGCGCGAATTGGGTATTCGGATAATCATGTGGAAACCTCAAAAAACTTCATACCTGAACATACAGTAAGGGAGGATGTATCATGACCAAACATAAGATCTATACAATGAGTGTCACAAGTGTCTATCCCCATTATGTTACGAAGGCGGAGAAAAAAGGACGTACGAAAACTGAAGTCGATGAAATCATCTGTTGGTTGACAGGGTATAGCCAGGAAGAGTTAGAAGCGCAACTGGAAAAACAGACAGACTTTGAGACCTTCTTTGCGGAAGCTCCCCGACTGAATCCTTCACGGACTTTGATCAAAGGTGTGGTCTGCGGTGTCCGAGTGGAAGACATTGAAGAACAAACTATGCAGGAAATTCGCTATTTGGATAAGCTGATCGATGAGTTAGCAAAGGGAAAAGCGATGGAGAAGATTTTGCGGAAATAATAATTAAAATTCCGATTACTCGAAAATAGCTGTCTTAAATTATCGGGCGCTTTCTGAAATAAGGAAAGCGTCTTTCTTCAAGGGCGCGATTGTGGAAGAATGTAATGAACGAACTAAATAAAGCTATTAACCACAAAAAAGCATTCTTTAAAGAGAGTGCTTTTTTGTTTGCCCTAAGCATGGCGTTAAAAGGCATATTTTTTATGCACTCCAAACAGGCGCGAACAGATTGAGGGTGCTGAAAAAACTCGTAATCGCGAATCAATAGTCAATAAAGCCTTGAAGGTTGCAAAAGAAAAGAACCTTCCAGATGGCATTATTGACTTTTTTATTGGTGATGATGAGGAAACGACAACGGCTAACCTTGCAAAGTTTGAAGAAGTTTACAGCAATGGTGTACAGGATGCCGTTGATAAAAAATTCAAGGATTCAGGTCGTAAATTACCTGGTCAAAGTGGTTCAGGTGAAGGTGCCGATTACGGGAAACAACTAGCTAAGGATTTTGCAGAAAACAACAAAGGGCTTGAAGATGCTCAAAAATCTTATTTTGATAAGAAGGAAATGACCGATGAAATTAGAGCTCTTTCCTGCTTGCGAACAACACAACGTCGGTGTTATCGTCCGAGTACCATTGGATGAAGGAGGTCTGACAGGAAGGATTACTCCTGATACGATATTTCCTGAAGGTGATTTTCGAAATAATTATTTCAGAGGAGACCGGAAACAGGAAGTTTTTGATCGTGTACAAAGGATTACTGCTAATCTGGATATCTCTTTGGAGCAGATGCCGGAAACAGCACTTCGCTTCATTTTGAGTCATCCAGCAGTGTCAACAGTCATTCTTGGAATGCGTTCTGTTCGTCATACCGAAATGAATTGTCGAGTAGGGGATGGAAAGGGATTGTCTCCGGAGCAGCTAGAAAAATTGAAGCCTCACAGATGGATTCGTAATTTTTATAAACAGTAAAGAAAATTGTATGCTAATTTCAAACAGTTAGCCATGCATTTGTCTAAGTTTAGAAAGCTCACAATAAGTGAGCTTTCTTCAAGTCCTTTCTGGTTATTTAAACTTTTGAGATGATAAACTTATCCTCCATGTAAACAAACCACTTATTCTTTTCCTTATCCCATATAATCCTATTTTGAACGATAAGGTTCTTTACGATTTGCCGCAGTTCTTTTTCTGTCCGGCCAGTTTTGATTTTCAGTAGCTTTAGAGTTACAGGGTCATGAGAAAGAGTCTTGTTGAAAATGATCCGAAAGACCTTCCTTTCAATGTCACTCATTTAACTTAACTCCTTTTTGTCTTAATCATATAGGAGCATATGTTCTATTTCGGCTTGAAAAAAGATGGCTCTTTTTCGAAAAGAACCATCTTTTAGTGAAACACATATAACCTTAGTGAAAGCATAACAGCCTTCTGTTTTAAGTTGTATCAACAGCGTACATTTTATACGTAATTTCGTGTAAAATTTCCAATTGAGTTTTTTAATTTATCCATTTTTTAAATTCTGCATAACTTAAAGTATGTTTTCAATTTTTATCACTCTAGCTTAGTTAGCTTCATTGGTCACCTAAAAAGTGACCTCTTCTTTTTAAAAATAAAGAGCCACACTCGAAGCTTGAAGCAAAAAAATAAAGATAGAAATTCCGGTTAGTAAGATTTAGTGGATAAACTTTTTTAATAAACTGTCACAGGTTTAACGAGAAGGCAAGAAGCCTTCTCGTTTTTTGTGCAGGATCCATCAGTGCCAAATGCATTAGATAAAGGTACTCTAACTGAGGGAAAACCTAATGTGTCAGACAATCATGGCCATTGAACGTAACAGAAGAAGAATTGCTTTTCATAGCCTTACACTAGAAGATTATTCAACACATCCTATCGCAAAAGAGATTGTTGAATATTCACTTGAAAATTCAGATGATTGGTGTGAGCTTTTCACCATCGAGATGTTACTTCCTGATGCATCCGTTAATTTATTTTGATTAGATCAATCTTTGTTCTATGGTTAAACAATTTAATCATCTCGGAGAAATTTAAATGGATATTTAATCAACCAATCGAGCATCTTATTAAAGGACCTTTTTAAGGGTTTAATTATTAAATATGGAGGGATTGTTATGGATAATAACACCAAGAAAAAAATTGAATCTGAGGTAAAAAAAAATGTGGATGTTGAAATTGCAAATGAATTAAGTGATTTTAGAAGTCAATTAAATGTTCTGCAAAGTTCTATTTCTAATCTACAGCAAGGTCAACAACAATCCGGACAACAAAATCAACAACAACCACAAGGTCAACAAAATCAATTATCTCAACAAATTCAACAATTTAGTGGTCAAACACAACAACAGTTACAACAAGCAGATCAGCAACTTCAGCAATGTATTCAACAAGCAATTCAAACTTTAAATCAAGCTTCTCAATATGTTCAAAGTAATCGAGCATTAAATCAAATGAATCAAGCTGTAAGACAAGCGGAACAACAGTTACAACAAATGACCGGGGGGCAGCAACAGTCTGGTCAACAAATGGGAAATCAGCAAGGTCAACAACAATATGGTCAAATGGGACAGCAAAACATACTGCAATAATGTAAATTAGCTGTTATAAATATTGAGAATTCAGTAATTGGATTCTCAATATTAACCCTTTTTTTAACATCTCCAATTCATATTAAAACAATGCACTCCCAAAGGATATTAACCAAATGAAACTGCTAGTTCGCTTGTTATACCTGGTTTCACCATTTCTAGGACCCCCGTCATTTGTATATTGGAACCTCTCCACGTTGTAAATCCGCGTTTTGTCGGCAGTACCTCAAAAATGGTCCTTTCTTCTCTAATTGATGGGATTTTAATTTTTGTACATCCTTTCATACGAAATTTATAGGCATGTATGTTCTTTATACAACAAGAAAAAATACCCGCCAACGAAAAGTATTTTTCTTGGCTTTTTCATAATTTATCGGTTATTTGCAAAAAATATGTCCATCCATAAAAAACATGTCTTTGGAGGAAACTGAATATGACTGAAAATCGCGCCCAATTAACTTCATCAGAAATAGCTTCAATTTGGACTAGTTATATGCAAGATAGTATGTCCAAATGTGTTTTAGATTATTTTTTAAAACATGTAGAAGATGAAGCAATTCGCTCCGTTGTTCAATTTTCTTATGACCTGTCGTCTTCTCATATAGAGAAGCTAACAACCATATTTCAAGAGGAACAGATTCCAACGCCAACAGGATTTACTTATGATAATGATGTGAATTTAAACGCTCCACGAATGTATACTGACCTATTTATGCTAACTTATATAAACCATATGGCTAAGATAGGATTACTTGGATACAGTGGATTTGTTTCTATAAGTGCTAGGGATGATATAAGAAATTATTACAGAGAAGGTCTTAATGAAACATCAGAATTGTTTGAGAAAAGTTCGAAAGTAGCCCTTTCAAAAGGAGTATTTACTAGAGCGCCTTATATTCCCTATCCAACAAAAACCAATTATATAGACACTAAAAAATATCTAAGTAGTGGTAGACCATTAAATGCAGTTGAAATATCCCATTTATTTTTAAACATTCAAACCAATCTTATTGGAAGTAAACTCGCAATTAGTTTTGCTCAGGGAACTCCGAGAGATAACATACGTAAATGGATGTTAAGAGGAAGAGACATTTCGCAAAAGCATATGCAAATATTTACAAAGACCCTTATCGATAATGATATACAGGCACCTTGTCCATCAGATGTTTCTATTACTGATTCAACAACGCCACCATTTTCGGACAAATTAAATATGTTTCACATGTCATTCATGAGTGCAGCAGGAACGGGAAACTATGCAACCGCGGCGGCTGCAAGTCAAAGAAGTGATCTTATTGTAAACTATGAACGCTTATCGCTTGAAATTGCTCAATATGCAAAAGATGGGGCTGATATTGTAATTAGTAATGCATGGCTAGAGCAACCGCCAGGGACAATAGACAAAGAGCAACTAACTAAGAAAAAAGATACAATGGAATAATCCAGTTTGTTCCCCAACAAGTATTTGGAGTAATGATGCGGCATGGACAGCCAAGGACATTGTCCATCATACGAAAAGAAGCCCACCAGTGAGGTTAGGCTTCTTTTTTATGCATTTATTATTTTCTGTCGTTCGCGACAAGTATTTAAAAAGATTCGTATCTCTTCCAATGTGATTCTTGCTGCTAATGCCTCCAAAATCAATTCTTTCCACTCTTCATCTAATTGATCCATACTCACTTTCAAGAAATGAATTGAGATGGCGGCAAAGGAATCTTTGTTTTTTATAAGTTTTCATATCTATATATTTCTAATTCTTGAGGATAAGCATCCATTCGAACTCATTTCCCATTTGAACCTCTAAATAGTGACCTTCAATTGTTTCTCCTTTTACATGGTATGAAATTTTATATACTTTACGGCTCTTATCTTTTGCTGTAGGAGTTAAGTCAACGATAGACAGCCTTCCCTTCATAAATATCACCCTCTCCAATAGAATGGTTTCATTTTATCCACTATTGGAGAGACAGTAATAACGGAAAAAACGAATTTTGGGAGAGGAAAAATAGACTAAAATGACATTATGCTCTAAGCAAAAAGCAATTTTCAACCTAACTTTTACGAGGAAACTTCAATTTTTACTTAATAACCTGGGCAAACACTTGGATTAGGTGGCCATCCACAATGGTGCGCTGGAAGCTCAGTTGTCGGAGGAGATGCCATCCAGTATCTAAGAACAAAGTGAAACGCTTGTGGATGCCTCTTGTGACCACGATCACCGTTTTGAAGAATAACACTGGTGGTTGCAGAGCATCTTCCTTTATTATTAAATCCGTTATAAAACAACCCATGACAATTCACACAAAATTCCCAATAAGGTTGTTCACCCTACCTTAGCTCTGGGTAATCATGCACTAGAACAAATCTATACGCTTGTTCGTGACGCGTATGGACACCGCCTGCGGAGCATGCCCCTCCTGAATACCCGTTAAAAAACATTCCATGACACTTTACACAGAATTCCCAGTCAGGTTGAGAATATTGGTTACCAGGGTTACTGTGGTTTAGCTGGTAATTGTAACCCTTTCCTGTTTGTGGCCACCTCTTCCTCCAGGGCATCTCCCCTTACGTTCGTATCCGTTAAAAAACAACCCGTAACATTTTTCGCAAAAAGCCCAATCACCTTGAACAGCCAAAACTGCTACCTCCTAACAAGTTGATGAGACATCGTTTTTTACACCACTATCTCTTTTCATTTTACGTATTGTTTATTGCATTATTCCGTTAGTTCTATTCGCTACCCTGAATTCACTACAGTATTTATTCCCTGATCCTTACATCAAAAAATTTTCATAGATAGGTAGGAATAAATTTCCCACAAAGAATGTACGTTTAAAGCTTTTGGGCTCCATAGAACCTGGAATAAAATCGAAGTCGAGCGAAAAAGAAAACATATCGGATTTACAAAAAATAAAAGAAGATTTCTTATTTAAACTTGATGCTGTCGGTATTACAAACTTAAATCCTGGTTACGTTATCTGCCAATTTCGCAAACTACCATCGCTACCTTTACATTACTTCTACTATTTCTCATGAAGTAATGGGAACAAATATGAGTCGTTTTATCAAACAATTAGAAATTTATCTCAGGAAAGGTTTTACCTTCTAGGTGAATCATGAAAGCTTTTTATGAGCTGAATCTAATACGTTAATTGAATTTAATACATTTTTAAATAAGAATTCAAAAAATAACCAATGAATTAATTTATCCTGCTACCCACTAAAAAAGGTATCGTTACGGGAACTTATAGTTAGTTGATAATAATTTTGATTCGGACTGTTATTTAATTAAGGAGTGTTATTTTTTGGATGTACTTATCACAGTTTTTTTCTTCTTAAGTGTTACGTTCCCAGTGTTACATTTATACCATTGCTTGCCGTGGTTCCGTGAGTCTAATGAAAGGATCAACCGAAATCCCAGACTGGAAAAAGGGATGAGCGACCATGGATATATAGAAGAAAAGGGAATAAGCATTTTAGTCCCATGTTTCAATGAACAAGGAATTATAGTAACTTCGATTGAGAGCATGAAGTCATTATCCTATTCTCAATTTGAAGTCATTTATATTAATGACGGATCAACGGATGAAACAATGATTTATTTGAATAAATTACTACAGTTGAAACCATGTTCAATGTCTCCGCACGGTAAGCTATCTTATGAAAAAATCGAGGGATTATATCAATCTGAGCTTTACCCAAATATTTACGTAATAGATAAAATGAATGGCGGAAAAGCTGATGCTTTAAATGCAGGAATTGAATATTCCAGTACAGATTTTATTATCACATTAGATGCAGACACTGTTTTGACAGAAAATGCATTATTAGCTGTAAACGATGCATTGGAAGATAAAGATGTTGTTGCAGCAGGTGGGATGGTACATGTGTTGCAAACAAAAACAGATAAACCTTTGAAACGTTTGTCGTTACTTTATGCAAACATTCTAGTACGGGTTCAAGTTTTGGATTTCCTAAAAGCATTCTATATTTCAAAATTGTCTCTTGTACGCTTTAAAGCTTTGTCAGTAATTTCAGGAGCATTTGGTGTATTCAATAAACAAGTACTTCTAGATGTGAATGGTTACCGAAAAACAATAGGAGAAGACATTGATATCACCCTGAAGATCCATAGATACATAGCGAAACACAAAAATTTAAAAATTAGTTTTATAGCAGATGCCGTTGGTTACACGGAATTACCTGAAACATTGAAGGATTTAACAAAGCAGCGTTTGCGTTGGCAAAAAGCATACATAGATTGCCTTATTCATTTCCGGTCCTTCTTCGGAAAAACTTTATTTACGAAAGCTGTTTCCTTTTTTTATATATTTGAAACGATACTAGTAGGTACCCTTGCGTCTTATGTAATGACAGGGATATTTATTGTAAATATGATTTACAGTCCTCAACATTCGTATTTGTATTACGTATTTTCTTATTTGTTTTTCATTTTTTTATTTGGGTTAGCATATGACTTGGCAGCAATTGGAATGAATAAGCACTACGGGTTTTCATTTCAAAAGAAAGATGGGTTACGATTACTATTCACCATTATTTTTGATATTTTTGTCTATCGATTTGTATCGATGTATTTTGTCATGTATGGAAGTATTTCTTATTTCTTCAACAAAAAATGGAACAAAGTTGCCCGGACAGGGCGAAGTTATCATGGGAAGAATTCTGCTGCATAGTTACTCGCTAATTTCAAAATATATTTGTAACAAAAACAGTTATAGGTTTTATTGTGGGGGCCAGGTTAATGGGGAAAAAAGTACTGTTGTTTGTTTTAACCTTTTTTACAGTAGTAATGTTAGGGACAGTCAGTTATGCATTTCAGTTTGTAATGTCAACTTCATCAGATATTCACGAGGATATCGACAGAAATCCTAAATTTGAAGAACGTCTGAAAAACATCAACTTCAAGGATGGTGATCCGATATCTGTTCTGATAATGGGGCTTGATTCTCGTCCAGGTGAAAAAAGCGGGCGGGCCGATTCATTGATTCTATTAACAATTAATCCTCATTCTAAATCAACGCATATGGTAAGTATCCCTCGCGATACGTATACAAAGATAAAAGGAGCGGCAGAAGACAAAATCAACAGTTCTTATCAAGCGGGAGGGACAGAGATGACAATTTATTCTGTTGAAAATCTCTTAGATGTTCCCGTTGATTATTTTGTAAAAGTAAATTTCAAGAGCTTTGAAGAAAGTGTTGATGCGTTAGGTGGAGTAGAGGTAAATAATGATTTAGATTTCACTTTTGAGAATGTGCACTTTTCTAAAGGACGACTTAAATTGAATGGCAAAGAAGCTTTAAAATATGCTCGAATGAGAAAGCTAGATCCACGAGGAGACTTCGGTCGACAAAAGCGCCAACGCCAAGTTATTGAAGCTTTAATACAAAAAGGAGCGAGTACATCTTCAATCACGAAATTTGGCGAATTAGTCAAAGTTGTTGAAAAGAACGTGAAAACAAACATGACCTTCAATGATATGTGGAGGATCCAATCAAATTATAAAGTTGCACGAGAAAACATACAGCAGCACAAAATTGAAGGATCAGATAAAATCATAAAGGGTACTTACTATTATATGCCCGATAAGAAGGAACTCCGTAAGGTTTCTAATAACCTGAAAAAACATCTGGAGCTTAACGGTAATGATTTTTAATAGGTTCAACAACCATTAAATTTTTGTCATAAGATCGCTTAGATCGAAGACGGAAATCAAAATAATCCTTATAAAGATTAAAGCTTGAATTTTCATTAAAACAGAAGCCTACCGATGGAGTAAGGCTTCTTTATTTATTGTTTAGGAACTTCTTTTCTCATCGGTTAAAATCCCAGCTACCAAAGGCTCCAAATCGTTCAACAAGTTCTACTCATTCAAATTAGGAATTGGGGACGAATTGGGGACGAACTAATTCATTTTTACTCAAAAGAGGGCATTTTTCTTCAGATAAGTAATTAAACAAACCTTATAAAATAAGAGTCTGTCATAGAGGTTCCTAGAGGTACAGAATGGCTTGTTTACCTTGACAGGGTAGAGGTCGCTGGTTCGAGCCCAGTCGGAATCATTGGGTGCCAAACCCCGAGAACCCTTATGGAACAAGGGATTCTCATATAAAAAGCCACTTCTTCGGAAGTGGCTTTTTTCATCTAATTATGGGGACGAACGGATTTTTTTGGTTTATGCTTATCGAATTTTTCCGAAGTCTCCTGCTCCATTTTTGGCGTTACATGACTATATGTATCGGAAAGAACTTTTAAATTTGCATGCCCAGTTCTTTTCTGTATTGCATTCATTTTTTGCTCCTTCTTCTATAAGTGGGTTTACCATTATATGTCTTAAGTTATGAAGTCGAATATACTTCAAATCCAATTTCTTTGCAAATTTGCTCCACTTACTTGTAGGAGTAGTAAAGTAATATGGTTTTCCGGTTCCACTGTGAAATACAAATTGATGGTTTCCGCCTTCCCATGCATCACCCAAATTTTCTTTTTCTTGCTCCCGCAAATCATAGTATTCTTTAAGTTCCTCCCTATACCACTCGGGTACAGAAAGAGCTGTCAAAGCATATCTTTGTCTAAAATAAAAAGAATATTATTCAATAAAAATATAATAAAAATTGATAATAATTTATTGCAAATCGATAAATTAGGTGCTTTTTATGAAACAAAAAAGTGGTTCAACAATTTTCTTGAAGGTAGTTGTTTTTCTTATTGGAATTGTGGTGCTTGCTTTGTGTATATTTTTATTGCCTGAGATAGCCAGTAGAGATGCAGAAGCGAATCCAGAGACTGCTTACTTGCAATATCCCTTTTTAGTATGCGCGTATGTATTGTCTATTCCCTTCAAGCATTTAAACTTTTAACTTATATAGATAGGAACAAGGCTTTCTCGGTATTATCTGTAAGAGCATTGAGGTATATAAAGTACTGTGCAATCACAATTTGTGTCTTAATTATATTAGGAATAATATTTGTAATTCTATTTATTGAAGGTGACAGAACAGGTGTTATAATGATGGGATTAATATGCACTTTTGCTTCAAGTGTAATTGCAACCTTTGCTGCTGTTCTTCAAAGACTTCTACAAGAAGCCATAGATATAAAATCAGATAATGATTTAACGGTCTGAGGTGGATAACATGGCAATTATAATAAATATTGATGTCATGCTGGCTAAAAGGAAAATGAGCGTAACAGAACTTTCGGAAAAGGTTGGAATACAATGGCTAATCTTTCTATATTGAAAAATGGAAAGGCAAAAGCGATTCGATTATCAACTTTAGAGGCGATTTGTAAGGCTTTGGACTGCCAACCTGGAGATATTTTAGAATACAAAAGTGACGATTTCATTCAAGGATAATAAAATGGATATATTTAACATTTTGAAGAAAAGGCTCACTAAATTAGGTTTGATATTGCACCATTAGAGTTCATTATTCCTGTCTTTCTCTTTTTAAGATGACAATAATAGAAAACAAATTTATTCAACTAACAAGTGCTTTCCTTTAATAACGATCTTCCGCAATAGGGCGCATTTCTGTAACAAGAAATGTGTCCTTCTTTATAAATTGGGCCAGATAGTGGGAGATTCAGTTGAAGGGATTGTGAATAAATGTAATTAAAGTAACGTCGCAGGTTAAAGAAGCAATGAAGGAAAAAGTAAAAAGTGTAACCTAATAAAAGATTATTTATGTAAATGGATATTTTGTTTGCACTACAGTGCAACAAAAATGTGTACTTATTCGATTAACGAGTAAAATCACCAAAAATTGAATATTTATGTTATTATTGTATGAGATTGTGAAGAAATGTAATTAAACTAAAGGTGTAGTTTAAAAAGGAAAATATAGAGGACTAGAAGTAACTGAATAAATCATTTTTAGCATTATTCTCTAGGATTACCTGTTACTTAATTGGGAAATTTATAGTTAGCGAAACTTTTACATGACATTTTCGTTATTGAAAGGAGAGAAGTAGATGGAGTCACTATGGTTAGAGTATGCTTGGGCATTGTTAATTCTAATTGGATTGGAAGGATTGTTATCGGCTGACAACGCCCTTGTACTAGCAGTTATAGCCAAGCATTTACCTGAACAACAGAAAAAAAGAGCTATAAATTACGGAATCATTATGGCTTTCACTTTCAGATTTGCTGCACTTTTTGCAATTTCTTTCATTGCAAACGTCTGGCAGATACAGGCGATAGGAGCGGCTTATCTTCTTTACCTAGGATTAAAGCATGTCATTAAGGCACGGTTCGGGAAAGAAAATGAGAATATTCATGAGGACGATGAAAAGGAATCCGCTGGTAAAGGTTTCTTGCCTACAGTAGGGAAGATTGCATTAGCTGACCTCGCTTTTGCAATTGATTCGATTCTAGCTGCAGTTGCTCTTGCCCTTGGTCTTCCAGATTCACCGCTAGACGATTTCGGTGGTATGGATGGAGGGCAGTTTATTGTTGTTCTTCTTGGAGGTATTGCTGGTCTTGTCTTGATTAAGTTTGCAGCAACCTGGTTTGTACAGCTTCTTGAAAAACGTCCAGCATTGGAAACAACAGCATATGCAATTGTTGCATGGGTCGGTGTCAAACTGGCTGTAATTACCCTTGCCCATGAGGATATTGGTGTCTTAGATCATCATTTTCCTCACAGTACCGCTTGGAGTCTGATCTTCTATGGAGTATTAGTCGGTATTGCCCTAATCGGTTGGTTTGCACCTGGCAATAAGTCATTACAAAAAGATAAATCCTAAAAGGTAACAAAGCCATTTTTACTTGTGGTAAATCGATAATTTTGCGTTTTAATAAATAGTTAATGTGTGCTGGAGTTCAATAAGTACGAGACAGCTTCAACAGCCTTTGTTCTTTAACAATCGTACGCGATTGTTGAAGAATGTAATGAACGAACTAAGTAAGACAATAACAACTAACAAGCATTCTCTAAAGAGAGTGCTTTTTGTTTGCCCTAAGCATGGCGGTAATGCAATTGCTAATGGTGAGATTTCTCAATTACGCTCAGATAATGGCGAATTAGGGACTCAAAGTTTAGTAGTGGTAACGGCAGTATTTGTAGCAGGCATTCTTGCTGGATTTATAGTTGATGGAGTGGTTATTTACTCTAGGCTTCTCGTCTGGTCAATGGGTCGCAATTTCATTAGCGTATGGTTCACGTGCCGATAAATCAAGGTATAAACTTGATCCTGATACTAGGAAAACCTGTTTTTGGAAAGGTATAGGAGGAAATGGAAATCGTAATCTTGATGAACTGTCTAAATGGAGATTTAAAACGTAGCTTTTATAAGACTAAATTATAATGTGAATTCTTATACGAATAATAATATAAAAAAGGGTAATGCCGATGTTTCGGCAATCAGGATCAATGTATGTTACCATAAAAGAATTACTTCATTAATGAGTGCTTTCCTTGTATATCCGTGTTGAGTTTATAGACCAAAGAAAAAAATATTTTGTGGAGGTAATATTTACATAACTTCAGGGGAAAGTTAACCGACATCGGGTATTATTTAATGTATTTGCTTTTTAAAGTTGAATGATCTGAAGGGAGAGTTATACGTGAAACTGTATCAAGTAAGAAAAGGACAATTTGTGTATTTTAACAATGAGTTGCACAGAGTATATTCTGTAAAGCCTGTATACAAACAGTCTGTCCATCTTGTCAGGCTGAAAGATTTAACACAGCATTTAACCACTGCCTCGAAAGTTGAAAAGTATAAACCCAAACAGCTTGACAGCTTTATTTTCAACCATAAGGCTTATACACTCTACAAAGATAAAAAAGCTGAAGAAGGGGACTATATCTTAATTACGAATCCAAGTCCCGATTACTTGGATCACTATTCCTTAAACGAAATTGAAATTGTATCGTCTGTTGAAACCAAAGGGGTTATCACAACTAAGGCTAATGGGGTCAAACATAACGAATATTTACTGATGGTTCCAGGCCGTGATAATGACAGTCAACCTATAGATTATTTAGATAAAAATATGGTAGATAGTGTTGATTTAACGAGCAATGTTCCTGATCAACCTGCAAAAAGTACCCAAGGTGAAATGCCGAATATTGGTGATGTATATAAAAAACGAGATGGCGATCATTCCATTGAGGCGATGGTGGTGGCCATCAACGGCGAAACAATCTTTTTGGGAAACAATTTAGAGCTCTCCTTGAATGAGTTAAAAGATAGTGAAATATGGGAATTTCAATATAGTCTCCTAGAGGACTGACCATGGATGAGGCATGTTATGAACAGCAAGATCTTGAAAGGTGGATTTGATGAAAAAAGTAACGATTGTTTTTACGATTTCAGTTATTATTGCCGTTTTATTTGTTCTCTGGGGTGCCTTTGCGCCCAATAATCTTGCAAGTGTCACAGGCAATATCCAAAAATTTCTTCAAACGAATTTTGGCTGGTTTTATCTAATAGTAGCAAGTGTCATCTTGCTTTTCGCGATCTATTTAATCTTCTCTAAATATGGAAAAATTAAACTTGGCAAGGACGATGAAAAGCCCGAATATAATCTCATCAGTTGGTTTGCCATGTTATTCAGCGCTGGTATGGGCATTGGCATTGTTTTCTATGGCGTAGCCGAACCATTACAGGATTATATGAGCCCGCCTTATGGAGATCCCGGTACAAAGCAGGCCGCAACCGATGCCATGAGGTATTCCTTCTTACATTGGGGATTCCACCCATGGGGAATATATGCCGTGATCGCCCTCGCCCTAGCTTATTTTAAATTTAGAAAAGGGGCACCCGGATTAATTAGTGCCACTTTTTATCCATTATTAGGAGATAGGGTAAAAGGGTGGATAGGCAAGCTCATTGACATTATTGCCGTTATTGCAACGGTATTTGGTGTCGCTACGTCATTAGGGCTTGGTGCAGCCCAAATTAATGGCGGTTTACATTTTATATTTCCTAACATCCCAAAAAGCATTGCAGTTCAATTTATTATTATTGCTATCGTTACAGTATTATTTATACTGTCAGCTATATCCGGGTTAGGACGTGGAATAAAATGGCTAAGTAACGCGAATGTAATCGTCGCAGTTATTCTGATGCTCTTTTTATTATTTGCCGGCAATACAGGTTTCTTGCTTAATTATTTCACATCAACCTTCGGAAGTTATATCCAAAATCTTCCTGAGATGAGTTTGAACATCTCTCCATTTGACCATCAGCACAGTGAATGGATGCAAAGCTGGACACTTTTTTATTGGGCTTGGTGGATTGCCTGGGCTCCATTTGTAGGGACGTTTATCGCCCGTGTTTCAAGGGGGCGCACAATACGCGAGTTTATTATCGGTGTATTAGTAGTTCCATCCATTTTCTGTACATTATGGTTTTCAATTTTTGGCGGCTCGGGCATGTACTTAGAACGGATCATGAATGTAAACCTCGGGGACATGATCAACACCCAAGGTATCGAAGTATCATTATTTGCTGTATTGGCGCATTTCCCATTGAGCACTTTCACGTCTATATTAGCGATAATACTTATTTGTTCATTTTTTATAACTTCGGCAGACTCAGCAACCTTTGTTCTAGGTATGCAAACGACAAACGGAAGTTTAAATCCTCCAAACATCATTAAAATTGTATGGGGAATCCTTGTATCTGCAGCGGCATTGGTTCTGCTTTGGTCCGGTGGATTGACCGCCCTGCAAACGGCGTCAATTATCGCCGCCTTCCCTTTTGCGTTCATCCTAATCTTTATGATGTTCTCGTTGATTAAATCCTTTAGGGAAGAGATGAAAACAAGAAAACGAATAGAACGAAAAACAAAGCAAGTGCAGTAAAACGTTAAACCGTCTGATGGAGATTCCATCAGACGGTTTTTCCTGTGTGCCCGGCATAAGACTCAGGCTCTAGGGTACTGAATTAATAATTGGGGAGGCATGGGGACGAACTAATTCATTTTTGTTCAAAAGAGGGCATTTTTCTTCAGGTATGTAATTAAACAAACCTTATAAAATAAGGGTTTGTCCTAGAGGTTTCTAGAGGTACAGAATAGCTTGTTTACCTTGACAGGGGTAGAGGTCGCTGATTCGAGCCCAGTTGGAATCATTGGGTGCCAAACCCTGAGAACCCTTATTTACAAGGGATTCTCAATAAAAATCCACTTCTTCGGAAGTGGTTTTTTATTTTTTTGTTTTCTTCCAATCGACCAAACAACCGACCATTTTATTTGGCGGACGCGTAAAAATGCATTTCCAGCATTCCCCGTTGAAAAATGCTAATAATAAAGATGACTGGAGATAAAGAAAATATCCTTTTGTGCTACAGAATGAAATATAACGTATCAGCACCCTAAATTTGTAGAGTTATATAATCTGCCATAATATACTTTAGCGATTTAATTTTAAGATGTATATTTATATGAGAATAGCTCGAAAGGAATTTTCCTCATGAATATTACATCTTTTGTAGTGTACTGTTTTATTGTTACTTTTACACCAGGACCTACTAATATCGTCATATTATCCACCGTGCATAATTCTGGGACAAAAAAGGCAATGGAATATACGTATGGAGCAACTATTGCTTTTGGTTTATTACTTGCTATTTCTGCTATGTTGAATAATATACTTGTAACGATAATACCCAAAATTTTGATTGTTATGCAGATAATCGGAAGCTTTTATGTATTGTATCTCGCTTATCAAGTTTACAAAAGCAATGAAGGTAATTACAACTATAAAGGAAATGCAGGGCCATTTTAAAAGTTGACTTTTTCGAAGATCCAGGAGAGATATCTCTTCATTCAAAAGAAGAACTTCAAATTTTGTTAGAAGATTATTACGGTCTTCCATACGTAGAATTAAAGCCCATCGAATGGTGGGCTTTTTTTCTTCTTCAAATCCACAAACCCAATAAAATTCGTATCGCCTTTCATATCCGTAACATGAATTTGCTTGATGTAAGGGTTTATGCAATGAACAAATCCCTCAATTTCACGAATTCCAGTGAAAATGCCATCATTCAAAAAATGATTTTATTGGAGAAATAAGGAAGATTTTAGTAGTATATGGCGAATAAGATTTTTCAAGTCAAAACGGGAGAGGAGGTATGAGTATGAAAAAGTTTAAAATGATTGTCGTGGCATTGGTCGCTGCGTTGTTGGTACCTTCTTATACTTTTGCAAGCAGCATAGGAACTTTGGGTGCTGGGGAATGGGATTACTTAGGAGAAGAAACTCTTTATTCTAACGGTGCTGAAAGTCATGTGTATGCCTCTACTGGTGGAGATTATAGGATTTGTCGGGACAAATACGTGGGTCCAGATAGTGAGTTAAAAGTTGAATTATGGGAATACGATCCTACAAGTTATAATGATTATGTAGGAACAAGATATCTAGGATCAGGCGAATGTGGGGTTTTCAGAGGTATTGGTAGCTTTGTTGATGGAGGAGATGAAGCGGAATTTTTTGCGAAATCAAGGACTAGCAGTGATATGCATTTAATCTTTTATGATTAATTCACCAACTGAATGAAAAAAGGATCTAGGCTTTGGTCTGGATCCCGTCAAGTAGATAGCCGTTGGAGACCTCAAGAAAGAGTGGAAACACTACAAACCAGCGAAAGCTAGGATATGTGAAGATTTGAAGTTCTATGCACTGAAAGATAATTCTCTCTAAGAATTAAAGCCCGAAATTGCCACATCCAAATAAATATGATTCATTAGAAAAACTTCAAGACCCTCGTCATTAGAACGGGAAAAACATTTGAAGTTCCATATGATAGCCTCGTTAAGTTTAAAACGGATATTCGTGAAGAATTATGGAGTGAAAAACAACTGACCATTTTTATTTCTGACGTGTTGATCTGGGTCGATGCAACACAGATGGTGCAGACATGATCCATCATACAAGAAAAAGCCCACCAATCAGTGAGCTTTTTCGTTTTCTCCGAATATATACACCATTAACAGATTAATTAATTCTGAAAATCAGTGAGTAATTAAGTAGTCTTTTTATTAAACCCGTTAGGTATAAGATAAAGATATTTCTTTAAAACTTGTAGCAATCTATATACGAAATAAGAAATAATAAACACTATAGGAGTAATGATAAAGTAATCTACGACACTGTTAGTAAAGAACGGTTTATTTAAAGAAAGTAAAATTTTGTACGTTTCAAATAAAACACCTACGTGGACAATATAGATGCCTACTGAATTTTTTCCTATTTTAGATAAATTAATGTCTTTTCCTAGTTTAGGACTGTTAAGTACAAATAAAAACAATGAAATTGATAGAAAGATCGTACTAATAAAGTAATCGCCTTTATGACCTCCTAGAATATTTACAAGCAAAAACCTTTCGGCCACTTCCAGACAAGAGAATAGTAAAAATAATAGTAAGTAAATAGAGGGCCTAGCGGACAATCGGGCTTTGATTGATTCATAATAATAAGAAAAGAAGCTTCCTAATACCGTATAAAATAAGCCGAAAAATAGAGCATCCCGTGTTTCAAAAGAAATGTTAAAAAAGACCGAATAGGATTGACCGAATAACCCGACTATATACAGAAACAAACTTAACACTAACAATAAAGAAATTCGCTTCATTTTAAAGAAAATGTATACAATGCCAATACACCAGATAAGAGCAATTAAATACCATAATTGAAATCCGTTAAACCCGTGGCTGGTGGTTTCGCAATAATAAAAAATTTTTTCCAGTGCTAAAGCTGAGGTAGCATAGTTTAGTGCATCTGCTTTTCTATCTGCCCAAGTTCCACTTTCCTGGAATAAACGAAGTAAAACACCAAAACATAAATAAAAAGTATACCAGCATATATAAAGCTTTGTGATATTCAATGTGTATTTTTTAAAATACGCAAAAGGGTTAGGTGTCATTTTTAGCTTCTGTGTAAAAAGGTAGCCTGAAACTATAAAAAAGAATGGAACAGCAAACCGAGCGAAAGTATCAACAACGATGTCTAGAGGTGTTTCTTTAACACTTTGAAAGAATTCATCATTTGTCGGGTTTGCGTGAATAGCTACGACGAATAGTGTTGCAAAATATTTAATGAAGTCAATTGAATAATTGCGCTCCATGCTTAACCATCTCCCACAATTTTATGAAAATTTTATATATAATTTTACATTAATTATACAAAGTTTACCATGAATAAAATACATCATTTTTTTTGAATTTAATGGGTTTTAAAAAGGGAAATAGTAGGAGGGAGCGCTGTAAGAAAAAAGACACCAGAAGACTACTGACATGGTCAATCATACGAGAAGAAGCCTGCCAATATTGCCTAATTTGATCTTGATAGATCTCTATTTGAAGTGTTTATCCCTTATGGGGAGACATTTTTACATTAATAGCCCGCTTTATTTGAAGGGTGCTAGTTTGTTTAAATAAGCCTTTAGGGACCAACGCTTTTTTGCGCCAAACCTTTCTGAGTTTCAATTAAATAAATTTAATATAACTTTTCCTAACCATCTGATTGGATAGATTAAATATTCAATAAATTGAATAAGAATATCAAATATATGAATCATTACAGTGTTGTCTCTGTCATTCCTTCTCTTTGTTTTTTTCATCTTTTTTGAAGCCCTCCTAACCCAATCTTTAAAGGAATCTTATTTGCTGCTTCGTTTTTTTCTATGTATTGTGATTAGCATGATTCTGCTACAAGGAGAAATGAGAAATTCTTGGTTAATTGATATTTTAACATATTTTAGAAATTATTCATTGTTTAAGTATCAAACAACTTAAAAAGAATCCATTTTAATTAAATTTTTTAAAACGGATTCTTTGTAATTTTCTGTAATACGCAAAAATACTGTCAACAAGGATAAAAACTACAAAAAATTAAAGCATCATGATAAACGATACTTTTTTAAAACATATTTGAACTGAATGATACACCTGGTTAAAAGTTGATTAATGATCCTTATTCAAATATGATATTTTACTGTCAGCATGTCCTAAATTATGAAAAAAGATTAGGATGTATCCTTGATTACATAAAAGAGTTGCCGCATATTTGGTAGATTTAGTGCTTAAGCCACTTACTTTCCATTAACGAAGGTTTATGTTCAACAGCTGGTTCATCATCATCAGCAGGTTCATTTTCAGTTACAGGTTCTTGTTCTTCTTGCTCAGTCACACTTTCATCACAAGATATAAGCTCATTTTCAATTGTAGTTTCTTGTTCTGTCATAGATACATGTTTAGAGGAATGTTCATTTTCAGTTGGGGGTACATGCTCATCTGGGAGTCGGGATTCTGATGTTAGAGCTTTAACTAAGACTCGGGTTGGAATCTCCCAGACAGATAACTGATTGCACATGGTTTTCACTCCATTCAAGTTTTATATTAATTATATGAGTTTTGTGATTAACCTGATTGGGTCAGTATCAATAGACATGAGTGGAAAAATATCGATTGAGAAAAATCCGTAAATTCACTGAGTGGAATATCCTCCATCAACCATAATAATTTGGCCAGTTACAAAGGAGGCTCCATTTCAATATATTTTAGAAGAGATTCTGTTGTATATGCTAAAGTCATGTGAAATTAGTAATAAAATTTTTTTAGAAGATAAAGATTGACTCTAACCACCCATAAATCTAAGATATAATAAAATTGTCTAAAATGATCTAGGGTGGTCTATAAAAAATGATGCAAAAAAAGTATGCAATTATTGATATAGGTTCTAACACAATGAGGCTTGTAATTTATTTGCTTGATAAGAGCGGTAGGTTAAAAGAAATAGAAAATGCAAAAGCTGTAGCTCGTTTGCGTAATTATTTGTCAAATGATGGTTTTCTAACAGAAGAGGGAATTCAAAAGTTAATTTCGACGCTTAGAAGCTTTCAAGAGGTGACGAGACACCACCAGTTGAAGGAAGTAAAGTGTGTGGCAACGGCAACGATCCGGCATGCGAAAAATCAACAGACGATCCTTAAAAGAGTTCAGGATGAAACAGATTTTGATATGAGAATTTTATCCGAATATGAAGAAGCCTACTTCGGATACTTGGCTGTTGTTAATTCGACGCCTTTTACAAGCGGTGTCACAATTGACATCGGTGGAGGAAGTACGGAGCTTACATATTTTGAAGATAGAAAATTGGTGAGTTACCACAGCTTTCCCTTTGGGGCATTATCATTGAAAAAGCAATTTGTAGAAGCAGAAAAACCTACAGACATTGAGCTAAAAGCCATAAGCAATTTTATCAGTGATCAATTTAAATCACTTGAATGGGTTCAGGACAAGAGATTACCGATTATTGGCATAGGCGGGAGTGCACGAAACATGGTTCAGATCCACCAAGAGTACACGGGATATCCGCTTTCCGGACTGCATCAATATATGATGAGCAGTAAAGATATCTGCGAAATAAACGACTTTTTAAAGCCAATGACTTTTTCAGAATTACAGCGGGTCGATGGCTTGTCAAAGGATCGAGCAGATATTATCCTCCCGGCGATCGAAGTATTTAAGTGCTTACTGGATACCGTCAATACAGATCAGTTTGTTCTTAGCAGAAAAGGGCTTCGTGATGGAATCTTTTACGAAGAATTGAAAAAAGAAAATGGAACCTCTCTTTTTCCTAATGTAATCGAAAAAAGCTTTAGTCAATTAGCTACAGATTATGAAATTAACATTAATAACGCTTGGAAAATGATCGATCTTTCGATACTGCTTGCCCGTCTCTTGCATGATGCCGGTCTGACAAGGATTGATGAGCAGGACACTTCTCTTCTTAAACGAGGTGCATATGTTTACAATCTGGGGTCGTATATTGATTCAGAAACGAGCAGCCAGCATACGTTTTATTTATTGGCAAATCGAACTATTGATGGATTGCTTCATAAAGAAAGGATCCTACTTGCATTATTAGCATCGTTTAAAAACAAATCGGAATTCAAGCGAAATGCTGACCCGTTTCAGCAATGGTTTTCAAAAAGTGAGCTTGCGAAGTATCGTTTATTGGGAGCAATTCTTAAATTTGCTCATAGCTTAAATGCTACCAAACGGAATATCGTGAAGAAGATAGAGCTGGAAGAAAATGAAGGCGATCTTAATTTTTTCGTGACTTGTAATCAAGATTGGAAACTTGAGCAGTATCAAACTGAAAAACAGAAAAAACATTTAGAAAAGCAATTAAAAAAGTCAATTAATATATTTTTCACAGAAGAATAATTCAGCTTGTCACCTTTATTAATAATTGAAGTACAATAGTGTTAATTTTTACGAATATTTGACATTCACAATTAGCTATTAATGTTATAATTATCCTAGAAATTTGTCGAAAAAAGGTGGCATTACGATTGAATAAGAGAATAGAAAATGAAATCGATCTTAGCTGTCCGAAGTATTACAACAATCGAGAATTAAGCTGGCTTGCCTTTAATAATCGTGTATTAGAAGAAGCGCTTGATGATCGGAACCCTTTATTGGAACGGTTGAAATTTTTAGCTATTTTCAGCTCTAATTTGGATGAGTTTTTTATGGTTCGTGTGGCTGGACTTAAGGATCAAGTAAAAGCTGGATTTAATAAACCTGAGAATAAGGCAGGTATGACTCCGAAAGAACAATTAAATGAAATTGCAATTAAAACACATTCCCTGGTTAAATTACAATATGAGGCTTTTAATCAAATCCTATTGCCAAGGCTTAAGGAGGAAGGCATAGAGTTTCTAAAAATGGAAGACTTGCCGGAAGAACAGCTGAAATGGATGGAGGATTATTTTGACGAGAATATTTTTCCTGTTCTAACTCCAATGGCAGTTGATGCATATCGTCCTTTTCCAATGCTTTTAAATAAAAGCTTAAATCTTGTTATTGTGATTGAAGACCATAGTGAAAGTATAGATGAACGGATAAAAACGGCAATCGTCCAGGTCCCTTCTGTACTGGAGCGGTTTGTCCGCCTGCAAACTTCTGATACTAAAGCGCAATTTTTATTATTGGAAGATGTGATCAGCAACTTTATTCATAAATTATTTAAAGGATATAAGGTGGTTTCAGTCTCGGTATTTCGCATTACAAGAAATGCTGATTTAACAATTCATGAAGAAGGGGCCCGCGATTTACTTAAGGAGATTGAGAAAGAGTTAAAAAAACGTAAATGGGGCGCTGCAATAAGACTTGAAATTCAACAAAACGGCTATGATCACAACATTTTGAAGTATTTAACGGAAGAACTTGAAATTCATAAAAAGGATGTTTATGAGATTGACGGACCGATCGATCTAACCATGCTTTTTAGCTTCTACAAAGAAATTAGTAAAACGAGAGAGCACTTAATGTATCAGGCACTAATTCCTCAACCCCCCCGTGATTTAAATTCTGAAGAAGATATATTCAAAAAAGTTACCGAACAAGATATTTTGCTGCATCATCCATACGAATCGTTTGAACCGGTAGTTGAATTCGTATCTGAAGCAGCCGATGACCCAGACGTATTAGCGATTAAGCAAACTTTATATCGAGTTAGCGGAGATTCTCCGATCATTGATGCGTTAAAAAGAGCTGCAGAAAAAGGAAAACAGGTGACTGTCCTATTTGAGTTAAAAGCCAGATTTGATGAAGAAAACAATGTACAGTGGGCAAAAGAGCTCGAGAAAGCGGGCTGCCATGTTATTTACGGAATGACTTATTTAAAAACACATAGTAAAATTACGCTTGTGGTTCGTAAGAAGAATAATCGAATCGAGCGTTTTGTTCACCTCGGCACCGGTAATTATAACGATCAGACAGCAAAAATGTATACCGATTTAGGTTTGTTTACTTCTAAAAGGAAGTTTGGAATTGACGCTACCAATTTCTTTAATCATTTAAGCGGATATACAGAAAATCCGACCTATCACCATTTATCCGTGGCACCATTTGAAATTAGAGATGACTTTATTCGGTTGATCGATGAGGAAATCAACTTTCAAAAACAATATTCGAATGGCCGGATCATTATAAAAATGAATTCATTAACCGATAAAGTCATAATTATGAAATTATATGAAGCATCAAATGCCGGGGTTAAAATTGATTTAATCGTACGCGGAACCTGCTGTTTGCGTCCGGGACTTAAAGGAGCCAGTGAAAACATTACAGTACGCAGTATTGTCGGAAGATTATTAGAACACAGTCGTATTTATTATTTTCATCACAACGGCGAAGAGAAAATCTTTCTTTCTTCTGCTGATATGATGACCCGTAATATGGAAAAACGTGTAGAAATTTTATTTCCGATATTTGACGGTCCTAATAAGCAGCGTATTCGTGAAATTTTGGATGCTTCACTTGCAGATAATATGAAAGCACGCGAGCAGGACGATACAGGAGAGTATCATTACGTAGAAAGAAACGAGGATGATCCGGAAATAGATAGCCAGCTGATGCTGTTTAATAAGGCATATCGAGTGAAGGAAGATGAGGAATAGAAGTACAGCAGATATTAACAAATAATTATCACTATTAAAAATCGACAGGGCAAATGCCTTTTGGACATGCCCTGTTGGAATGCTTTCATGACGTCAGTAAGCTTAATATTAGCGAAACTGATGTTTTTTTATACAATCTTATTCTTCGTACTCGATAACTAACATGTCCCAATACGTTAACGAAGGTAGAGTGAACGATACGTCCTTGCCTTTTTGTACAAATGGAACAGCAATCGGCATTGAGGATTTTGTATCCGGAGATGCCAGCCACATTCTGTTAATCTTTTTTTCTTCCTTTATCGTGAAATCTAAATTGGTACGTTCAGACGGAGCGGGCTGAGCAGCATCAGAATCGCGCCATTCCATCGTTTTGGCGTCTAAAAAGTTAATAAAATGAATGATTTTTTGTTTCTCTTTTTGTTTAGGCAAGATCCATATTTGTCCTTGCACAGCATCCCCGAATGATAAAGGAATTCCTTCATTAGAGGTTAATTCAATGCTTGAATTTGTCACATTCTCTCGCAGGATGTTTTCGTATGCTGTTAAAAAATCATAGTAATCAATCATTTTCTCTTGCAAGCTTGCCTCCATATTTAATTGATGAAGGGGGAAGTATTCTTTTGACAGCATATGCTCTCCCTGCTCGAGATGGGCTCCTCCATTTGCAAAAATCACTGCATTCGCCGATAGTATTCCTGCTTCATTGAACGAACCAGGCTGGTTGGAATGATTATAGTTCATATAAGCTGCTAGAACAGAGCTTTCATCTCGTTTTGAGAGGGAAGCATTTTCATCCAGGATTCGTTTTAAATCACTGTATGATTTGTATTCATCCCACACCTCTGTATATAGAAAAGAAGGTGAAGCTTCTGCTATCGCTGATTGCCCGTACTGATTGACAGCATTCATCACAATCTCTTTATCGGGAATCTCTTGTTTTATTTTTGAGAGAAACGGTTGAAAGCCGTCAACAATTTGTACTGGACTTCCCCACTCGTTAAATACATCACCGCGATCTCCCAATTGATCAATATGCCAGCCATCAAACGGAAGACGACGATATACGTTTTTTTGTTGATTAATAATATAATCCTGCCACCAAGGATTCGTCGGATTCATAATATTTACATTGCTTTTCCATTGGTCAGGCAGCGGGTGCTGGTCAATGATCTCATGCTGACTGTCTTTAAACAAGTGCCATTCTCGTGGAATGTCTTTGTTTTCGAAAGAACCATACAATAAGTTATAAGCCATTGTTTTCATGTTTTTCTGATGGGCAAAGTCAATGTATTGCTTGACGGTTTCAAGTGAAATGTCACGGTTCGCGACATCCTGCCAGTGTGAGGCAGGGGAATCTCCCTCTGTTTTAAGCGGCTGTTGATGCTCTTCATGCCAGTCATAAAATTGCAATCCATTTATGTGATATCGGTTTAAAGAAGAGATGACATGGCTTACATTTTCCCCAGTCGATTCGCCGAATTCAGAGAGAAACCCATAGCGGGGGAATTTGCTCCAATCGCTTGAAACATCGACTGCAATCGTTTCCGTCTGCACGTGATTACCTTTAAACATAGTGATCTCAGCTAAGTATCCTTTATAATCATCATTAGGAGGATTCCATGACCACGATTGTTCGGTTGAATCGTTCACTGAAAGAGTTTGCTCTTCTATTTTGCGATCTAAATGATAGTAAGCTATTTTTATTGTTTCGGACTTCGTTTGATTGCTTAGGCTAAAAGTGACTGCATCACCGGGAGAGTAGTGTGATTTATTTGTTTGCAGGTTGGTAAATAGGTTTTGTACTGGAATGAGATCGATTTTGGGAGATGCCTTTTCACTTAAAAGTGTTTTATTGCTATAGATTGCAAAAAGGGAGAGGAGTACTGCACCGAGAATTAAAATTATTGTTTTCCATTTCATTTTGTTTCACCAACTTTATTGAAAAACTTGGCTTCGCCTATTACTACTAGCGAAAGCCAAGTTTCCTTTTTATGCCTAGTTTCGAACTAGATAAACTAGTCGAATTTAAGCTTTTTATGAGTTTTAATAATTTAACAGGAACATATCACAAGAGTGATTAGTTATTTGTTAAATTGGCGTTCACTTCCACTTTGTTGTTGAAGTTCACTTGCACTTTTTTCTTTTCTTCTACAGGAATATTAACATAGACTGTTTTCGTCTTTTCATCGTAGAAGAAGGAACGTTTTGTATTTGTCAGGTCATCTAAAGAGTTAACCTTTTGATATTTGTTGCCGCCTGCCTGTACTTTTTCCGGAGCTTCTTCATTGTTGAGCTTAATTGTATATTGCTCAATTTTAGAATCAAAATGATCAGCTTCCAGTGATTTCGAGAATTCGATTTTGTTTCGTTTTTGTTCAATGTTGAAGTTCGTTACATCGAATTCACCTTTTTCATGATCAAGCGATTTGCTATCGTCTTCATAGAAGCTATAGCTTGCTTCATCATCTACGTAAGTATCGAGCACAAGGTTTGTTAAATCTTTTTCACCCGTATGCTGCTGAACTTCACGAGTAGGCACAATTGAATCTTCTTTCATGAAGATTGGCAAGTGATCAAGCGGAGCGTCGACAGAAATCGTTTGACCGCCTTCGTATTCTTTCTTCGTCCAGTAATCGATCCATGTTTCGCCTTCAGGTAGGTAAACTTCACGGCTCGTTTTTCCTTCTTCAACAACTGGTGCAAGCATCATAGAGTCACCGAACATGAATTGGTCACTAATATTATAAGTGTTCTCATCTTCTTGATAATGATAGACAAGCGGCTGTTGAACTGGTTTACCAGTTTCAGAAGCGTCTTTAAATGCATTGTATAGGTAAGGCATGAGCTGATAGCGCATTTCAATATATTTTTTGCTGATATTTTCTACATCTTTTCCGAATGACCATGGCTCCTGATGATAGTTTCGATCACTCCACTGGTCATAGTGAACACGTGCAAACGGCAAGAATGAGCCTAGTTCGATCCAGCGAGCGAATAATTCAGAATTTGCTTGGCCGCCAAATCCACCGATGTCATTTCCGACAAAAGATGCTCCGGAGAGACCAAGGTTCATATTCATTGGTAGAGACATTTGTAAATGTTCCCAAGTACTCATACTATCGCCTGTCCAAATTGCAGCATAACGCTGGGATCCGGCAAACATATCACGAGTTAAGATGAATGGTCTTTCATTTGGCTTGCTCTTCTTCCAAGCATCATAAGTTGCTTCATTTTCTAAGTGTCCATATAGATTATGGAATTCAGAATGAAGCACCTTGTTGTTCTGATCATCTTCTCCATATGAATCGAGCGGCAGCGTGTGGAAATATCCATCAGCGTCATTGAATACAGCTGGTTCATTCATATCATTCCAAATACCATCAACACCCTCATTCAGAAGGGAGGAGGCAATATGGTCAGACCACCAGTTCTTCACATCGCTATTCAAAAAGTTAGGGAATGCGGAATCTCCTGGCCAGACAGGACCGATATAAGGCTTTCCGTCTGATTGTTTCACAAAGTAGTTATTCTCTATTCCCTCATTATAAATGGAATAATTTTCATCTTTTTTGACACCTGGATCATTAATGGCTACAGTGTGAAGGCCTTTCATATTTTCAATTTCTTTAAAAGCGTTCTTGTATCGGTCGCTCCACGTAAAGACTCTGTATCCATCCATATAATCAATGTCAAAATTCAGCGTATCGAGCGGAATCTTTTTATCACGATAAGTTTTGGCAATGTCAACAAGTTGTTCTGGCGTATAAGCCCATGCACTTTGCTGGAGACCCAAAGACCATTCTGGCGGAAGCTTAATCTTACCAGTTAATTCTGTGTATTGTTCAAGAACGTCGGAAATTTCAGGTCCATTCATAAAATAGTAAGTTAACGGACCGCCATTTGCATAAAAATAGTAGTAATCGTCAGACTTGCTTGCCATTTCGTAATAAGAGCGGTGTGAATTGTCGAACATAATTCCATATGCTTTCCCATCTTTTAGGCCCATAAAGAATGGGATGGAAGCATAAACATACTTTGTTTTATTGGTATATCCATATGAATCCATGTTCCACATGCCCAAACTTTTACCACGTTTATTTAACGTACTGCCTGTTTGTTCTCCAAATCCATAAAAGTTCTCATCTTTGGACGTTTTTTTGTAAACGTAAGGCTTTCCGTTCTCGTAACCGGAACTTGCACCATTTTTCATGTAATCTTCGTTGATCACGTTACCTTGCTTGTCTAAAAATTTCACACCAAAAGGCGATTTGCTGATTTTAATTGTGAGTTCTTTAGTTGAAATCGTATACTCATTTTCGCCATCGGTAGTTTTAAATCTAGGTGTCTTCCAATCTTTCTTTTGAATAGCTGGAGAATCTTTTTCCTCTTGGCCATCTTTTAACACGGAAACCTTTACTAGATCTTCAGAGTAAATACGAATAAAAGCATTATATTCTCCCAGATCAAATTGGACACCATTTTCTAATTTTTTAACTTCTGTGGCAGAGAGCTTTTGCAAGTTTTCCTGATTCAGCGGAGTGTCTGGATCTGGCTCTGCTGCAAATGCTGCGTTAATGTTGGAAGTTAATGCGACAATTGTTACGATAGTTACTACGAATAATGCTCTGAGTGATTTCTTTACTTTTAACACAAAAACACCTCAAACTATTCTTTTTTTGTAATACATTTTTGAGAGATACGGTCTACGGCAACATTTTTCTCGTTTTCACTAGTTCATTTCGTTTTTATTTATCACCGACTTTACAAAAAATTTTTATAGAAAACTCCAAGAAAAGGAGTTAACTAAAAAAATAGTAAAAATAGATATATTGCGTTACGCCTATTCAAAATTAGCAACAAAATTCGACAAGAACAATGGGGATTAAATCCTATTAAATTGATAAGCGCTTTCAAAAGAATAAAAATAGTTTCAATATTACGATTTAACAGAACTAATTTAGCGTGACTAAAGGATTAGGGCATTGTTTATCTAACAGGTAAATTTTTTACGATTTTTAATGTAATCGTGGTTGAATATGGGAAAAAATAGCCTGTACGAACTAAAGGACTATAGTCTTTAATGCTTTATTGCATTTTAATACTCTCTTATATATGGATATATTGTAAAAAAAGAACACCAAGGCACCTTTTTTATTGAATTAATTGTAAAAATGGGATATTTTATGAAGTTTGTAAGAAAAAACAATAAGGTGTATAATTTTATTAAATTTTATTATAAAAAGACACCATTAAATATGACAGCAATTACAACAATAAGGTGTTATCTGGATATGAAGAATAGGGATATTAATTTCCATATCCTGCATTGGTAGAATACGTGTCTATACCTGTACAATGGTGAAAGAAAGATTTGAACTAGGTGGGGTGTTATGTCCAGAAAATTTTTTACAACTTGGAGCTTTTCAACTAAAATAATCGTACCCTTTCTTCTTCTAATTCTCATTCCGATTCTTTTTACTTGTTTGTCTTTCTATTGGGAATCAAATACTATTTTGAAGAAGAACGTAAGGGAGTCCACTATACAAATCACGAAACAGACCGCGGAATCTCTATCTTTTATCTTAAACGTGGGGATAGATACTTCAGATTTCATTAGCAGCGATTTGAAGATTCAACAAGCCGTTTTACAATTGGATGAACGTTCCTCATACGAACAAGGAGAGAATTCCCAATATATAAATAGCTTACTAAACAATTTGGTCTATTCCAATTCCTTTGTCAGTATCGGTTACATTTTTAACGAGAAAGGAGAAGGATGGGGGAGCGGCACCTTTTCTGAAGCCAGGCTTAAGAAAGGGCATTTTTCCAATCAACAGCTTGTAAAGGAAGCCAAACGAAAGAACGGAGAATTGGTTTGGCAGGGGCTTCAGTATGACCGTTTCAAAGGCGGGAGTGCCAATACAGATTTAGTTCTGCCAATGGGTAGGGTTCTAAAGGATTTTGAAACTCTGAATAATATAGGGATCGTACAGGTTCATTTAGATGGCCGCTCGATTTTGGACACGATCAGCCAATTAAATCTGGGTAAAACTGGAAAATTTTTCGTCGTCGATACCGAAGGAAGGATCATGATTGATTCTAATCTCGATTTGATAAATAAAAAAGTGGACAATCCTGAGTTATATCGACATATTGTGTCTGGGAATGCAGCAGAATTCGAATATGACGTTAATGGCGTTCCTTATTACGGTGTAAAGCAGTTATTAAGCAATGGCTGGATAATTGTTGGTACGGTCCCGATTCATGAAATCAGCGGTCAGTTGGACAGGCTGCAATCTTGGATATTTCTTTCTCCGGCTATTTTCTCGCTGATAGCTATCGGTATCGGACTTATTATTGCCGGTTGGGTCACGGGCCCAGTAAAAAAACTAACCCAGAGTATGCAGCTTGTACAGCAAGGGAGACTAAAAGTTAGAACGCCCGTCAAATCATCAGATGAAATTGGTTTTTTAAGTATGCAATTTAATAAAATGCTTGATAAAATCGAACTTTTAATGCAACAGGTAGAGGAAGAACAGAGTGAGAAGCATCATGCGGAGCTTCGTGCTGTCATTCATAGAGTACATCCTCATTTTTTATATAACACACTCAGCACACTCCGCTGGCTTATTCATTCGAATCAAAACGATCGTGCTTCTCATGTTTTATCGGCACTTAACCACTTGTTAGAGGCAAATATGAGCAAAAGCGGAAACATGATAACCGTTGAAGAAGAACTGGACATTATTCGGAAGTATTTGACGATATTAGAGCTTCGTTACGAAAAAACATTCCACTTGGATTTAGATGTTGAATCGGGTACAGAGAAATTCATCATTCCCCGAATGCTGTTGCAGCCTATTGTGGAAAATTCCATATTTCATGGCATTGTGCCGAAAAATAAGGACGGCCTAATTTTTATACGAATTCGTCTAAGTGAAGGTGACTTGAAATTTCTTATCAAGGATGACGGCGTAGGTATTGAAAAAGAGAAGCTGAAGATATTAAACGATCCGGAGGCCGCCTTAAAGGGAAAAATCGGAATTGGGCTCCGCCATATCTTTGATACGCTGAGGCTTTATTATACAAAAGATTGGAAATGGTCGATCTCAAGTACACCAGATCAAGGAACAGAAGTATGTATTGTATTGAAAAACGTTATGAAATCTGCTACTAGAATTAGCAAACAGGGGGAATAATCATGTATCGAGTTCTTATTGTAGATGACGAGCCTGCCATTCGAAAAGGGATAGCTTCCATTATTGATTGGGAAAAGGAAGGTATGCAAGCTGAAGACCATTACGCTAATGGAAAGGAAGCAATGGATGCTTTGGATAGAAGCCCCTGTGATATTCTCATCACCGACATTAAAATGCCGATAATTGACGGGATTGAACTTATGGAGCAAGCATTAAAACGCTATCCTTCGATAAAAGTAATCATGATCAGCAACTACAGCGATTTTGAATACGTCAAAGAAGGGATGAGACTTGGGGCTGTCGATTATTTATTGAAGCTAACCTTGAAACAAGAAGATCTTCTTTCTGTCCTTCGGAGATGTATTTCCATGCTTGAGAAAGAACAGAAATTAGAACGTGAGATGAATGATTATCAAGAGGGAGCAATCTATCTGGAACGAAAAAAGGTAGAGCATGAAATCAAAAGATTGATCGTTCAGGAACGTAGTCCTGAATTGCCAATGATCTGGGCACCACATTGGTTGGAAAAAACATATGACTGTATTTATCTTATGTTGGATCATGCCGAAGAATGGAGAGAAAATCAAGGATATCTTTATGTGAATGTCCTGTTAGAGGATTTGCAAGAAGATTTCTATAATAAGATAGATACAGGTATGGCACTGATAGTATCTGAAACGGGCATGTTTTTAATTCTCCCTGATAACAATGGTGAATCTGAGCAAGAGCTTCTTCAGTGGAAGGATTCAGTGGAAAAACAGTGGAACATTTCAACTTCAATCGGTCTTGTGAGGAAGAAAGGAAAGGAATGCATTATCCAAGGATACATGCAAAGCAAATCAGCCTGCCACAGACGTTTTTTCGAAGGGCTGGGTAAGCTATATATTATGGATGGTGCAAAAAAAGAGGCTGAAATCAAGGATGCTGAAATAGATAGTGAAAATGTTTTAACATCTTTCTATGAATTGATTCGTAATGGCGATCCGGTTTCATCCGCTATTGAAATTGTACTCAAACGGTGGAATAGCGGGGATCTGAATCCGGAACAAGTACAACAAGAAGCATGCAGCCTGCTTAAGGGAGTATATGATCTGTATGAGGATTCGGGCATTCTGCTTTCTGAACAACATGATCAACTCAAACGAACAGAGACATTGGAACAACTCGTATCCCTTCTAATTTTTCACTTGGAAGAAATTACGAAGCCTTTTATTCCGAAATTGCCTAATAACGGCCAAGATGGGCAATTAATCACGAAGGCGCTCGAATATATTGCCGCTAATTATCGAGAGAATTTAACGCTTCAGAGTGTAGCCGAGTATGTTCATCTAAGTAGAAGTTATTTCAGCCTCTTTTTCAAAAAACACACCGGACGAAACTTTATTGATTATTTAATTGATCTGCGGATAAGGGAAGCCAAGCGGCAATTGACGCAAAATGATAGCCGGATTTACGATGTAGCCAAGGCCGCAGGTTTTAAAGACGTTAAATATTTCAGTAAGGTGTTCAAGAAAGTAGCTGGATCTACTCCTCATGAATACAGGGAAAAGCACCATAAAAAACGAATGTCTATCGATTAAGAAAGGTTGGAATTAAGAATGGCCCTCAAGTGGATATCGATTTTTCTGATCATAGGATTAATTGCCGGCTGCGGAAACCAGTCAGTGATCTCTAATCCAAAAGAGGTTGAAAAGCTTCATAAGAACCAAAAAACGTCCATTACGTTTTGGCACACATATAACGACAAAGAAACCGATCTGCTTGAACAGAATATCATTCCAGCTTTTGAAAAGGCACATCCGAACATTCACGTAGAGTCGATTAATTTAGCTTCAAATTCAGAATTAAATAACATCCTGGTGGCCCAAACATCTTCAAAGCGCGGTCCGGATGTTGCCAGGCTAGATGTAGGCTTGATTGCCGAATTTTCAAATAAAGAGCTTCTTGAACCTTTATCAGAGCTGCCGGATTTCAAAAGTATACGCCAAAGGTTTCAACCTGAAGCAATGGAAACAGGCTATTATAAAGGTGACTATTACTCCATTCCGCTTAACTTATATACGAAGGCGGCTATCTTTAACCAAGAGTTATTAAAAGATGCAGGATATTCTACACCTCCAAGTACAATGGATGACGTATTAAAGATTGCCCGCAAGCATAACTATACAATTGGTCTCGGAGGGTTGGATACTTGGGACACAATACCATATATTGAAAGTCTTGGCGGGGTTATTTCAGACGAGAAGTTCAGTAAGACTTCCGGTTATTTGAACAGTGAAAGAACAATTCAAGCGGTAGAGCAACTGAAATCACTTAACAAGGAACATGTTATTAATATTCCTGAATATTCCGACGTAAATTTGGATCAAATTGAAAATTGGGACGAGCTTATGAACGGAAAAATGTTGATGGTTGATGAAGGTCCCTGGTTTTACTACAATTTACAAAGTGAAGAGGAATTGAATCGAGCCTTGAAACTGACCGTTCCTGCACCCTTTCCACATAATGAAGGACCTGCTAACGTCATTGGCGGCGAAAATTTAGTTATGATGAAGGGGACCAAACACAGATTAGAAGCTTGGACCTTTTTAAAATGGATGACAGAAAAAGAAACGCAGCTCACCATGACGAAAAGCGGATTAATACCAACGAATAAGGCGGCAGTCGATACATTTACATCAATGCAGGATTCTTATCACTTTCCTTATTCAGAAACTGCTGATCAGGCCTTCTCGTGGCCTCCGGTCAAGAACTGGAGCAAAATCGAAGAAGTATACACATACTACTTAAGTGAAATATTCAAAGGGAAATTATCCGTCAAGGAAGGTTTGGATCGTGCTGCGGCTGAAATAGACAAATTGTTAGCAGATTCTGATTCAAGATAGAGCAGGTTGTTTGACAAAGATAAGAAAAAAATCACCGATTCTAGGCAAATTAAAATTGAGTTTTAATGGCCGTCTCCCGACTTTGTCGGGTTTTTTTTCTGGAGCCATTACGATTGAGCAGAAGAGGATGAAATCGTAATGATAGATCATGCTTTTAAATGTCTCACCATAAAGCTTTCAACAAAATAATGCTATGAACTTTTATGGCCTTGTTTTAATATATCAAATCGCAATCCTGATTCTTCCTTGCCGCTGATGACGATCTTTTCTCCGGTTTTTAGATTCACCACGATGTAATTATTCGTTATTACAAAATCAGCAATATCTTCTGTCTTATTAAGAGTTTCCTGGATTTTACGCCTGTTTACATAATAGTGATTATCACTCATTTTTTCTCCATTCCTCTCGTCAGATTTTCAGCTTGACTCTGTCTTATGGTGAATTTTTTATTGAAGTCCCTTTGTAAGATAATAAATGTTAAAATAGTTGCATCCTAAAATAGTCATTACATATGATTATTGTAATGGTTTCCTTACCGCTTGAGAAGCAAATAGCAAAAATGTTTCGAAAAATCAATAATGATATATTCTCGTGCCTTTTGAAATAATTGTGAATGATTTGTTAAGACGGTTTATATTTTACACATAATAACCTGTATAAGGAGATATAATTGATGGCAGAAAATTTGATTGTCGCATTTTTATTAACATTAATCGCTGGCCTTGCGACGGGTATCGGAAGTGTTCTTGCGTTTCTAACATCCACCACAAACACAAAATTTCTATCACTAACTCTTGGATTTTCTGCTGGGGTCATGATTTATGTATCAATGATTGAAATTTTTGTGAAAGCAAAGGATGCGCTTGTATCATCAATGGGGGTTCAATTAGGAAATTGGCTGACAGTGGCTGGTTTTTTTGGCGGAATGCTTTTGATTGCTATGATTGACAAATTTATTCCTAAGCAGGGAAATCCGCATGAGCTGAAAAAAGTGGAGGATATGGAAAAGCCGGAAAAATCGGTAGTGAGAGATCCTGAGCTATTGAAAATGGGGACATTCACCGCGCTCGCAATTGCTATCCATAACTTTCCTGAAGGGATAGCTACTTTTACATCTGCTCTTCAAGATCCGGGGCTCGGCATCGCAATTGCATTTGCAATCGCGATTCATAACATTCCGGAGGGAATTGCCGTATCAGTCCCTGTTTACTTTGCCACAGGTGATAGAAAGAAGGCATTCAAGCTGTCGTTCTTGTCTGGATTGTCGGAACCAATTGGCGCGCTCCTTGCTTTCTTGATATTAATGCCTTTTCTAAATGACTTAATGTTTGGTTTAATCTTTTCTTCTGTTGCAGGCATAATGGTTTTTATATCCCTTGATGAATTGCTTCCGGCTGCTAAACGATATGATGAGGCTCATATGTCAATTTACGGATTGATTGGCGGAATGGCAGTGATGGCACTTAGCTTATTGTTATTTATTTAATCTGCATGTTTTTTTAAAAAAAACAAGCTTTGAAAAATTTTTTTCTATCGACAAAGAGTTACATAAAATTCACTCCCAAAGCGTTATGATTATGCAAAAAAGCAGCAAAGGAGTGCCTGTGGTGAGTAAAGAAGGACAATTGCATTTGGATGAAGAATGGATAGAATTAATACGTGAAGCCTTAGAGGCAGGAATATCCTCTCAGGAAATCAGAGAGTTTTTAATTATACGTTCTTCTTTGCCAGGTATAAGCTAACTCCCACTGTGGATTTTGTAAAAAAAGGTGTGTCCGAAAAACACAAATATAGTGTTAACAGGCCACAATTACTTTAATTCCAAATTCGTGTTATACGGTCAGTCTTTTTGTTTCTTTTAGGAAAAAACATTAAATATAAAAAAGAATCCCACAGAAATGTCTGTGGGGTTTTTTACAGCTTATATGTCTATCTTAGGGCTTCTGCTACGTAAGACATCACGAGCGAGTCTGACAGTATTCCAACATGGCTGGGTTTCGAAACTTGTATGTTATTCGCTCCTTTAAGCGGGGAAGAAAGATAAGGAACGACTTTGTCTCCTTTGCTATAAATGGACGTATATCTTATGATATGATCACGATTTGATCCATCAGGAGTTTCATCATTTTTATTTAATTGCGCCAAAAACGTGCTGGTTGGAGCCATTTCATTTCCGCCGTCTGTGCCTTTGAATCTGTCACCTGGGATCCCGTGATGAGGAGAGCCTAAGGTAATAACATGATCAATCGAATCGTGCGTATTCATATGCTCAAGATAGTAGCGGACACTCAGCCCGCCCATACTGTGAGCAATAAGATCAATCTTGGATTTTCCCGTCCGTTTTTTTACCATCTCAATATGATAGGAGAGCTCGGCCGCGTTTCTTACATTGCTTCCAAAATGGTCTGTGAAATTGACCGTATATAAATCATCCTTATTCCAGCCTTGATCGATCAAATATGATTGAAGCGTGGCAAAGCTGGAACCGGATCCTCCATAGCCATGAACAAAAATGATCGGATTTTTGTCCACGGTAGGTTTTGCCCTCAAAAAAGCAGGATTAGATACAAATAATAGAAAAAGGAATAAAATAACGGACAGCTTCAATAATGCTGAAGATGGATGTGTTGTCATCTGTTGCTGCCTCCAATTTGAATTTAGGGTTGGATGAAATAGTTTATCCAGTTCATTTATACCATTCTCTTAAAGAATTGAACAGAAAAATTTAAGAAAAATTGGAATAAAAAAAACCGCCTATTATGGCGGCAAAGAAATCTAATCTTTTAGAAAAAGATATTTAAGATATAATAAGCAATTGCTCCAAGCGTTCCGCTAATCGGCAATGTAATCACCCACGTAATCAGCATCCGTTTTGCAGTGCCCCAGTTTACGCCTTTTACCCGGTGAGACGCTCCAACTCCCAATATAGAAGAAGAAATAACGTGTGTCGTACTCACAGGGAGGTGGATAAAGGTTGCGCCGAAAATAATTGCAGCGCCGGTTAAGTCGGCGGAAACCCCATTTACCGGGCGAATTTTCATAATTTTTGCTCCGACGGTTTTAATGATTTTCCAACCCCCAACAGACGTACCGAGCCCCATGGCGATAGCACAGGACACTTGAACCCAATAGGGAATATCGGTTGAGCTGTGAAGATTCCCTGCGATCAATGCCATCGTAATGATCCCCATTGCTTTTTGTGCATCATTAGTGCCGTGCGTATATGATTGCAAAGCAGCTGTAACGATTTGAATATGGCGAAATCGTTGGTTTGTTTTTGCCAGATTGCTGTTTCTGAATATCACCTTAACAATGCTGTAGACGATAAATCCCATAACAAAAGCAAGGATAGGTGAAAAGAGCAAGGCCTGTAAAATTTTAAGAAACCCTTTAAAGTTAATTGCTGCAAATCCTGCTGAAGCAATGACTGCACCTGCAATCGCACCAATAATGGCATGTGATGAGCTGCTTGGTATTCCGTAGTACCATGTTAAAAGGTTCCATGTGATAGCAGCAATAAGAGCCGCCAGAATGACAACTGATCCATTTTCAAGCTTGAAAGGATCCGCAATATCACTCGTTATCGTTTTTGCAACACCTGTAAAGGTCATCGCGCCGACGAAATTCATGACTGCAGCCAATATAATCGCATGGCGGGGCTTTAACGCCTTTGTTGAGACAGATGTGGCAATCGCGTTTGCTGTATCATGAAAACCGTTGATAAAATCAAAAGCTAAAGCGAAAATTACTATAAGTATGGTTAAAACAAAAAGAATATCCATGACTTTACACTCTACGCATTCTTCATAATGATGGTTTCAAGGTTATTTGCAACGCTTTGGCAGGAATCAGCAATTTCCTCAAGCGTTTCATAGATTTCTTTGTATTGAATGACTTTGATTGGATTTGTTTCTTTAGCAAATAGATTTTTTAGCGATTTTCTAAATAGATTGTCACAGTTATGTTCGTGTTCTTTAATTTTGATCGCATGCTCTCGGATGTCTTTTAGGCGGTTATTCGAAAGCAGATCCATTGTAATTAAGATTTCTTTCGTGCACTCTCGGATATTACTTGAGAATTTATCAATATGTTCGTCAGATGAAGTAATCGAATAAATTTCCATTTGAGCGGAAAAATTCTCGATTCCATCCAATACATCATCTAAACTATTTGTCAGCTGAAGAATATCTTCTCTTTCAATCGGTGTAATGAATGCTTGGTTTAATTCTTTAATGATAATGTGAACTTGATTGTCGCCTTTCGTTTCATACTCCTTTAAAGTATCAGCAAATTCTTTCAGTGTGGTAAGATTGGTTACTTTATAGTTAACAAAGTATTCCGCTGTCTCATCAAGAATTTTTGCCATTTCCATTAAGAGCAATGAAAATTTATCTTTTTTTCTTTTTATCATTTGAAAACCCTCCATCTTTATATAGCCAATTCCTTCACAAATTTTCATTATACATTTTCTTGTCGAAAAAAAACAGAATTTGTAGAAAAAAAAGATTGGAAATCATAGAGATTTAAATTTCATCCTGCGCTAACGGGCTGTAAGACTCATGTATAGGCGTAAAAAGTCCTAGTGTGATTAGGATGCCCTATTTTTCGCATTGTAAAATATATACTTTTATCAATTGGCGAACAGTAATTTATTCAGAAAAATAATAAAATTCAAAAAACTTTGTCATATTATCTCTCACAATTGGTGTGATCTAATCTACGAAATTTTATAATTTGAAAAAGATTACTTTTGTTTAGGGATAGGAGGGAGTCCTTAAGACCTACATATATGCTTGTAAATTTAAAACAATGGATTTGGAGGGGGAACAATGCTTAATAAGAAAGCATTATCGTTATTGGTAACAGCATCTTTAGGAATAGCTGCACTTACAGGGTGCGGAAACAACAGCGGAGCATCAGGGGATTCATCTAATAAAGTTATTAAAATCGCATCGCAGTCTCCGTTATCAGGCGGAAGCGCAACGCTTGGAGATGCTTTGAAGAATGGTTCTGAACTGGCTTTAAATGAAGAAAAGGACAAGTTTAAAGAACTGGGGTATACGTTGCAGTTTGAGCCGCTTGACGACCAGGGAGATCCTAAAAAAGGAGTTGCGAATGCCGAACAGATTGGTTCTGACAGTGACGTTTACGGGATCATCGGCCATTTAAATTCCGGTGTTACCATTCCTTCATCTGAAGTTTACGAAAAGTACAACATTCCAATGATTTCTCCTGCGGCTACAGCTACTGATGTGACTGACAGGGGATTGAAAACGGCAAACCGAATCGTCGCAAGAGATGATTTCCAAGGTCCTGCCGGTGCACAATTTGCCATGGAAACCCTTAAAGTCAACAAGATATTTATCATTCAAGATAAAACGGCCTATGGACAAGGACTCGCCGAAAATTTTAAAGGCAAAGCAGAAGAGCTTGGCGCAGAAATTATTGGTGAAGAAGGCATCACAGTTGGGGAAAAGGATTTTAATGGCGTATTAAGCCAAGTCGCTTCAGTTAAGCCTGATCTTGTTTATTTTGGCGGTCTGTACGCTGAAGGCGGGCTGCTGATCAAACAGGCTCGTGAAAAAGGGATTACTGCAAAATTTATGGGCGGAGACGGTCTTGATTCATCAAGCCTTGTAGATATAGCAGGCGACGCAGTAAAAGATACGTACATTACTTCAGTAGCCGGGGTTTCAACAGATACGAAATTCGCGAAAAACTACAAAGAAAAGTTCAATAAAGACGCTGAATCATATTCGATCTATGGCTATGATTCTATGAAGGTTATGCTGTTAGGGATTGAAAATGCGATTAAAGAAAATGACGGAGAGATTCCGGCAAAAGATGTTGTTGCAAAGGCAGTCCGATCTGTTTCCGATTACAAAGGGGAAATGACTGAGGTTGGCTTTGATGAAAAAGGAGACAACAAGTTCGCGAAAATCTTTATTTACAAGTTTGCAGAAGCTGCATACCCTCCAAAATTAGAGGGGGAAATCTCAAAATAAGAATCAAAGAAAGGGTATAGTCTTCACGCCTATACTCTTTTTCTCTTAATAGAAGCTATTGTTCAGCACTTTTTTAAAAAAAACAAGATATTCGGAAAGGTAGAATGCGTATGGAGCATTTACTTCAAACCCTGCCGCAAGTTTTAATTGACGGACTTACTCTCGGGGCTGTTTATGCCATCATTGCCCTCGGATATACGATGGTTTATGGGATTTTAGAGCTTATAAACTTTGCCCATGGAGAAATCTTCATGACAGGGGCATTTATCGGCACAGCTATACTTCTTGCCATGACTGGATTGGGGTGGATCTCTGTTCTGCCAGGCGTTGTCACACTCGTACTCATACTGCTTATTACAAGTATGGCAACAGGATTTTTAGGAATGGGCATTGAACGGATCGCTTACCGCCCTTTACGAAAAGCAACAAAACTGATTACTTTGATTACTGCGATTGGTGTTTCATTTCTTTTACAGGATATTGTGCGATTCATTACCGAGTTAAGCAGAGGGAATTTTATCGTGAATACTCCTTCGATATTTCCCGGGAATTTCAATTTGCAAACATCATCCATTTCATCCGTTTTTGGCGATGTATCATTAAAAACTTCCTTTTTGGTTGTGCTAATAGTAGCAATTATATTAATGGTAGGACTCGAAATTTTTGTCAACAAAACGAGGTGGGGCATGGCAATGAGAGCAGTCGCTCAGGATCCGGATACGGCTTCGCTAATGTCCATCAACGTAAACAAAGTCATATCGATCACTTTTTTTGTTGGATCAGCACTTGGGGGAGCAACCGGTGTATTGTTTGCAGTCCATTATGGTACGATCGATCCTTATATTGGCTTTATTCTTGGGCTGAAAGCTTTCACTGCCGCAGTGCTCGGGGGGATCGGAAACATCCGCGGCGCAATGGTCGGGGGCTTGCTGCTAGGAGTATTGGAAATGTTCGCAGCCGCAAACCTGTCTTTGCTCACAAGTGGCGTATTCGGAGCGGAATATAAAGACGTTTTTGCTTTCTCGATTTTAATCATCGTATTAATTTTTAAACCTGAAGGCTTATTTGGAAAAGCCGTAGTTGAGAAAGTGTAGGTGAAAGAAATGACACACATAAAAAACCTTCTTAAAGAAAACAAAAAAGCGCAAGGCGGCCTTCTCATTCTTTACGTAGCTGTCACTGGCGCAAGTCTGTTTTTCGCCCAAAGGTCTGTGACATCATTTTTATTGATTCTCTTCTCGTTGCTGCTGCTTTATCTTACCTCCTTCAGCAATCGGATTAAATGGGCGGCAGCGCTGGTGATCCTTGTTCTCGTTCTGCCTTTTTCGGCAAGTCAGGGACCTGCCTATCAAGAATATATGAACGTAGCCGTGATGGTAGGAATCTTTGTCGCGATGGCATTAGGTCTGAATATTGTCGTAGGCCTTGCAGGGCTGCTAGATCTTGGATTCATTGCCTTTTTTGCAGTCGGAGCCTATACATACGGGATTTTTGCTACCGCACAAGCGGCAAACTTTATGCCGTTTGGAACTTATCCGCTCTCGGGGGAAAGCTTTTGGATATTTCTCATAATCGGAGTGTTTGTTGCTGCACTATTCGGAGTTTTGCTAGGTATACCTGTCTTGCGGGTAAAAGGCGACTACCTCGCGATTGTAACCTTAGGGTTTGGTGAAATCATTCGGATTGTGTTTAACAACCTTGATAAGCCGGTCGATATCACGAGAGGTGCAATGGGGCTGACTTCAATAGCTTCGCCGTCAATATTTGGCTACCAAATCAAGTTTCCGAGTGATTACTATTTTATCGTTCTAATTTTGCTTGTTTTTACGGTATTTTTTGTTCGAAGACTTGAAGCTTCGAAGCTTGGCCGCTCATGGAAAGCTGTTCGGGAAAACGAGATTGCTGCGCAAGCAATGGGGATTCCGCTTGTAAGAACAAAACTAAAGGCATTTGCAATCGGAGCTTCCTTCTCAGGCCTTATGGGAGTTGTTTTTGCAGCAAAGCAAGCGTTTATTGATCCAACCAGCTTTACACTTTTAGAGTCCATTACGGTACTCGTCATGGTGCTTTTAGGTGGAATGGGAAGTGTACCGGGAGTCATTCTGGGTGCAGCGGTTGTAACGATTCTGAACACACAAGTGCTGACTGAGATGACAAGCTGGTTTAATGAGATGAGCCAAAGCGGTTCGTTTCAACTGCCGGGAGCATTGTCTCCTTCGAAAATGCAGCGATTTATATTTGGAGGACTGCTCATCCTATTTGCGCTCTACCGACCGCAGGGATTAATTCCATATAAAAATGTCAAATACGACAAAAATAAATTCCTTTCTAAAGGAAAAGAAGTTCAAACTCAAAAGATCGAAAAAGAACTCCCGGGAGGAAGCAAGCATGGGAATATTGGAGGTTAACAAGCTTACGAAACAATTTGGCGACTTAGTTGCAAACAAAGACGTTTCAATGGATATAAAAAAAGATTCGATTACAGCTGTTATCGGTCCAAACGGAGCCGGAAAAACTACTTTTTTCAATATGATTACAGGTGTTTACCAGCCGACTTCAGGAACCATTCATTTAAATGGAGAATCGATTACAAGGCTTAAGCCTCATGAGGTATCTAAAAAAGGAATATCCCGTACCTTCCAAAACATCCGTTTATTTAGCGAAATTACCGTGTTGGAGAATGTTCTTTCCGGTATGCACAATCATCTGAAAGCTGGGATATTCGGGATTTTGTTCAATCTTCCTCACGTTCGCAAGGAAGAAAATGAAGCGGAAAAAAATGCGTATGAACTCCTTCAATACGTAGGATTGGAGGAATATTACAATGAAAAAGCAGGGAGTCTCTCGTATGGGGCTCAGCGAAGGCTCGAAATAGCCCGTGCACTGGCCACTAAACCAAAGGTATTACTGCTTGATGAACCTGCAGCAGGGATGAATCCGCGGGAAACACGAGAATTAACAGAATTAATTAACCGAATAAAAGAAGAGCTTGAAATAACGATCATATTAATCGAGCATGACATGAAGCTCGTTATGCAGATTTCTGATCACATCATTGTTTTGGATCATGGCGAAAAAATAGCAGAAGGCAATGCGGAAGACATCCGTACTAACCCGAAGGTAATTGAAGCTTACCTTGGCAAGGGAGCAGCGGAATTGGCATAGGAGGTAGAACAATGGCACTTCTTGAAATAAAAAACATGTCTGCTTATTATGGGGTGATCCAGGCCTTAAATGGAATGAATGTTGAAGTGGATAAAGGTGAGATTGTTACCTTAATCGGAAGCAACGGTGCTGGAAAATCGACGGCTTTAAAAACAATCAGCGGGCTGGTAAAAGCGAAAGAAGGAAGCATTCTGTATAATGGTAAGGACATTACCTCGATGCCTGCTCATGATACAACCCTCCTAGGTATCGCCCATGTTCCGGAGGGGAGAAGGATTTTTCCTAGAATGACGGTAAAAGAGAATTTAAGAATCGGTGCATTTTCAGTGAAGAGCCAAAAATTGATCGAGGAGAGAATGGAAAAAGTATTTCACTATTTTCCTAAATTAAAGGAAAGACTCGATCAAAGAGGGGGAACGATGAGCGGCGGAGAGCAGCAGATGCTGGCAATAGGAAGGGCTCTTATGATGGATCCTGCTTTATTAATGCTGGACGAACCTTCCATGGGCCTTGCACCGATCATTGTGGAACAAATTTTTGAAATCATTAAAGAGTTAAATAATGCAGGCGTTACAATTCTGCTGGTTGAACAAAACGCCTTTCAAGCACTGCAAATTGCGAATCGGGGATACGTATTGCAAACAGGGCAAATTATTTTAGAAGGGGTTGGCAGTGACCTGATCCATGATAAGCAAATTCATGAAGCTTATCTTGCATAAGAGCTGCCAATTCCAATAGGAATCCCTTCTGTCTGAGGGGATTCTTTACATTTGCAGTCAGCTGGGAAAGTAGTAATGGATAATTTAATAGCTTTTTGGTGGATCGTGATAGATTTACCCTCGGGCAGATCAAGTGAAATAGCAGATCAACAAAAATGTGTTCAATATCATTTTTTTAAAATATCAATCTCCGACAATAAAGATTTAGAAATGAATAAGGAAAGGTGGATCTTTTTATGAAAAGTAATCATTTTTCTTAAAATTTGTCAGAAAATCTAACATGATTTGCGGAAAAATCTTCTAATAGCCTTGCAATCCAAGAGATTTTCCAATATAATTTGTAAGAATATTAATATAATCGCAACATTGTATATTTTCAGAAAAGTTTTGTGTTAGGGGGGTATAGAGTTGAAGCTATTTTTATCAGTTGACATGGAAGGGATTACAGGATTAGGGGATGACACGTTTGTTGACAGCCGCAAATTGAATTATGAGCGCGGCAGACGATTGATGACAGATGAGGCAAATCATGTGATCGCGGAGGCGTTTGACCAAGGCTGCAAGGATGTAATCGTAAATGACAGCCATTCAAAGATGAATAATCTGATGATTGAGCGGCTTCACCCGGATGCAAAACTGATAACGGGTGATGTTAAGCCTTTTTCAATGGTTCAGTGCTTGGACGATACATATACGGGCGCCATGTTTATCGGCTACCATGCCCGCGCCTCAATGAAAGGTGTAATGTCTCACAGTATGATATTCGGTGTCCGGCATTTTTACATTAATGATATTGAAGTGGGTGAGCTTGGATTTAATGCCTATGTGGCGGGGTATTACGAGGTACCGGTTTTAATGGTTGCCGGAGATGACAAAGCGGCTCTAGAGGCGGAGCAATTAATTCCAAACGTAACAACTGCAGTTGTAAAAGAAACGATTTCCCGATCTTCTGTCTTAAGTCTTACACCTGAGCAGTCAGGCAAGCTATTAAAGGAAAAAACGGCAGAAGCGATAAAGAACAGAAATAGTGTACAGCCTTTAATTCCCCTTGATCATCCTCTATTAACGATTGAATTTGCGAATTACGGACAAGCCGAATGGGCAGCGTTGATGCCGGGAACGGAAATCATCAGCGGTACGACAAAAGTTAAATTTCAGGCTGAGAATATCCTCGAAGCCTATAAAGCGATGCTAGTCATGACAGAGCTGGCGATGCACACGGCTTTTTGTTAAAGGACGGGATAACAATTGGCAAAATACATAGGACAACGTCTGGTCGCAATGCTTCTTACGATTTGGGTAATAACAACGTTAACGTTTATTTTAATGAAGGCTATTCCTGGCTCTCCATTTAATGAAGAGCGAAACACCAATGAGAACGTTCAAAGAAATCTTGAAGCGTACTACAAGCTCGACCAGCCTTTAATCGTGCAATATCTTGATTATATGAAATCACTTATAACATTTGATTTTGGACCGTCTATTAAACAGCCTTCCCAAACCGTTAATGATTTGATTGGCAGAGGGTTTCCGATCTCGTTCGAGCTTGGAATGCTTGCATTGTTAGTGGCTGTCGTTTCCGGGATATTACTAGGGGTAATAGCCGCGTTAAAACACAATGGGTTCATCGATTATTTGGCGATGACCTTCGCTGTTTTGGGAATATCTATTCCAAACTTTGTTCTTGCTTCATTGCTGATTCAACAGCTCGCAGTAACATATAAGCTATTTCCAACGGCGACTTGGACAAGCCCTATGCATATGGTGCTTCCGACGCTGGCACTTGCTACTGGACCTATGGCAATCATTGCAAGGCTGACCCGTTCGAGTATGATCGAGGTTTTAACCCAGGATTACATTCGAACGGCAAAAGCGAAAGGATTATCGCCCGCAAAAATTGTCTTTAAGCACGCACTAAAGAATGCATTGATGCCAGTCATTACGATTTTAGGAACTCTTGTCGCCGGAATATTAACAGGAAGCTTTGTTATCGAGAAAATTTTTGCGATACCGGGGATGGGGAGATATTTCGTAGAGAGCATTAATTCAAGAGACTATCCGGTCATTATGGGCACGACGGTGTTTTACAGCATTTTTTTGATCGTAATGCTTTTTTTAGTTGATATTGCTTACGGTATTCTTGATCCGCGGATCAAGCTTCATAAGAAAGGATGAGTGACGATGTCGATGCCTGTTCAGCACAATGACCAAGTCTCAACAGACATCCCTGATGAATGGTTCAACCCTGTTAGAAAAGACAGTGCAGAAGCAGAGTCTGTTAGAAGGCCTAGTTTATCCTACTGGGGTGACGCATGGAGAAGATTGAGAAAGAATAAGCTCTCGATGGCGGGACTTGGAGTCTTAGCCGGATTAGTCATTATGGCCATAATCGGACCGCACGTCTCGCCGCACGATCCAAATTTCCAAGTCTTAACCCAGCAAAACAAACCTCCTTCGGCTGAGCATTGGTTTGGAACTGACGGGCTGGGGCGCGATGTATTTACAAGAACGTGGTATGGGGCACGTGTTTCTCTTTTTGTCGGGATCATGGCGGCGATCATTGATTTTGTCATTGGTGTGATTTATGGCGGCATTTCCGGCTATAAAGGTGGACGAACGGATCATATCATGATGAGAATCATTGAAATATTGTACGGGCTGCCATATTTATTGGTGGTCATTTTATTAATGGTTTTAATGGGACCAGGGCTTGGCACGATCATTGTTGCGCTTACAGTCACCGGCTGGGTAGGCATGGCTAGGATTGTCAGAGGCCAGGTTCTGCAATTGAAAAATTATGAATATGTCCTCGCGTCAAAAACATTTGGAGCGAAGACCTTCCGAATCATTCGAAAAAACCTTTTGCCTAACACGATGGGTCCAATCATTGTACAGATGACGCTTACAGTACCAAGTGCCATTTTCGCTGAAGCTTTTTTAAGCTTTATGGGACTTGGAATCCAAGCCCCCTTTGCAAGCTGGGGTGTTATGGCGAATGATGGTTTGCCTACGATCCTTTCGGGACATTGGTGGAGGCTGTTCTTTCCGGCATTTTTTATTTCACTTACAATGTTTTCCTTTAACGTGTTGGGAGACGGGCTTCAGGATGCGCTGGATCCTAAATTAAGGAGGTAATGATATGGAGCGTGTACTCGAAGTTAAAGACCTTCACGTTACTTTTACAACTTATGGAGGCACGATTCAAGCGGTCCGCGGAGTCAGCTTTTCTCTGAATAAAGGGGAAACATTTGCGATTGTTGGCGAATCTGGCTGCGGAAAGAGTGTCACCTCGCAAAGCATTATGGGGCTTTTGCCGTCATATTCAGCAAAAATTACGAAAGGCTCTATACTATTTAAAGGAACGGATCTGACTCAAGTGTCTGAAAAAGAGATAAGAACGATTCGGGGTGCGGAAATCTCGATGATTTTTCAGGATCCGATGACAGCCTTGAACCCGACATTAACTGTAGGAGATCAATTGATGGAAGCTGTTCTTCAGCACAAAAAGATAACTAGAAAAGAAGCAAAAAAAGCGGTATTGTCTATGCTGGATTTGGTAGGTATCCCGAATCCTGACGAACGGTTTAAACAGTATCCGCACGAATTCAGCGGGGGAATGAGACAAAGAATTGTCATTGCCATGGCGTTAATGTGCGAGCCGGAGGTTATCATTGCTGACGAACCAACTACGGCATTAGATGTAACGATCCAAGCGCAAATTCTTGAGCTTTTTAAAAAAATTCAAAAGGAAACCGGCGTAGCGATCATTTTAATAACGCATGATCTGGGTATCGTCGCTCAAGTTGCAGATCGTATTGCCGTAATGTACGCAGGGAAAATGGTCGAAACCGGAACGAGGAGAGAGATTTTTTATCATCCTCAGCATCCTTATACGAAAGGTCTTTTACACTCTGTGCCTCGGCTCGATCTAAAAGGTGCGGAATTAATTCCGGTGCCTGGTACACCGCCGGATTTATTTTCACCTCCTTCTGGCTGTCCGTTTACCGCCAGATGCCCTTATGCCATGGAGGTATGTGAGAAGGTTTATCCGGTAGAAACCTATTTGTCAGATCATCACCATGTTTATTGCTGGCTTCAGGACAAACGGGCAAAGGCAGTCCAGTTATCCAGTATTAACGGGCAGTAAGACCCCCACCTCAAGGTTTTGAGTGTAAACGAGTATTCCTAGGTGGGGGATAACTGCCCGTAAAAACCACACTTTATTAGCAGGCGAAAGCCTTTAAATAGATAATGAAAAAGGGGGAATTTCTTTGAAAAGATTAAGTGTTTTTCTAAGTGTATTGCTGTTTGCTTTTGCCTTATTAGGATGTACAGCAAATGAGCAGGCAGGTGAAAATAGCGGAGGAAACTCGGAGGAGAAGCAGGTTCTGAGGCTCAACAATACAAAGGAACCTACATCCTATGACCCGCCAAAAGGGTTTGATAATCTCTCCTGGCAATCTCTGAATAATATTATGGAAGGATTGACCCGCCTGGGGAAAAACCATGAGCCTGAAGCAGCTGCCGCAGAAAAATGGGAAGTCTCTGATGACGGAAAAACGTATACGTTTAAAATTCGTGAGAATGCCAAATGGTCGAACGGAGACGATGTCACTGCAGAGGATTTTGAATACGCCTGGAAAAGGCTTTTAGACCCTGAAAAAGCATATGATTCAGCATTTTTAGGCTATTTTATTGAAGGCGGGGAAGCTTATAACAGCGATAAAGGCTCTGCAGAGGATGTTCAGGTTTCAGCCGAGGATGCAAAGACCCTTAAAGTGACATTGACGAGCCCGCAGAAGTATTTCTTGAGTGTCATCTCTAATCCGGCTTTTTTTCCGGTAAATAAAAAAGTTGATGAAGAAAATCCAGAATGGTTTGCAGAAGATGATTCGTTTGTCGGAAACGGACCTTTCAAGCTGACAGAATGGAAGCATAACGAAAGCATAAAAATGGCGAAAAGCGACACGTACTGGGACAAAGACACGGTGAAGCTTGATGAGGTTACGTGGGCAATGGTAGATGATGAAAATACCGACTATCAAATGTTCCAAAACGGCGAGCTCGATACGGCAAGTGTACCCGCAGAAATGGCTGAGCAATTGCTTAAGCAGGATAACGTGAAAGTAGATGATCAGGCTGGGTTGTATTACTACAGGTTTAATGTGAAGATGGAGCCTTTCCAAAACGAAAAAATCAGAAAAGCATTTGCTATGGCTGTTGATCAGCAGGAGATTGTAGACTATGTTACGAAAAACGGTGAAAAACCTGCAAGAGGCTATGTATCTCCTGGATTTTCCGATCCAAGCGGAAACGATTTTAGAGAAACAAGCGGAGATCTCATTACCTATAATCCGGATGAAGCAAAAAAATTGCTCGAGGAAGGCATGACAGAAGAAAAATACTCTGAACTACCTGAGATTACGTTGACCTATAGTTCAACTCCTCAGCATAAACTAATGGCAGAAGCGATTCAGCAAAAATTTAAAGATGTTCTTGGAGTAGAAGTAAAGCTTGCTAATATGGAATGGGGAGTCTTCTCAGCTGAACAAAAGAAATTAAAATTCCAGCTTTCGCAAAGCTCGTTCTTAGCGGATTATGCCGATCCGATTAATTTTGTCGAGAACTTCCAGACCGGACATTCGATGAACCGGACCGGCTGGAGCAATGAAAAATACGATCAGCTCATTAAGGACGCCAAAAATGAAGCGGATGAGACTAAACGATTTCAGCTCATGTATGAGGCAGAAAAACTAGTATTTGACGAGATGCCGATCATTCCAATTCACTTCTACAATCAAGTGAACTTAGAAGCGGAAGGTGTCAAAGGGATCGTCCGACATCCTGTCGGTTACCTTGAATTAAAGTGGGCGGAAAAATCATCCTAATCAGATTACAGTTACTCTATTGTATCTCGGGCAGTTGAACACTCATCTGCCCGTATATACAAAATCATCGCCCTTTTTGCCGATCTCTTTGTGTATACTAAGGGTATTTTTTAAGGGGAGATCAAATTTGAAAATGATAAAACCGGAAAAGCTGAATAAAGGGGATACTGTCGGAATTATTGCACCGGCAAGCCCTCCAAATGAAAGCAAGCTTAACAAAGCGTTATCGTTTTTAGAAGAATTAGAGGTAAACGTTAAGTTGGGTACTTCCATTCGCCAACGTTTTGGCTATTTAGCCGGAGATGATGAGAGCCGTTTGAAAGACTTACACACTATGTTTCGGGATCCATCGATCAAAGCGATTATATGTGCCTGTGGCGGCTACGGAACGGGGAGAATCGCCGGAAAGATCGATTATTCCTTACTGAAGAAACATCCGAAAATATTTTGGGGATATAGCGATATTACCTTTTTGCACACAGCGATTCACCAGCAGACGGGGCTTGTCACCTTTCATGGTCCGATGCTCAGCTCTGACATTGGAAAAGAAGACGTTCATGACTTAACGAAAGAGTCGTTCAAGCAGCTTTTTCAATTGGATCAACTGAAGTATGACGAGACGATTTCTCCATTAACCGTCTTGGCAGCGGGATCTGCTGAAGGTCGGCTCATTGGGGGGAATTTGGCTCTTTTAACGAGCACATTAGGAACAAAGTACGAGGTCGATACGAAGAACAAGCTGCTTTTTTTCGAGGATATTGATGAAGAACCATACCGGGTAGACCGGATGCTGAACCAATTACATATGGCAGGAAAATTAGAAGAGGCTGCGGGAATTCTTGTGTGTGATTTCAACGGCTGTGAGCCAAAGAATCGAGAAGAATCTCTTACTCTTGAAGAAGTGATCAATGATTATGTAATCCGTGTAAATAGACCTGCGATCATGGGGTTTAAGATCGGCCACTCAAAGCCAAACTTCGCGATTCCGGTGGGAGCAAAAGCAAAAATGGAGACACGGAATAAAGAAGTGGTCATTGAATCCGGCGTGAAATAACAACGGGTGGAGGATCGTTGAATGAAAATTACTGACGTCGAAACATTTCGTATCGCTGTTCCTTTAAAGAAACCATTTAAAACGGCACTCCGAACAGTCAGCATTGCTGAATCAGTAGTCGTAAAAATGACCATTGAAAATCAGATCATCTGCTGGGGAGAAGCTCCTCCTACCGTAGTTATTACAGGCGAAAGTGCAGAAAGTATAGATGCGGCGATTCACAATGTGTTAAAGCCGTTTCTTATCGGAAAAAACCTTTTAAACTTTGAAGCTATCCTCCAAGATATGAATCTATTGCTCATTCATAATTCAAGTGCAAAAGCTGCTGTTGACATGGCGGTATACGACGGAATTTCACAATATTGCGGCATGCCTCTGTATCAATTTTTGGGTGGATACAGAAACCAGCTGGAAACCGACTATACAGTCAGTGTAAACAGCCCGAAAGAGATGGCAGAGGATGCAGAGCGATATATTGCGGAAGGCTTTCAAGTCCTTAAAATAAAAGTTGGCAAAGACAGCATTTATAAGGATATCGAAAGAATAAAGGAAATCAGAAGGCGTATAGGGAAGGACATAAAAATCAGACTGGATGCGAATCAAGGCTGGAGCGTTAAGGAGGCCATTTTTGCCATTCGTAAAATGGAAGACATTGGATTTGGAATCGAGCTTATTGAGCAGCCTGTCCATAAAGATGACATAGAAGGGCTAAAGGCAGTGACTGATGCCGTTGAAACACTGATTATGGCTGATGAAAGTGTTTTTACAGAGAAGCAGGCGGAATCCACAGGGCAACGAAAATCAATGCACTTGCAGAGGCTTGCGGAGTAGAGTGCATGGTTGGAAGCATGATTGAAACGAAGATTGGCATTAGCGCTGCTGCTCATTTTGCGGCCAGCAAAAAAAATATTACAAGATATGATTTTGATGCCCCTCTCATGCTTAAAGAAGAGTGGGTTGTTGGCGGTATTGAATATACGGGAAGAATGATATCCTTTTTTGACCGGCCCGGACTCGGAATCAGTCAAGTTCATACAAGAAAGGAGCAAACGCAATGAAACAAAATACTACTATGTTTGTCAGCACTTCGATTGCAAATGTATGGACAGATCCTGAATCTCCGAGAGAAATCGATCATCTAGTGACTTCTAATCCGGTTGATATAAGAGAATGGCTGGATATGCTTAATTATGATCAGAGACTTGAGCTTTGCACAAAAAATTTGCTCCAGTCCCAAGCTTTGTTCGGACAGGAAGTAATCGTGACGGAAGAACGAGAGAAATGGTCTAAGGTTGTTGTTCCTGCACAGAAGTCCTCGAAGAATGCATGGGGATATCCGGGGTGGATTCCCAGCTGCCAGCTTTCGAATGAAGGCAAGGTCCGATCTGATCATACGGCAGTCATTAGTAAGCCGACGGCAAATCTATATCACAATCCGGATTCAATTGATTTTGAGATTAGTTTTTTAACAGAGCTGCCCATAACAAAAAAGGGCGGGGAATGGCTTCATGTACATACTCCAAGAGGAGAAAGATTGATAAAAACAGAAGGTTCAGCAATCATCGATCATAAAGAGCCTGTTTCGCCAGGATCAGGAACAGACATCGTTACAAGCGGTGAGGCATTTCTCGGTTTGCCTTACCTTTGGGGCGGTATGAGCGGATTCGGGTTCGACTGTTCAGGCTTTGTTTACAGTATGTGCAAAGTAAACGGCTATCGATTGTCAAGAGATGCAAGCGATCAGGTTCTGGATGGCAAAGAAGTTCCGTTACACGAACTGTTGCCGGGGGATCTTTTGTTTTTTGCCTATGAGAAGGGGAGAGGCCGTATTCATCATGTCGGTATCTATTATGGCGATGGCAAAATGCTTCATTCTCCTAAAACAGGTCGGACTGTGGAAATCATTACTTTAAGCGGCACGATATATGAACAAGAGCTTTGTGCAGCTCGCCGCTGTACGTATGATGCGGAGGGATTCGATGAGTAACGATCAAGTATTAGTGAAGGTAGAGGGGCTTAAAAAGCATTTTGATTTGTCCAAAGGACTTACACTAAAAGCTGTTGACGGCATTTCTTTTCAAATCTATAAAGGGGAAACCTTTGGGCTTGTCGGCGAATCAGGGTGCGGAAAATCAACAACAGGAAGGATGCTAATGCGACTTTATGAACCGACAGAAGGTACCATTACATACGATGGCCAGAATCTTCACAGCGTTCATGAAGGGGACCAGTTTTTATTCAAACGTAAAATACAAATGATTTTTCAAGATCCTTACGCTTCGTTAAATCCTAGATTAACCGTCCGAGAAATACTGACAGAGCCAATGGAGATCCACGGATTGCACCAAGGGAAGAAAAACCGGATGAAAAAAGTGGACGAGCTGTTGGAATCCGTCGGGTTAAACCGTGATTTTGCGAACCGATATCCCCATGAATTCAGTGGAGGGCAGAGGCAGAGAATCGGAATTGCCCGGTCACTTGTTTTGGAGCCGGAATTTATCGTTGCAGATGAACCAATTTCGGCGCTTGACGTCTCCGTACAAGCGCAAGTCGTCAACCTTTTGAAAAACCTTCAGAAAAAAAACGGATTAACATATTTATTTATTGCCCATGATTTGTCAATGGTAAAGCACATAAGCGATCGAATCGGGGTTATGTATCTTGGGCATATGGCTGAAATTTCGGCTAGTGAAGAACTGTATCAAAATCCGCTCCATCCATACACACAAGCGCTCTTGTCTGCGATTCCGATACCTGATCCAGATATTGAAGACAAACGGGAGAGGATCATCTTAAAAGGAGAGCTTCCGAGCCCGATTCATCCTCCTTCAGGCTGCGTCTTCCGAACACGTTGTCCCGCCGCCATGGATGTATGTGCAATGAAGAAACCGGAGATGCAGGAAGTTGCTTCAGATCATTATGTGGCCTGTCATTTGTACAGCAAAGAATCGAGTGGAGACCGTAACGAAACGATGAAGGTGACGATTGGCAGCAGATGATTGAAGATCGCTTGAATATTGAGGGGATCGCCGGAAAGCCACGTCAAATCGCCGGAATTTTCATAAAGTCCTTCGAAAATAGCTACTTCTAGAAAAAAGCTGACAGAAAACAAATTTCTGTCAGCTTTACTTGTTAAGCAGACCCTGTTGCTCAAGGTATTCCCTAGCAACTTCTTCGGCAGACCGATTTTCTGAATTGACGGCATAATTCATTTTTCTCATTTCGTCATCGGTAATTTTCCCCGACAGCTGATTTAAAATGTCCTTCAGCTCGGGAAATTCTTCCAGCGTTTCATTTCTTAATAAAGGTGCTCCTTGGTAAGGAGGGAATAATCCTTTGTCATCCTCAAGAACTTTCAGCCTGTATTCTTCGATTTCACTGTCTGTTGAATACACATCTATAAGATTGAGCTGACCGGACTTAATGGCAGAGTATCTCACGCTGGCTTCCATTTTGCTGACATTGGGAAGGTTCAGCCCATATAGCTTCTGCATCCCCTTATACCCATCTTCACGATCAGCAAATTCGGCAGTGAATCCTGCTTTCAGCTGTCTTTCTGCCTGAGTAAGATCTGATATTGTATTCATGCCAAATTGTTCGGCTGCTTCCTTTGTAACAGCAACAGCATACGTGTTGTTATAGCTCATAGGCTCAAGATAGGTAAAATTAAATCGATCTCTCACCCCATTTTTTGCCTGTTCAAATACTTCCTTTGCATCTGTACTTACAGGATCTTCATTTAAGAGAGAGACGACAGTGGTTCCTGTAAATTCGGGATATAAGTCAATGTCCCCGGACCTTAGTGCATTGAATAAAAAAGAGGTCTTGCCAAGGCCGGGCTGCAATTCGACCTTTAAATCGGTATCCTCTTCGATAAGAAGCTTATACATATTGATCAAAATTTCCGGCTCTGATCCGAGCTTTCCTGCAATCACTAAGTCTTTCTTTCCCCAGCCAAAAGCCAAAGGAGCTGATATGATCAGGATAACAGCTGCTAGAGAGAGGCCAGCAATCCTTATAGTTGTTTTCGAAGAAGCTCGTTCGATTAAACGCAGGAGAAGATCAAATAGAATGGCTAGAACAGCTGCCGGAACAGCACCAATTAAGATTAACCCATTATCGTTTCGATCAATTCCAAGCAAGATGATATCCCCGAGTCCTCCAGCTCCGATTAATGCTGCTAAGGTGGCGGTGCCGATGATTAGTACCATGGCTGTACGAACTCCAGCCATAATCACAGGAAATGCAAGCGGGATTTCAACCTTGGAAAGGCGTTTTCTGCTGTTCATTCCCATTCCCTTCGCAGCTTCAATGAGAGACGGATCTACTTCTTTAATTCCCGTGTATGTATTCCGTAAAATCGGGAGAAGCGCATAAATCGTTAACGCGATGACAGCCGGAATTTTGCCTATCCCGGCTAACGGAATCAACAAACCAAGCAGTGCGAGGGAAGGAATCGTTTGCAGTACGGCGGTAACACCGATTATTGGTTCAGCGAGTTTGTCTTTCCGTGTAAGAAAAATTCCAAGCGGTATAGAAATAAGAATGGCCAGCAGCAAGGAAACAAATGAGATTTGAATATGTTCAATGAGTGCACTGGCAAGCTGCTCCTTCCTTCCGTAAAACGCATCTATAAAACTATTCATCCTCTCTCCCTTTCTCTAACCGTTCGATTCGCTATATACTGAAACACCGATTTCCTCGTAATAGTCCCGATCACTTCACCATTTTTCATAACCGCTGCCCTTGGTTCAGCGGCCAAAAGCGGGATAACTTCTTCAAGAGAGGCATTCGAATAGACAGTAGGCAACGGATCGGCCACTTCATCTCCAGTATGATCAAGCAAGCTTTCTGCCGTAAGTTGATCAAGAAATTGATGTTTGGATGCACGAAGCCCGACAAAATTTCTGACAAAATCGTTTACTGGATGATTGATGATTTCCTCAGGGGTGCCGGATTGAACAAGTTCCCCCTCGTTCATAATTGCTAAACGATCACCAAGCTCAAGCGCCTCCTGGATATCGTGAGTTACAAAAAGAATCGTTTTTTTAATTTTTCTTTGCAAATCTGCAATGTCCTTCTGAAGCTTTTCTCTGTTTATAGGATCTAGTGCGCTGAAAGGCTCATCCATTAAAAGGATTTCAGGATCAGCCGCCAATGCACGAACGACACCGACCCTCTGCTGCTGTCCGCCTGAAAGTTCACTTGGTTTTCTGTGCCGGTATTTGTCTGGATCAAGCCCGACCATATGCATGAGCTCTTCCACTCGGTCTGAAATTTTCCGTTTGCTCCATTTTTTCAGTTCTGGAACAATCGAAATATTTTCCTCGATCGTCAAGTGGGGAAAAAGGGCGATTTGCTGAAGGACATAGCCGATATTCCAGCGCAATTCATGGATATCATAATCGCTGATTTTTTTACCATTTATCGAAATAGTGCCTTCCGATAAATCAACTAAGCGGTTAATCATCTTTAACGATGTCGTTTTTCCGCATCCGCTCGGACCGATCAAAACAAAAAATTCACCAGCATCAATCTGTAGATTTAATTCGTTAACGGCTTTCGTTCCGCCTCCGTATAGCTTTGAAACATTTTCAAAACGAATCATCATAGTTCTCCTTTGGCCTAAAATAATGTTCCTTTTTTTAGGATGAACAAGCATTACGCCACGTTCAAAAAATAGAGCCTTTTTAGACTCTTTTTACGCTTGTTTCCGAACAATTGGCAGAGTGCAGCAGCGAAATGAGCCGCCCGACTTGATGATTTCAGATATATCGACTTCGATGATCTTATACCCCCGGCTGATGAGCTCTTGATTTGTTTTTTTGTTAATAGACAGGCTGATTAGCTGTTTATTTCCAAGCGACAACACATTTGTAGCAAGCGTAAACTGTTCATCTTCTGTCACGGGCAGTAAATCAAATCGTTCTGCAAGCATGTCATACTCTTTTTTATTGAATGCATCCGGATAAATAATCGCTTCTGTAGGGGAAATAATATTGAAAACACAATCTAAATGCAAAAATTCATCATGAATTGGCAAAGGAATTACCTGGTAGGAGGGGAGCATCTTCTGCAGCTGATTGACTGCTGCCATTTCAGTTCGATTGCTGATCCCGACGTAAACCGTATCCTCATGTACGATTACATCACCGCCTTCAATTTTCGCTTCGGTGATTTGGCGATATTGCATCCCTTGCGTCTTCAGCCACTCGATAAGCGCCTCTTGTTCTCCTTCGCGAATATCTGTTGCCATTTCAGCTATAAATATGTCAGACCCTATCGTAAAACCGATATCTCTCGTAAATACCTGCTCAGGAAAACGTTCTAAAGCAGGGAGAACAATGACGTTAATTCCTTTCTTCTTAAGTACAGCCAAGAGTTCTCGATGCTGCTTGATGGCGATTTCTGCTTGAATATTTTCATTTTCATAGTACTTTTGTGTTTCATTGATAATTCGTTTAATCGACATATGCTCAGGTGAACATAAAACGACCTTTTGCAGCATGTCGTATTCGTTATAGCAAAATGGTTGATTATCACTTAGCGGGATCGTAGAAGCCATAGAAACCTCCTAAAATGCGTATTCAATCGTATTTTCCTTATTTAAGCTTAAATTAAACGTCCTGTATAGTAAAGTGTGCAAAAATATGACAAAATGGATAAAGTTTAAATTTTAGACAAAATTGCATCGTTCGTGTTAAATAAAATTAAATGCCTGAATAGGAGATGGTACATATGAACAACCTAAAACCGAAGTATTGCTCTGATTCCAGAGTCGTAAAAACGAGCAGGGTTTTTCCATTAGATACAAATAACCACAATACATTATTCGGCGGAAAGCTAATGAGTTATATCGACGACAATGCCTCGATTTCTGCAGCCAGGCATTCTCGCTGCGAAACGGTTACCGCCTCTACAGATTCTGTTGATTTCCTGCAGCCGATTCGCCAGGAAGATTGTGTTTGTCTTGAATCATATGTGACCTGGGTCGGCAATTCCTCTATGGAAGTATTTGTGAAAGTAATCAAAGAGCATCTGATTACGGGGGAACGTACGCTTGCTGCCACATCCTTTCTTACGTTTGTTGCATTGGATGAAAAAGGAAAACCCAAAAAAGTACCCCAGGTGATTCCGGAATCACCTGAAGAAATTATGCTTTTCAATACCGCTGTCCAAAGGGGAAAAGAGAGAAAGAATCGGCTTCAACACAGCAAAGCACTGGCAAAAGCAATTGGAGAAGAAATGCGCTGAACCATACGTTTAACTTGCTTTTATTTAGTGAATAGGAGTATAAAGGAGGCATATCGTCTGATGAAAAAACATCTTGTCTTTTATGATGCGGAGTGCCCGCTATGCAGAAGTGTGAGAGCTGTCATTCTCAAATTGGATTGGGCAAAGCGATTGGAATGGTTTCCAGTACAGAAAATTGATCAGTCCGTCTTTTATCAAACGTTAAAGGATCGGAATATTTATGATGAAATCCATATGGTAACTTCAAAAGGGGAGCTAATCAAAGGCTTTGATACCGTAAGAAAAATATTATCACTTCTTCCGCTTACTCTCCCGATAGGCATCCTTCTTTTTTTTCCGTTTGTTTCGAAAATCGGAGATCCTGTTTACAAGTTTATTTCTGAAAATCGGTATCAATGGTTCGGCAGAGTGGAATACAATCATTCATCCTCTTGAATGATTGTATTTTTCTTTGCTTAAGAAAATCAGATTTATTTTTCATGAAAATTTCAGTATAATGGCTTTAAATTCTTACAATAATGAGGGTAACTGCAAATGAAATCGTATATGAACAAGAAATTAGATCATTACAAAACATCGAATGAAGGAAATGTCAGGCTGTTGGTTAGCTGTCCTGACCAGCCGGGTATTGTCGCAGCCGTATCTGCCTTTCTTTTTAAAAACGGAGCGAATATTATTGAATCACATCAATACACGACCGATCCTGAAAACGGCCGTTTTTTTCTTAGAATTTTATTTGAGAAAAATAATATAAAAGAAGAAATCTTGGAGCTTCAACAAAAATTCACGCCGATTGCTGAGCAATTCCAAATGCACTGGTCAATTACTTTGGCAAACGAGCTGAAAAAAATGGCTATCTTTGTTTCGAAGGAGCTTCACTGCCTCCATGAGCTGATTTGGGAGTGGCAAAGCGGGAATTTAATGGCGGATATTGCGCTTGTGATCAGCAACCATGAGGAAGCCAGGGAAATCGTTGAATCATTACATATTCCTTTCCATTATATGAAAGCAAATAAAGAAATTCGCAAGGAAGTTGAAACAAAACAGCTGGAATTGTTAGAGAGATATCAGATTGAACTTATCGTTCTGGCAAGATATATGCAAATCCTGACGCCGTCTTTTGTTTCCCATTTTCCGAACCAAATTATTAATATTCACCATTCGTTCCTGCCTGCATTTATTGGAGCAAATCCATATAAAAAAGCGTATGATAGAGGGGTAAAACTAATTGGAGCTACTTCTCATTACGTTACAAACGACTTGGATGAAGGGCCGATTATTGAACAGGATATTGAAAGGGTCGACCATCGCGATGATGCTGCAGCACTAAAGAATATCGGCCGTACGATCGAGAGGAGTGTCCTGGCAAGAGCTGTGAAGTGGCACATTGAAGACAGAATCCTTGTTCATGAAAATAAAACAATCGTTTTCAACTAAAAACTCTTGACAACCCTTGATTTCCTATTCATAATAATAAAAAATTAGTGAGCGTTGAAGAGGACCAGTATGCAGATACCTTTTGCAAAAAGAGAGCGAAATGCCCAGGCTGCAACATTTCGCGGCAAAAAGCCTGCAGAACCTCCCTCTGAGTCCCGGCACAAAAATCCGGGCGCATAACCTGCGTTATGTGGTGGAAGTGGAGTGTGCCTGTTTCGCATGCTCAATTAAGGTGGTACCACGGAACTCTTTTCGTCCTTTCTATCGGGATGAAAAGAGTTTTTTTTATTTCTGTGATAAAGATAATGGAGGAAAAACCAGTGAAAAGACAGAGAATTGTGATTAAGGTTGGCAGCAGCTCATTAACAGACAGCAAGGGATATATTGACGAAGAAAAAATTAAAGACCACGTCAAAGCGATTTCCTATTTGAAAAAAATGGGGCATGAGGTGATCTTTATTTCTTCAGGAGCAGTGGCGTCAGGCTTTGTCCAATTAGGTTATCCTTCCATGCCAGTCACTCTCAAAGGCAGACAAGCTGCGGCTGCGGTGGGGCAAAGCCTTCTCATGCAGCAATACATTAAACATTTTTGCTTGAAAGACACCGTACCCGCTCAAATTTTATTGACACGAAATGATTTTGTGAAAAGAGACCGTTACCGAAATGCTTATTTTACGATAAATGAACTGTTGGAACGCGGGATCGTACCAATTATTAATGAAAATGATTCGGTTTCCGTTCAAGAATTGACGTTTGGAGACAACGATATGCTTTCTGCCTTGGTCAGCGGTCTGATTCACGCGGAGCAGCTGATTATTTTAACAGACATCAACGGTATCTATGATGGAAATCCCAAATCGAATCCAAATGCAAAACGTTTCGATTTTCTCGGTGAAATTACAGATGAGCTTGCAGCGACCATTTCTTCATCCGGTTCAAAGGTAGGGACGGGCGGAATGAAATCGAAAATTTTGGCTGCGAAAACGGCTCTGTCATTAGGGGTAAAAGTATTTATCGGTGATGGAGAAGGGGAAGAAAAATTATCCGATATATTACTCGGAAAAGGGGATGGGACGTATATTGGTGAGCCTGACCTGACTTCGATTAACAACCTTAAGCAGTGGATTGCTTTTCATTCCCCGATCTCAGGGAGAATCATGATTGATCATGGAGCGGAATCCGCTTTACGAAGCCAAGGAAAAAGCCTGCTTCCGGCAGGTGTAGTGGAAGTCATCGGCCATTTTCCGAGAGGGGCGGTTGTAGAAGTTTCCGGAGCCGGCGGCATTATCGGAAAAGGGCAGACCGTTTATTCATCGGAAGAATTATTGAAAATGCGCGGAAAGAAAACCTTTGAGATAGAAGAAATAGGAACGGCAGGAAAGCCGGAAGTTATTCACAGAAATTACTGGGTCAACCTAATTGACGGGGAGGTTAAGTAGATGAATGAGGTCATAAGAAAAGCGAAAAAAGCGAAACAAATAAAGCTTGAATTAGTACAAAAAACAAGTGTTGAGAAAGATCAAGCGTTATTATCTATCGCAAAAAAACTGTTAGACAATTTAGATAGATTGCTTGAAGAGAATGAAAAGGACGTTTTGTCGGCAAAAGAAAAAGGAATTTCCGACTCAGTCATCGATCGTCTGCGATTGGATGAAAAACGAATCCGGGATATGTCGGATGCCGTAAAGCTTTTAACAGAGCTTAAAGATCCTGTTGGAGAGACGATTGAAACGATTGAAAAGGAAAATGGCCTTCTCATTACCAAAACCCGTGTTCCATTAGGAGTAGTCGGGATGATTTATGAAGCACGCCCGAACGTAACTGTCGATGCGGCAACCTTATGCGTGAAAACAGGGAACGCCGTCATTTTGAGAGGAAGTTCATCTGCATCTCACAGTAACCGGGCACTTGTCGGTTCAATTCAAGAGGCCCTGGTAGAAGCCGGCTTTCCCGCTGAGGCGGTTCAGCTGATCGAAGATACGAGCAAGGAAACAGCCAAATCGTTGTTCACCTTAAATGAGTATCTCGATGTATTAATTCCACGCGGCGGCAAAGGGCTCATTCAAACAGTGATCAGAGAGTCAACAGTTCCAGTACTGGAAACCGGAGCAGGAAACTGCCATATCTATGTAGATGCTTCAGCAAATAAACAAATGGCCATCAATATTGTCCGTAATGCCAAAGTTCAGAGGCCGTCAGTTTGCAATTCGGTTGAGACGGTGCTGCTGCACAGCGATTGGGCACTGTCTCACAGTATTGATCTATTCGAAACATTAGAGCGTGAAGGAGTGGAGATTAGAGGTGACAAACGGGTTTGTGAGCTGTTTCCTTCAGCCAAACAAGCAGATGAGACAGGATGGGAGACCGAATTTTTGGCTCCGATTATTCGAGTGAAGATTGTCGGGGAGCTGAACGAGGCAATTTCCCATATTGAAGCCTTTGGAACAAAGCATTCTGAAGCAATTATTACAGAAGACACTGCACATGCTGAGCATTTTCAAAAATCGGTTGATGCTGCTGCAGTTTATCATAACGCGTCTACACGCTTTACAGACGGCTTTGAGTTTGGCTACGGAGCAGAAATCGGGATCAGCACGCAGAAGCTTCACGCGAGAGGGCCGATGGGCTTACAGGCGCTCACCTCTTCGAAATTTATCATTCAAGGGACAGGCCAAGTAAGAGAGACATAAATCAAAAGCGGATAGGCATATATGTCTATCCGCTTTTGTATGAGTCGATTTCTACCTTGATCGAATTTTATTCACCTATCTTTTGAATATATCCCCCTATTATGGAATTATATCTGACCAACCTTTGAATAAATCTACTCATTCATTGTTGGTTGTCATTATACTCCATATAAACAACATGAGTGGCGAGGAAGTCCTCCACTCCGTGTTTCCCATCTGCTCCTCCGAGACCTGATTTTCTCATGCCGGCGTGATACCCCTGTATGGCTTCGAAGTTTTCTCGGTTAACGAAGGTTTCTCCATATTTGAGCTCGTTTGCTGCACGCATGACTTCGTGTACGTTCTCGGTATAAATAGAGGATGACAGGCCGTATTCTGAGTCATTTGCCAAATCAATGGCTTCATCTAACGTTTGAAATGTAGCAATAGGAAGAACCGGACCGAATATTTCTTGTTTCATGATGTCCATATCATGGGTGGCGTTTGTTATTAGCGTCGGTTCATAAAAGAATCCTGATTCGTCAAGCCTATTTCCACCCGTCTGCAGAAGAGCGCCGCTGTTTACAGCTTCATTTACCATTCCGTCGACCTCTTTCAGTCGTTCCTCACTTATAAGCGGGCCCATTTCTGCCTCTTTCTTTTGCAGAGGGTTGCCGAGCGAAGTCTCTTTCATGGCTGTCGTTAATTTTTCGATAAACTCATCTTTGACATCTTCGTGGACGTATACTCTCTCAGCGTTTGTGCAGGCTTGACCTGCGTTTGTGATGCGGGATTCTTTGATTTTTTCAACCGCAAGATCAAGATTGGCGTGCTTTGTCACGATGGCCGGTGCTTTTCCTCCAAGCTCTAAATTCACTTTCGTAATATTTTGTGCAGCAGCTTCCATCACTTTTACTCCTGCTTCAACACTGCCTGTCATCGTAATCATAGCAATACAAGGATGAGAAGCAAGTGCTTTGCCTATCGTAGAGCCTTTACCTGTCACATAATTGTATACGCCTTTAGGAAGTCCTGCTTCGTGAACGAGCTTTGTAAAGAGAGCAGCTGTATTAGGCGTCTGCTGGCTCGGTTTTAAAACAATGGTGCAGCCGGTTACGAGTGCTGTTGCGACTTTTCGCGCGAGAATAAAAACCGGAAAATTCCAAGGTACGATTCCTCCAATAACTCCAATTGGCTTGCGATAAATCAAAATATTTTCGTTCGGGCGGTCGCTAGGAACAATTTCTCCTTCGATTCTTCGTGCCCATTCTGACATGTAGGCAAAATAATCAATTGCTGTATCAACCTCGGCCTCGGCCAAGCGATAACTTTTCCCTTGTTCTTCTACCAGGGCTAGGATAAAAAGTTCACGATTCTCGGCGATTTTTTCACCAAGCTGCTTCACCCATTTGCCTCTTTCAATAGAGGTCGTTTTCTCCCATTTCTTTTGTGCTTCAACTGCCGCTTGAACGGCTTTATCTACGTCTTCTTTTGTGCCGCTGTATATACGGGATATCGTTTCCTCAGTGGAAGGGTTGATCACATCTATTGTTTCTGTAGAATCGGAATCGGTATATTCTCCATTCATATAAAGCTTGTGGAATTTCATGGATTAGAACCTCCAATTTTTTAAAGTTTTATTTTTTCTATTCCACATCCCAAATCTATTAAACGTTCAGAGGTTTAACGAGAGAGCTTTTGTGAAATAAGAAGAGTAGAACAAACGAACATTAGGAGGAATAAAAATGGCAAAAATATTTACTGCAAAGGCTACGGCGGTCGGAGGAAGAGCAGGTCATATTCAATCTGATGATAAGGTACTAGACCTGGACATCGTGATGCCTAATGAAAAAAAGAACGGAGAAACAGGCACCAACCCTGAGCAATTATTTGCTGCCGGCTATGCCGCATGCTTTGGCGGAGCACTACAGCATGTTGCGAAAGAGAAAGACGTGGATATAAAAGCTGAAGTTGAAGGGCAAGTCAGTCTTTTGAAAGATGATAGCGATGGCGGATTTAAAATTGGCGTTACTTTAATCGTTAAAAATCCTGGGATCGATGAAGGAAAGTTAAAAGAGCTCGTTCATGATGCCCACGATTTCTGTCCGTATTCCAAAGCAACGAGAGGGAATATCGATGTGGAGCTTGAAATACAATAATGATAAGTTAAAATGAGCCGCTGCTACATAGCAGTGGCTCGTTTTTGATTAGTATTCTTTTTTATTTTCGTATTGAGCCCAAGACTCAAACGGCGCCATTTTGTTTTCTAAATTCAGCTCATGAAAGACAATTTTTCGGCTTTCATGCGGCTTAGCGATTTCATCATAAATAAACGAGTCATCAAAACCGGCGTGGGCAGCATCCTCATGCTTGGCGGCAAAATAAACCTTTTTCGGACGAGCCCAGTATATTGCTCCAAGACACATAGGACAAGGCTCACTGCTAGTATAGAGTATACAATCGTCCAATTGGTATTCACCGAGGGCTTTACACGCTTCACGAATAGCAGTTACCTCAGCGTGGGCTGTCGGATCGTTGCTGCTTGTGACATTGTTCTGCCCTTCAGCAATAATTTTTCCATTTTTAACAATGACAGCACCGAAGGGTCCGCCCTTTCCGGAATTTACGCCTGATACCGCCAGCTCAATTGCCCGTTGTAAAAATAATTCGTGTGTCATTAGCTTTCCCCCTCGCAATTCTAACCTCTTTAAGTATATCTGAAATTTGTGACAAAATGAATTGTTTTGTAGCATTATCCAACCGTTTACTCATTATTGTTTAAAGTGCTGCAATATAGCAGTTTTGCCGTATTCTGTTGTGACTTCAGCATAAGAACCGTTAATGAGTGTGATTTTCGGTGGTACGTGACCACAAAAGAGTCTTGTTTCGTTTATTAATTATCCGGAAGAAGCCAGAACCATAAAAATTTTAAATAAGACTTATAAAGATCTATATAGTAAATATCAATTAACCAAGAAAAAATGGAAAGAAGAGCTTTCTAAAAGTACTATAGCTTCGAAGCGTACAGTTACAACTTTCATAAAATACTAATTTCATAAAAAAACTGCACCTGCAATTGTTAGTAGTCCAACAATTGAGGTGCAGTAAAAACCTGCAAAGTTTTCATTTTTCTATATTTTATACTTGAACAGATGCTGTTTTCCTTGCTTGTTTTGCTGCGTCAACCATGTTTTTCAACGAAGCAACCGTTTCTTTTTGCTGCCTTGTTTTTAAGCCGCAATCAGGATTGATCCAAAAACGGTCGGTAGGACATACGGTTAAGGCATCATCGATAATATCAATCATTTCCTGTACAGACGGCACCCTCGGACTGTGTATATCATATACGCCAAGTCCAAGTCCTTTTTCATACGGCTCATTTTTCAGATAATTAACTAGCTCGCCGTGGCTTCTGCTATGCTCAATCGTTATGACGTCTGCATCCAAGTCATTAATCGTATCAACGATGTCTTCGAAGTGGCTGTAGCACATATGCGTATGGATTTGTGTTGTCGGTTCCACACTTGAGGTAGACAATCTAAATGCTTCAGCTGCCCAAGTTAAATACTCATTCCAATCTGATTCTTTTAAAGGCAAGCCTTCACGCAAGGCCGGCTCATCCACTTGAATAATTGTAATACCGGCTTTCTCGAGAGCTTCGACTTCCTTTTTCAATGCCCGTGCGATTTGGAAAGCAATTTCTTTTTTCGGCAAATCGTATCTCGGGAAAGACCAGTTAAGAATGGTTACAGGTCCCGTCAACATTCCTTTTACTTTTTTAGAAGTCAGGGATTGGGCATATACTGTTTCTTTTACAGTCATTTCTTCTGTGAAGGCAACGTCTCCATAGATAATCGGCGGACGCACACATCTTGAACCATATGATTGAACCCATGCATACTTGGTGAAAGCAAATCCTGAAAGCTTTTCTCCGAAGAATTCAACCATGTCTGTCCGTTCAAATTCTCCGTGAACGAGAACATCCAGCCCAATTTCCTCTTGGATGTCAATCCATCTTTTTATTTCTGCTTTTATAAAGCTCTCATACTCTTGATCGCTCCATTCTTTTTTCCGCCATTTCAATCTTGCTTTACGGACCTCAGTCGTCTGCGGAAAGCTGCCGATTGTCGTCGTTGGCAAGAGTGGAAGCTTCAGAGAGTTTTGCTGAAGGGTTAATCGCTCTTCGAACGGAAGCTCTCTATGGAAAAGTTCTTTCTGAGTTCCTTCTTCGCGATTTCCTGTTTCTGCGTATTGCCTTAAGATGTTTAAATCGTTCTGAGACTGTTTGATTTCCTCTTGGATCGAAGTTTTTCCTGAAATCAGTCCCTTTTTCAATAGGTTAAGCTCACTAAGCTTGTCTGTTGCAAAGGAGAGCCCGTTTAGCAGTTCCTCATCAAGATGCTCATCCGGATGCTTTTCCACCGGCAAGTGCAATAGGCTGGAGGAAGGCTGGATCCAAAACTCTGCAATGTCCAATTCTCCTGCTAATGATTGGATGAAATCAAGCCGTTCTTCGAGGTCTGCTTTCCAGATGCTGCGCCCGTCCAATATACCTGCTGCAAGCACTTTATCAACAGGGAATCCATGCGTTTTTAAAGAATCAAAATTCTTTCCTTTGTCGTGGACAAAATCAAGACCGATTCCATCAACAGGATACGTGATCAATTCTTTGTATTCATCAACTGAGTCGAAATAAGTTTGCAATAAAATTTTAACGCTTGTAAGCTCTGACTTAATTTGCTCATACAAGGATTTTACAGCTTGTACATCCGCATTGTCTGCTGCAACCAACGCCGGCTCATCAATTTGCACCCAAGTGACTCCTTCAGCTTCAAGTTCTTTTAAAAGCTGGATATAAAGAGGGAGTAGCTTGTTGTAAATTTGACCCTTTTCTTCATCGTTGTAGCCTTTTGCAAGCGTAACAAAGGAATAGATTCCAAGAACAACCGGCTTTGAATCGATTCCAAATTCCTCTTTGACTTTCCGATAGGCAGCAAGCGGCTTGTTTTCTGTAAGCTTATATTCAGTTTCCTCATCATATTCTGGAACGATATAATGATAATTGGTGTTAAACCATTTCGTCATTTCACAGGAAACGGCATCATCTGTGCCTCTGGCCATTGCAAAATAGAGGCTTAGCGGATCCGTAATATGACGGAACCGTTTTGGAATCCAATTGAACATTACTGCAGTATCCAGCACATGGTCATAAAAGGTAAAGTCTGAAACTGGGATCAAATCTAGTTCTTTTTGCTTGCCGATGTTGATTTTTAATCGAGTATCCATCTCCTGCAAAAAGTCGTTGACATCCTTATCCTTTCTCCAAAAAGCTTCTAAAGATTTTTTCCATTCCCTGTTTGCGCCAATGCGCGGGAATCCAAGATTGCTTGTTTTAATTGTCGTCACTTGCTTTCCTCCTAAATAAAAACACCCACAAATCGAGTTGGTCGATAAGTGGGTGTTTATAATATATAAACGTGTGCGGAAAATAAACGTATAAACCTAGCAAAGTTACGTCATTCGAACACCCTCCCATCGACCGTGAGTTTTTGGTGTGTCAGAATAGGCAGGTCTCCTGGCTTGTGAATCATCAATTTTTCCTAATCCTTCCCGTTTCATAAACAGTGGCACTTCTTTTGGAAAAATTTCTTCACTTACAGTGGCGGGACCGCGTTGGAATTTCACCAAACTTCCCTTTTAAAATCTAACAATTGTTAGATTACCTAGTTCTCCGGTATGAAATTTGACTTGATTATATCCTGCTAGGAGCATTTAGTCAAAAGAAATTTTAATAAGCCGATAGTATTTTTTCGTTACTCGCTTTTTCTGCAAGCACTTCAGGCGCTGTTAAGTAAAGGATTCCGTTTCCTACCAGCGTCTTCGGATATTCGTCTAAAGGTAAAGTGCGGCGAATTAATTGTCCATAAACCTCCGGCTCAGACAGATCACGGTCGAACAAGGATTCCTCCATTTGTTTAATGATTGCAAGAGAGCCGCTGGCGTGAGGTGCAGCCATTGAGGTTCCTGTAAGTTCACCGTATTTTTCACCAGGTAATGTAGAAATAATTTTTTCACCTGGAGCAACTAAATCGATTTCTTTATTTACATTGGAAAATTCCGAAGAATCTCGTGTCAATGTCACAGACCCTACAGCAATGACTTCATTGTAGGCTGCAGGATAAGAAAATTCTTCAGTAGCCGTATCTCCATCTCCCTCATTTCCCGCGGCGCAGACAACAAGGACCCCGTTTTGGACAGCGCGGGTAATGGCTTCGTGCAGCTCGGGCACATCCTCAGGACCGCCAAGTGACATGCTGATAATATCAACTTTCTGGTCGACTGCGTAATTTATGCCGTTTATGATCCATTCATATGCTCCGCTCCCGTTCTCGCCAGATAATACTTTAACGATAAGAAGACCGGCTTCAGGAGCAACTCCGGAGATTCCGCCATTTTTGTCATTTGCGGCAATCGTACCTGCAACGTGGGTTCCGTGCCCATTATAATCGTTCACCAATTCGGGGGCGCCTTCATCATCATCAGTGAAATTTTTCGTTCCGATGATCTGATCCTTTAAATCGGGATGGGTAATATCACAGCCTGTATCGAGCACAGCGACTTTAATATCTTTTCCCTTAAAGCCTTTAGCCCAAATTTCCGGAGCTTTAATGAGACGGATACCTTCTGGAGTTTCATTTGCTTCCGGAAGTGCTTTGTTCATCACATAGGGCACTAAACGCATGACTTTTTGCATTGTGAAGCCTCCTTTTGGTAATTGGGAATTTGATTATGACCCTAATCGTTTGGCAGAGCTTCGTTGAATAAACCTGAGGGAGAGAGTGGGATAGTGATAATTATAAAGTAGGAGAACCAGTAAAAAAAGGTCATATCTTCCTAATTGTCTGAATTTTGAGTTGGATTATTATAAAGGATTCTTGCTGATAGATTGCTCAAAATTTACGCTAGATTCTTTTTATCCGCTGTCTTGTTGTGTTACTTTTATATAGGAGGTGTGAGTGAGGCGTGTCTTCATGTAAGCTAGCCGCATTCGTTACAGCAAGACATAACTAGCAGAAAATGGAGATCAGTTCTTACACCATGCGAAAAAAACGTGAGAAGAATCTCCTGTGACAGGAGGTATTCTATGGTTAACAATATGACACTCAATGAATTAATCGTAAAAATTGTCCTTGTTTTGAGGGATAGCAAAAGAAAAGAGTTTCGGGCCATTATCGATGAGCTTCAGCCATATGATGTTGCCAGTTTGTTTAAGGAGCTGCCTGAAAAACATCGCGCCAGATTTCTCTCCTTTCTAAACATTGATGATATTACAAATATGATTGGTGAATTGGAACATGAATTTCAAATCGCTGCTTTGAAAAAAGTGGGACGAGAAAAAACGGTTCATATTATGAATAAAATGGATAACGACGATCTTGCCAGTCTCTTTGAAGAAATGGACAGCGAGCTGAAATATCAATTTTTATCCAATTTGGAAAAAGAAGAGCTTCAAGCAGTTCAGCAATTAATGAACTATCCACCTGAAACGGCTGGAAGAATCATGACGAACCGGTTTGTATGGATTCCTGAGCATTATTCCGTCAAGGATGCGGTCGATAAGCTGAAAAGCCTTGCTGAAATTGCTGAATCCATCAACTATCTTTACGTAATTAATGACAAAAAGCAGCTGGTTGGCGTTTTATCCTACAGAGATTTGATCTTAGGGGATCCAGAGGAAAAAGTAAAAGATTTAATGTTTACCCGGGTGATAGCTACTGAGGCTCTTCAGGATCAGGAAGAGGTAGCTAGGCTGATAGAACGTTACAACTTTTTGGCAATACCCGTAGTTGAAGAGAATCATGTTTTAGTAGGAATTGTTACAGTCGATGACATAATAGATGTCGTGATTCAAGAAGCAGATGAGGATTATGAAAAATTTGCAGCTTCCGGGAAAGCAATAGATTTTGATACGAAAGCTTACATTGCAGCTTATCGCCGGCTTCCCTGGCTGATCCTGTTATTATTTATCGGCCTTATTTCAGGAAGCATATTGAATTTTTTTGAAAGTACCTTGCAGCAGGTAGTCGCACTGACTTTTTTTATGCCGATGATCGCAGGCATGACAGGCAATACAGGGACGCAATCATTGGCGGTTGTGATCCGCGGTCTTTCAAAGGAAGACTTAAATAAAAAAGTGATAAGCAAGCTTATTTTCCGTGAGTTAAAAGTCGGATTAATGATCGGGGCAGTTTGCGCCCTTTTAATTACTGGAATTGCAGTTATCTGGCAGGGGGAACTATTGCTGGGCTTTGTCGTTGGTTTATCTCTTCTGCTTACGCTAATAATCGGGACAATGGCAGGTACAATTGTGCCCATTGTATTGCAGTATATGAATGTAGATCCCGCGATTGCTTCAGGACCGCTAATAACTACGTTAAATGATATCCTTTCCCTGCTCATCTATTTTGGAATTGCGACAGCTTTTATTACGAAACTCATGTGAAAGAGCAGCTTTAGAAAAGCTGCTCTTTCAGAAATGAAAACGTTTTATCATTCTATTGAAAAAGAGATAAGGCGCGGGATATCATAGTAATAGATCCCAGCCGCGAGGGGAGAGAGTAATGAAATATTTTTATGTTTTTATTTTTCTATCGTTATTGCTTATCACAGGCTGCCAGAACGAGGACGAAGGCAGAGACAGCCGGCTTGTTGCAGTAGAAGAAATGCTAATGGCGATTCTGAATGAAGACGTATCAACAATGAAGAAGCTTTATGTTGAAGGATCTTCTCCAGATCCCGAAGAAATCATTAACGGAAAGAAAGCATGGGGAATAGAAGGACTTGCATTTGAAGATTTCAAAATATCAGAAGCCGGCATCCATATGTTTAAAGCAAGCTATAATGAGAATACTGAAGCTGTTGCGTTTCGGGTTAAAACGATGGATGACGGCCGTATCATGATCGATTTTATCGGACATGTGAAACCTTTATAAATCGTTGATAATTAGCGGTTTCTATATTTAAAGTGCGCATTTAATTGGCCCTCCAGCATCTTATTTCTTAACTGGTTATCGCCTTTTAACGCTTGCTCTCTTCTTCGCATATCTTTCAGAATTTCTGCAGTTTGAACCCCATCTTCTCTTTTGTTGGCAATCTCCATAAGCTTTTCGACATCGGAAAAGGAATATTTTCTCGTGCCTCGTGTTGAACGTTGAGGAGATATGAGCTTTCTTTCCTCATAATATCTGATTTGCCGTACGGATAATCCCGTCAGCTCACTGACAATTCCTATGGATATTACTTTTTTTTCTTTATATGATTTATCTTCAATGGTCATATTTCCACCCCTGTGATGTCTTTTTTATCATTATAAAGAAAAGTTTGATAAAAAACCTGACACTTGTAAGAAAATCTAACACAAATAATAAAAAATTCGGAAGATTACATTACATAAGAGGTGATTTTAAACACGACTCTGTATATCCTTTATTATATATATTTTTTAGGAGGTTGAACAGTGGAAGAGGAAAAAGCTATTAAACTCGCTAAAGAAATAATTGCTTTGGATTTGAAGCGTGATGAAATGCTGGAGGCGTTTATGGCACTCACAGGAAACAAAGGACCTTCGTTGCTGCGGGCTGTCCAGAATGACTTATACCGCAAGTCATCATGACCTCTTAAATTTCTTAATAAAACCAATGATAAAGATTTACGTTTGATTCATCTTTTTATAACAATAAACGGTTATTCTAATATTAAACGTTAGAAAGGAGTATTGAGGGAACCATGAGTCACCAATTAAAAATGGCTTTGGAGGATCAAAGAAATTATTATTCTCAAAAGCTCCTCGCGATCGGAGTTTATAATAAAGAGGTATTAAATCGAATGACCGTTTCTGAATTAAAAGATGAATATAACTATTTTTATCATAAAATCACATATAAAAAACCAAAGTTCCCACAGTAAAGAGTTTCTTCTCATGAGATGGGGACTCTTTTTTTGTGAAAAATAAAAAAGGGTTTTTAAAAAAATTACCGAATACAGTATAAAAAGCATTTAATTTTTGTTAAAGTTAAATGTAAGGGTTTACAAAAAATAAAATAAGAGGTAGATGAATGATGAGACTAACCTTTACTGACCAAGAAATTGAAAAATCAATGGCGTTGTATAAGGTATTTGCGAAAGCGTTTAAAAGTGTTTCCGAGCACAGTATCAGGGATAGTAAAGAGCACGGGTTTAATCCTACGGAATTTGCCGTTCTGGAGCTGTTGTATACGAGAGGTCCCCAGAAGCTGCAGCAAATTGGGTCCAGGCTGCTATTGGTGAGCGGAAACGTGACGTACGTCATTGATAAGCTTGAAAGAAATGGTTTTATCGTTAGGGAACAGGATCAAAAAGACAAAAGATCCGTATATGCAAACTTAACAGAAAAAGGAAGGACCTATCTTGATGAAATTTACCCGATTCATTCCTTAAGAATTGCCCGCGCTTTTTCCGGGCTGACACAGGAGGAACAGGAGCAATTGATCATTTTGCTGAAAAAAGCAGGAATTCACAGCCAGCATCTTTTGTTCAGATAAAGCGCTTACAAGATTAATGTGTGTTACGAACGGTTCAAATGCTCTAATACAACGGCAATTGGTTGATCCTGAGGCTGCTGTCTCATCTGTCCGAAAGGGCAGCCTTTATTTTTCAGGCGGATTATCGTCTTTTCCATCGTAAAATCCTTCGGGGATAGCTTTGAATTTACTTCGTCCCAATACAGCGGGAGAGCGACCGTACCATCTTCATTACCTCTCGGGGAATAAGGGGCAATGATCGTTTTCCCGTATGCATGCTGCAAATAATCTAAATACAATAGATTCTGCCGATTTTTAATTAATCTTTCAGTAGTGAATAAATGCGGAAAGGATGCTATGCAATAATCTGCCGTAAACGCTGTAAACTTTCTTGTTTCCTCATACGAAAACGAATCCTTAGATATGGGGATGTAAAGCTGAAGTCCCTTGTTTCCAGATAGCTTCGGAAACGAATGAATTCCGAGAGAAAGTAGAAAACGGTTCAGTTCAATCGCGCATTCGATAGCCAATTCAAAATCGTTTGCAGACGGAGGATCCAAGTCAAATACGATTTCAACAGGATTGTTCGTATCAATGGTTTGAAAGGGCACGTGAAATTCCAAAGCAAGCTGATTTCCAAGCCAAAGAAGCGAAGAATAATCCTGGCAAAGAATATAGTCATGTGAATTAGAAGGAGCCGTGTGTATAAAATCCGGTGTATATTCAGGTTTGTTTTTCTGATAAAAAGATTCGCCAGCTGGTCCGTGCGGATAACGAATAACCGTTAACGCCCGGTCCTTTAAAAAAGGCAAGAAAACGTCACTGATCTGCATAAGATAGGTTAAATAGTCCGACTTATTTAGTGATTTTTTCGGGAAAATCGGTTTATCCAAATTTGTAAATTTTACAGAAGGATGCAACGATTTTGTTGATAGAATCAACTGTTGTATTGTACATTCCTCATAGCTTTTTTTCAGCTGAAATGAAAGGAAGGATGGCTCACGCAATACGCCGTTCGTATAGGACAAATACTTTACAGTCAAGCAAATGGATGGATGAATCATATAAGTTCCTGACCCTGTGAGAGTGCCGTTTTGTTTCATGATCGTCAATATTGCATTACGTTCATCTGCAGACAATCCATGATATAGCTGCGCAACTGTTAGAGAGTTTCCGTGATCATCTATGACAGCTACGTCTATATAATGATTAGCGGGATTGTAACTTTTGATAAAAACATCAGCTGTCTTATAGTTTTTTATTTTCATCCAGTCGGTCGTTTTGCCTTTTTTCCACTCACTGTTTTTCTTTTTAGCAACAATGCCTTCTCCATCATTCAATATGACGTGGTCCCATATCAGCTCTTTATTTTCAAAGGGAGGAATTAATTGAATCGCTTTTTTGTCATCAATTGATGGCTCTACAGGAAGCTTATGTTGCTTTCCCCATTCCTTCAGCTTTTGTTTCCTCATTTTCAGCGGCGAAGAAGAAAGGTCTTCTTCTCCTAGACGTAAAAGATCGAACGCCAAAAAAACGACTGGACGTCGGTCAGCTGCGGAATTTATCATTTCGGAATTTTTCATTCTTCCACGTTGCTGAACATATTCAAAATTGGATTTATTGGGATTTTCCAAAGCTGTAATTTCGCCATCAAGCATAACTGGAAGCGAATCGTCAAACGAATTGATGATCTCTGACGCAAACAAGAGAAGCTCAGGGAAGTATAGATCTAATGATCGCCCGTTCCTGCTTGTCAGGGATATTTTTTCTCGAGAAAGATAGAACAAGGCGCGAAATCCATCATATTTCACTTCATATTGCCAGCTCTCCCCGGTTGGGACAGTATCTATCAAAGTAGGCTGCATTGTAATCATAAGTTTTACTGTGCTCCGGTAGCTTTTTTTCGAGTCGTTTTTTGTTTTTTCTTTTCGGCATTTTGATGAAGAGGTACAGGTTTTTTCGGTCTTGTTGAACCTGTTTTTGTACGCTCTATGCTGGCTTGCAAGGCACTGACCAAGTCAACTACATCTTCCTTCGGAGTGGCAGTAGGCGAGACTGGATCTTCTTTTTGCAGTTTTTCTTTGATTTTTTCCAAAAACGCTACACGATACGTGTCCTCATATTGTTCAGGGTCAAATGGAATCGTCAATTCATCAATTAACTTAATGGCCGTTTGAAGCTCTTTTTCATTGATCTCAATATTTTCGGGTACGGCAGGGACGTGGTCTGCTTGCCTGATTTCATCAGGATAATGAATGGTTTCCATTAAAAGAGAATTTTCCAACACTCTTAATATTGCGAGTTGTTTTTTGGAACGTATGGTAATATGGGCTACTCCGATTTTTCCCGTTTTCCGTAGCGCTTCACGCAGAAGGCTGTATGCTTTAGCTCCGTTTTCACCCGGCCCCATGTAATAGGATCGATTGAAATAGATCGGATCAATTTCTTCTAATTTGACAAAATCAACAATTTCTACCGCTTTTTCTTCATTTTTTTCTTTTAACTCAGCGAGCTCATCTTCTGAAAAAATCGCATATTTTCCTTTGACGTATTCATACCCTTTTGTAATTTCTTTCGGAGAGACCTCTTGATTGCAATTTGTACAGACTTTTTCGTATTTAATAGGGGCACGACATGCAGTATGAAGAGTTCTGAGCTTTATATCCTTATCTTCCGTTGCTGAAAAGAGTTTTATCGGAATGTTTACTAAACCGAAGCTGATCGATCCTTTCCACATCGTATGCATGATTTTTCCTCCTCCTTTTTTTATAGTTTTTTTTAAGAGTACTGATTTCATGAGTAGAAAGTTTTGGTTCAAAAAAACGTTGACAACCTGATCAAATCATAATAAGATTAGTCTATAAAAGAATACTTCTTTCTCCAAAGGGGAGTAGCGTCCGGAAGTTTTTTCGGAAACAAAGTCGTCAATTCATGAAATTTAATTTCATCGGCTTTGTTGACATGATTTTCTAACCATGTTTAGCAAGACCTTTGCCTAATAATGGCAGAGGTCTTTTTCATTTTCTGCCATTATTAGGAAATGGAAGAAGAAAAAACTAAGGAGGAAGAAACAGTTGGATGTATCATTATTATTAGAATACGGTTGGGTACTGCTGGTGCTTATTGCATTGGAAGGGATTTTGGCTGCTGATAATGCCCTTGTCATGGCAGTAATGGTTAAGCACTTGCCTGATGAACAGCGGAAAAAAGCTCTATTTTATGGTTTAGCAGGTGCATTAATTCTTCGATTTGGAGCTTTGTTTGCAATTTCTTTCCTAGTGAATGTTTGGCAGGTACAAGCAATTGGAGCGATTTATCTCATGTATATCGCTGTCAATCATGTGCTGAGAAAATTTGTATTCAAAAAAGATGAGCACGAAATGAAAACGAAGCAAAGCGGCTTTTGGGCAACTGTTTTAAAAGTCGAATTGGCGGACATTGCTTTTGCTGTTGACAGCATACTTGCAGCAGTCGCGCTTGCCGTAACACTTCCGGCAACAAATTTACCAGAAATTGGCGGTATGGACGGCGGACAATTTGCTGTTATTCTTGCCGGCGGATTAATCGGGGTTGTTATTATGAGGTTTGCTGCCACAATGTTTGTCAATCTGTTGAAGAGTCGTCCAAGCTTAGAAACAGCGGCGTTTTTAATCGTCGGATGGGTAGGCGTAAAGCTTGCTTTGTTTACACTGGGTCATGAGGACATTCACGTGATATCTCATGAATTTATCCATGGCGGCCTGTTTAATCTCATTTTCTGGATCGTTCTGGCTGGAATTGCAGTGGGCGGATGGTTTCTCTCTAAGCCGAATCAGATAGAATCAGAAGATAAAATAAGAAAAATGAATCAAGGCTAAGCAAAAGGTCTCCTTATTGGAGCCTTTTTTTTGTAAGTGAAACAACATTTCAGTTTGTTAACAGATGTATTACAAATTCACACTATGAACCCCCTTATAACCGCGCACTTCCACGTATTTTTCTAATAGATATAAAATAGCGGGTTGTTACAATCCGTCTAAAACATTGATTTTCACTTTTCTTCCTTTGCGAATCCCTGTTAAATTAGCTATTATTAATGGGTGAACAGGGAGGAACTGAGGTGAAACCAGTGTTTAGCCTTTTATTAAGGACAAGCAAAAAACAAACGTTAGAGGAGTCAATCAACATTATCCAAAAGGGAGACCTTGAGCTTAGAAATGATTTGATTCATCAGTATAAGCCATTTGTGGCTAAAACTGTTTCTTCCGTTTGTAAACGATATATAGACGAAAAAGATGATGAATTTAGCATAGGCTTAATTGCCTTTAATGAAGCGATAGAAAAATATTCCTCTGAAAAAGGGAATTCTCTGCTGGCATTTGCAGAATTGATTATTAAACGAAAAGTGATTGATTATATTCGAAAAGAAGCAAAAAATGCACAAAACATCTATATGGACTTGCAAGAGGGAGATGATTTGGAATCTTCCCAAAGCAAAGTAGAGGCAAGCCTTTCTATTGATGAATATCATCGTTTAAGTGAACAAGAGTCACGAAAAGAAGAAATTCTGCATTTTACGAAAGAACTTAATGAATATGGGCTGACCTTTAAAGAACTGATTAAACAGTCGCCTAAACATGCCGATGCACGTCAGAATGCGATTAAAGTAGCTGTTATTTTAAATGAAAATGAAGATTTAAAAGCCATACTTACAGAAAAAAAACAACTGCCTGTCAAACAGCTTGAAAAGCTTGTTGAAGTTAGCAGAAAAACAATCGAACGAAACAGAAAATATATCATTGCCATGTTTATTATTTTATCTGGAAACTATGTATACCTGAGAGAGTATTTAAAAGGGGTGCTTCATTCATGAAAAAAGGAATCGTTGTTGAAAAATCGGGAGGAATTGTCACGTTGCTTACCCCTGACGGACAATTTTTAAAAACTAAACAGCATGAAAGTATTTGTGAAATTGGCGAGGAAATCACATTTATGCCGGAAACAAGGGTAGATAGAAGGCGTGCCGGCTTTTTTGATTTGCTCCGGCTTCGCCCTGTTCAGTCAGGCGTTATTTCAATAGCGGCCATTGTGTTGTTTGTTTTTACAATTTTACCGATGTTCGCTGATAATAAGGCGTATGCTTATATGACGATTGATATTAACCCCAGCTTTGAGTTGACGTTGGACAGTAAATGTCAAGTGCTGTCAATCAGTGCGTTAAATGCCGAAGGTGAAAACTTATTAAATGGGATGAATGATTGGAGAAAAAAGGACGTAAGAAAAGTGGTAGACGAGATTATTGCGAACAGCTCCAAATCCCATTATCTTGTAAAAAATCAAGAAATTCTTATTTCAACAGTTTTTGAAAATGATACACAGAATACATATCAAACAGATGTAAACAACCGAATAGATGAAATTTCAACGAACTACAGAAAAAAAGACTATAAGATGAGAACCCTGAAATCTGATTTAGATACTAGAAAAAAAGCGAAAGAACAAGGCGTTTCTACAGGGAAATACCTTGAAGGCGAAGAGCAATCAAAGGTCCTTGAAAAAGAACCGGATTCAAAAAGCGACGATAACCTTTCGAATGATTCTGAAGAAAAGGAATCCTCGAAAACTCCAGGAATAGACACAGATAAAGAAACTTCAGAGCAGGAAGATCGCAACGAAAACATCCCAAATGACGCCGAAAAAGACCAAACTTCCGACAATGTACCAGCTGAAGACGAAACTGAGAAATCAGAAGATGGGAATCCAGAAAATGTACCTGAAAAACCATCAGACAAAGATCAGCAAAATGATGAAGAGGAAAACGAGAGCTGGTCAGGCGAAAAAGATGACAATGAAAACGAAACTAATAAAAACGATGAAAAAGATGATAATGAAGACAAAACTAATAAAAACGATAATAAAGATGAAATTCACAAAAATGAGAAAGAAGACAGAAAGAACGATTTACATGATCGTAAAAATGAACATGAAGAAAATAAGGACGAGAGTTATTATTCGAAAAAAAAGTGGAAGGATAATGACGAATTTTTTCTATCCAAATATGACAAAAAGAGAGAGAGAAGAGAGGAGAGAGAAGAGAGCGATAAGAGAAATAAACAGCACTCTGAAAAAAAACCGCCGAGAAATCCCGGCGATTAATCTATGGTTATTTTGTATTTCCATTTAATTGAGCTTGTGCTTGTTGAACCAAACGTTTGGTGATTTCTCCCCCGACAGATCCATTGGCCCGTGACACAGTGTCTGACCCCAATTGAACTCCGAATTCTTCTGCGATTTCAAATTTATATTGATCAAGAATTTGTTCGGCTGCCGGAACAAGTAATTTATTTCTTCGTGCCATGTTTTTTTACCCCCCTTTATATAAAAATTGCTGCATGTATAGTGTTGGCTGCCTCCTAATTTTTATGCTGGCAATTGTTGAGGGATATAAAACTTTGCATTCAAAAAAACCGGACATATGCCCGTAATTTGAACGCTTACTTTTTTACATTGGCCGATCAGAAAGTGCATGCTGGACAATGGATTGGGCGGATACCTGCAAATGAAAGCATAGAATCGAAAGAACAGTAGCAGCTGTTAATTCCTTCACCATTTCCCAGTCTTCATTGTTTAGATGTGGAAATAAACCAGCAAGCTGCTCTGCTTCTTTTTTTAGTATAATCGTGATTTCGTTATCTTTCAGTGAATAATTTTTTTCTTCAGACAGCATAATGGATAAAAGCCGGGCGCAGCCCTCGTAAAAATCGATAGGGCTGACGACATCGTCAGACCGGTCATCAATGTTGTTAAAAAGCAGCTTTAAAATGTTTCTGATCGTGTCAAAGTCATAAATGGACTTTAAGTCTCGTACAATTAAAAGAATCACCACTTGATCGACAGAATATTTTTTGCCGAGCTCTGGATGGCCGATTAAATCTTTTATATCTCGTTTAATCCAATTTTGAATGGCTGAAGGCTTTAAGGATGTCAGCTCACATAAATTTCCTAATTCAACAATTTCATTTGTTGAAAAGCCGTAATCCTTTTTTTGTTTTCGTTTTTCATACCTCATCAAAAAAAGAGGGACGACTGTGTCGTGCTTGCTTCTTTCTGACTTACTGATTATTTCTAAAGGTTTCTCATCGATTTCGCCCTTTAGCGAATGTAATAGCTTAACCATTTCCATTCGGTTTAAGTTGTGGAGTTTCATAACTCACCTCTGTATCAGCTTTCTTCGTTGATTTTTGGGATAAAGCTTGTCTTTATAAGTGATATTTCTTGCAATTTTAAATGATTCTTATATAATTTTCTATATAAGTTCATTTGATCTTATTATAACATGGAGGGTAAAAATGGGAAAAAGAATCTTTTTCTTTTTGTTGTCTAATATACTTGTTATCACAACGATTGGCATTGTGTTGACAATTGTAAGTTCCGCAACAGGAGTCAATGGATACTTCACAGCAGGCGGCATCAACCTTGTCTATCTGCTTGTGTTTAGTGCGATCGTCGGCTTTACGGGATCGTTTATATCCTTGGCAATGTCTCGCTGGATGGCGAAAATGATGATGGGTGTACGGGTACTCAACCCGGCAAAACAATCGCTGTCGCTTGAAGAAGAACGCTTGGTTGAGCGGGTGCACAGGCTTGCTCGCGCGGCGGGCATTACTAAAATGCCTGAAGTAGGTATTTATCAGTCACCTGAGGTTAACGCCTTTGCAACCGGCCCTTCGAAAAACAAATCGTTAGTAGCCGTTTCTGCAGGTCTTCTAAATGAAATGGACGATGATGCGGTCGAAGGGGTTCTGGCTCATGAGGTAGCACATATTGCCAACGGCGACATGGTTACGATGACCCTTCTGCAAGGGCTGGTCAATACGTTTGTCGTCTTCTTCGCCAGAGTTGCTGCTTGGATCGCTTCAAGATTCGTAAGGGAAGATCTAGCTCCAATTGTTCATTTTATTGCAGTGATCATCTTCCAAATTGTCTTTTCAATTTTAGGAAGCCTTGTTGTTTTTGCTTACTCTCGCCATCGCGAATTTCATGCGGACAGAGGAGGAGCCGATTTGGCAGGCAAAGACAAAATGATTCATGCACTTCGTTCTTTGCAACACTACTCATCCCGTGTAAGAGAAGAAGAGCAAGCATCTGTGGCGACTTTAAAAATCAATGGCAGGAGAAAATCATCCATTTTCTCAACTCACCCTGATCTGAACGAACGAATCAGCCGGCTGGAAGCAAAATAATAAGTGTTCATGGGATGTACAGTGAAGAGAGCGTTTAATATTTAGCTTTCGTACACTCATCCGAGCTGATCGTTGGATGAACTAATTTGTGATAAAGTAACTATGGGAGCATCTCTTGCCGAAGAGATGCTTCTTTTTGCGTACTGGAATAGTTAATCAAGTGAATTAGACTTTTAAAACGACAAGATTTTCTATATACTGTAGTTTGTATTTAATTCCAAAGTGAGGACTCTCATGAAAATAAAGTTGCAAAAAATCCTGAATATATTAACACCTTTTCAATTAATCGCCCTTTATTATGTTCTGGCTATTACGATTTCAGTCGTTTTACTCAGTTTGCCTGTTGCACATAAGGGAGGCGTTCAATGGTCATTTGTTGACGGACTGTTTACTGCGGTAAGTGCGGTAAGTGTGACCGGCTTAACAGTAGTAAATACAGCCGAAACCTTTAGCACAGCGGGGTACTTTATTTTAGCCCTAGTGCTGCAGTTGGGCGGAATTGGTATTATGACGCTAGGTACCTTAGTCTGGATCATAGTCGGAAAGCGAATTGGCCTGAAAGAACGAATGCTTATTATGGCCGAGCATAATCAATCCCATTTATCTGGGATCGTAAAATTGATAAAACAGGTATTAATGCTCATCCTATTAATTGAATTTATTGGCGGCCTGATCCTTAGTCTTTATTTTTTGACCTACTATGATGCGAAGGAGGCTTTTTTACACGGCTTCTTCGCGAGTATTAGTGCAACTACCAATGGAGGATTTGATATTACCGGTGACTCGATGGTTCCTTTTAAAGATGACTATTTTGTCCAGTTGATTACCATGATTTTGATTATTTTGGGTGCCATTGGTTTTCCTGTTTTAGTTGAAGTGAAGAATTTTTTGTTTTCAAGGAATCAAAGAACTCGCTTTAGCCTTTTTTCGAAGTTGACAACCATTACGTTTTTTTTCTTAGTTACCGGCGGCGCAATGGGGATATTTGCCTTGGAAGCACGATTCTCATTTTCAGGAATGTCATGGCATGAAATCCTTTTTTATTCGTTATTTCAATCCGTTGCAACGAGGAGCGGAGGGCTTACGACGATTGATATCAGCCAATTTTCGGAACAAACACTGCTATTTATCTGTGCCTTAATGTTTGTCGGTGCATCTCCCAGTTCTGTTGGAGGCGGTATAAGGACAACGACGTTTGCTCTTAATTTGCTGGCGTTGTTTCATTTTGCAAGAGGGAACAAATCTGTTAAAATTTTCAAACGGGAGCTTTATCAGGAAGACCTGTTAAAATCGTTAGTCGTTACAATGATGGCGATACTGCTCGTTTTTGCTTCTACACTTCTTTTGACAATTACAGAGAAGCATTCATTCGTCGCCGTTCTATTTGAAGTATGCTCAGCCTTTGGTACAACTGGTTTATCAATCGGAATTACGCCTGATTTAACTCCTTTCGGAAAATGTGTGCTGATGATTATCATGTTTATTGGAAGAATTGGTATCTTAACAATGTTGTATTTGATTGGAAGGAAAGTAGTCGAAGCCGATTATCATTATCCTAAGGAACGGGTGATTATCGGATAGTTAATTAGACGAAAGAGACAAAAGGGGAAGATGTCATGCGAAAGCTCAATTTACTGCTATTACTTATAATGGGATTGTTGCTGTCAAATGGATGTACAAACGAACAGACACCTGATCAAAGCATGGAGGAGTTTGTTAATCAATGGAATAAACAGGAATTTTCCAATATGTACGGAAAGCTATCAGCAAATGCACAAAAGTCCATTTCAAAGGATCAGTTTGTCGAAAGATATGAAAAGATTTATGAAGATATAGGTGCAAAAGATCTAAAAGTAAAAATAGCAAAGCAGGAAGACGAGGAAAAGCAAGGCAAGCAAGGGACGACAGAAAAAATTCCTTATGAAGTATCAATGAACACAATAGCGGGACCTGTTTCTTTTCAAGGCGAAGCTGAATTAGTACAAGAAAAAACTTACGACAAAAATCAATGGAAGCTCAATTGGAATCCTTCCTTCCTGTTCTCCCAGCTTAATGAAGGCGAAACAATTCAAATCGCGGCGAATGAACCGAAACGCGGCCAAATTTTTGACCGGAATGGGCAGCCGCTCGCGATCAATGCAACAGTAAATGAAATCGGCGTCGTCCCGGGACAATTGGGTTCCGAAAAAGAAAAAGTGATTACCGAGTTAAGCAAAGAGCTCAAAATGACCAGTGAAAGTATTGAAACCCTTCTTGCAGCGAATTGGGTAACCGACGATTCATACGTTCCGATAAAAAAACTAAAACCTGATCAGGCAGGGCTTGTGGAAAAACTGACACAATTGCCTGGGGTAATGAAAAAAGAGACAGAGTCAAGATATTATCCATATGGAGAACAAGCTGCACAATTAACAGGCTACATACGAGGAATTACGAATGAAGAGCTGGCTGAAAAAGAGAAAGAAGGTTATAGTCCTTCATCATTAATTGGTGTTGTTGGTTTAGAAAGCTTGTACGAAAAAGATCTTCGGGGTAAAACAGGCTGGACGATCAAAATTCCCGAATCTAATGAAATGATCGCATCTTCAGGCAAAGAGGACGGAAAGGACATCCAATTAACGATCGATATTGATAAACAAACCGAAGCATATGAGCAACTAAAGGGCGATACGGGTGCAGCGGTTGTACTTGAACCAAAAACAGGTGAAACGCTTGCTCTTGCAAGTACACCGTCCTATGATCCAAATGGTTTTCTTTTTGGGTGGGCTCCTGATGAGTGGGACCGACTGATCCAAAACCCTGATATGCCTTTTTCAGCCAAATTTAATAAAACATATGCTCCTGGATCGACAATTAAACCGATCACAGCAGCAATCGGGATTGCCTCAGGAAAGCTAAATCCGCAGGAGGCTAAGTCGATAAACGGCAAACAGTGGCAAAAAGATTCATCATGGGGCGGATACCGTGTTACAAGGGTATCAGACGCTTTGAATCAAGTGAATCTTGTCAATGCTTTGATAACATCCGACAATATTTATTTTGCGCAAACTGCTTTAGATACAGGAACCGATCAATTTGTTGAAGGGCTGAAATCCTTTGGTTTTGAAGAAGAGCTTGGCTATGAATTTACGACACAAAAGTCTACGATAGCCAACGAAGGAATTAAAAATGAGATCATGCTTGCGGATAGCGGATACGGGCAAGGGCAAATGCTAATGTCACCGATTCACCTGGCTGCTGCTTATACTTCATTTGTTAATGAAGGAAATATGATTAAACCTTATTTGCTGAAAAAAGAAGGCCAAAGTCCAAATGCTTGGCATGAAGGAGTCGTTTCTAAGGACGGGGCTTCATATATTACTGAAGGCTTAAAAGGAGTAGTCGAGGATCCGCGTGGTTCAGCTTATAAACCCGTTAATAAAAAACTGACGATAGCAGGGAAAACTGGAACGGCGGAATTAAAAGCAAGCCAGGATGACGAAAACGGGAAAGAAAACGGCTGGTTTGTAGCCTATGATTATAAAAATGAAGACCTTTTGGTTACGATGATGGTTCAAGATGTTTCTAAAAAGGGCGGAAGCTCCTACGTTGTAAAAAAAGGAAAAGCATTGTTCACGGAAAAACACTGATGGAATTCAGTGTTTTTTCCATTTCTTTATAGAAGTGAAAGGCAGTAAAAATGGTGAACCTATGAGAAAGAGGAGGAGACCAATGCATTTTCAAAAGAAACAAACAACTACAAAAGGGAGGAAGCACATTGAAGAGAAAAGCAGCAAGAGATGAAGCATTAAAAAATAATCAAACGCCGAAAGAAAGTATGGGGAAAGATTCGTATTTGACTCAAGTTCACCATGAAACCAATCCTGCAAACCGAAACTCAAAACACGGCAGACAAGGGGAGTAACATGGGCAAAAATCATAAAAGCAAAGACATTGAAAACCATAAGAAAAAAATGAATCCCAAAATTCTCGAGGAAGAATATTCCCATGAACTGGGAGATGTTCATGCAGGAAAGTTTTTTGAGTTGATTCAAGTAGGGAAGCTGAAGGATAAGAAAAAGAGCGATTGTAAGGATAAACAAAACGGCCGGTAATTCCGGCCGTTTTTTGTAGAAATTATTTTAACTCAATGACTGGCTCAGCCAATTTTTTCACGAATGTTGTTGACAAGAAGCATGTAAGTACAGCTGCAAGTAAGGTAACCATCAACAAGCTTTCGTAATTATGGAGCCATTCCATCGTGCTGCTGTGGCGAAAAAATTTAATCGCAAAGCCATGAAGCAGGTATACATATAGGGTTCGTGTGCCCCACCGAGTAAAGAAATATTTTTTCTCGGGAATGATAGCAAGAAAGCTGAATGTCGCAACGAAAGTTAAACAGTAAAACCCTAGCCGCTCAACCAGGCTAATAACGCCTGGTTCACCGAAATATGAATACGGTTTTGAGCCAAACAGCCAAGTATAATCAAACTGTATCAATAAGCAGCAAATAAAAACGACTGTGAGCATTGCGATAGAAGTGAGCTTCGATTTCATGGTACGAATTTTATCGAAGTGTTCTTTCTTTAGATAATACCCAGCTAAAAAGATTGGGAAAAACACGAGTGTCCTAGATAAGCTTAAAACATGATTGACGAAATCAACATAACCTACAGTCAGAGCTATCACTAATGATACAGTGAATGCCAGCTTTGGCGGGATTTTTGTAAAAAGAAACAAAAGCAAGTTCCAGCAAAATAAGCTGATTAAAAACCAGAGCGACCACTCGGGATCAAAAGGATTTAATTTGATTTTTGAGTCTTGGATGAAATGGTTGTAAATTGTATAGATGGCTTGAAAAATTAAATATGGGAAAATGAGTTTGTACGTAATTTTTTTTATATACCCGTGACGATTAAACCCTTTTGAAAAATAGCCAGAAACGAGTATGAACGCCGGCATATGAAAGGTATAAACAAATTTATAGATGTTAAGCATGAATTCATTGCTGCTTATATAAGATTGTATAATATGTCCAAAAACGACAAGAAAGACGAGAAGGAATTTTGCATTGTCAAAGTAGGGTTCTCTGTTTTTCTCCATCATAACCACCTTTTTCGAGAATATGATCAAACCTTATTCCCTCATATCTAGTGAATGATAAAGGGAGTCGGTTCTTTTTTTAAATGGAAAACCAGGAAATGTTACTTTGTTTTAAAAGAAAAGTAAAGAAAGTTATCGTAAACTAACGAATTTTAGGTGGATGAAATGTTTCAATTGTTCAGAAACTGTGAAGGAAGTTGCTGGTTATTGTAGAATTAAAGGGAGGATAGGTAAAGAAGAGGGAGTGTAAAGTGGATGAATGAAACACTTGACTATAATGATTCCTTAAAATTAAAAGAAGAGCTTGCAAAAAAAAGCGCTGAGAATAAAAGTCTAAAAGAACAATTGGCAATGCAGCGGATTATGTTTGAACATGCTTGGGATGCGATGTTTATGTTCGATCATAAGCTAACTATTATTCACGCCAATGAAGCTGCCTCTCAATTGATGCAGATAAAAAAAGACAAGCTGATTAACAGGTCTATCTACGATTTTCTGCCCAGCCTTTCTAAAAGTAAGCTGGATTTAAAGCGCTTTAATGAGAAAGGACATATAAAAAAGGATGTTTGTGTAAAACTGGATAACGGAACGACAAAGCATCTTGAAATGCTATTGAAAAAAATTGACGGTGAGGAATGGTCATTTGCATCTTTGCGGGATATTTCTTCAAAAAAGATTCTTGAGCGCGAGAGGTCTATTAATGAACAGCTATTTAAGGATTTATTTTTACGCGCTGTTGATGGAATTGTTATCTTTGACAAGCAAGGAAATTTTATTGATGCAAATCGTTCGTTTTGTCAAAGCTTTCAAATTGACAAGAAGGAATTGTCAAAGCTGAAACTTGATCTTTTTATAAGAGAGCCATTTAAGAAAAAATTAAAAAAAATATGGGAAACGCTAGATGCGAAGGGACGCGCAAAAGGAGAGCTGCCGGTTACTCTTATTTCCGGTGATCAAAAGCTGTTTGAATTCACTATTACCTCAAATATTATCAGCGGTTTTTATATGTCGATTATGAGAGATATAACGGAAAAAAGGAACATGGAAATTCAGCTCTTAAAAAGCGAGGAACGCTTTCGAGAAGTATTTCAAAATGCGATGGATGCGATAATTATTTGGAAAAATAATGGACAAATTATTGAAGCTAACGCTTCTGCTTGTAAAATTTTTGAACTTCCGATGGAACAGCTTTTACAGAGCAAGTTTCTAGACTTTATCGACAAAAACGACCCCAAATTCGAAACGGTTTTAAAGCAATACAAGCAAAAAAACGAGTTAAGGGCTGAGCTTCAATTTTATATGCCAAATGGGCAATACAAAGAACTCGAATTTACGTCGAAAAAAATAATATTTGAAGATCATCACTTAACCGTTCTGCGAAATGTAAGCGACCGTAAAAGGATGGAAAAGGAACTAAGAGAAAATGAACTGAAATTCAGAAAAGTGTTCAATGGTGCAATGGATGGCTTTTTGCTTTTTAACAATAATAATGAAATTATCGATGCCAATCCTGTCGCGGGTGAAATTTTAAATCTTCCGCTGCAAAAGATAAAGGAATCCAGAATTACTGATTTAATCTCAAAATACGAGGTTGAGCACGCTGCATCGGCAGATCGGGTCATATCGCTCAGCGAGAAGAATAACGAGCTTCCGATCATTTTAAAGCAAGAGGAAGATCAGATATTGGAATTTTCCTATAAGAGAAACATTATTCATAATATGAATCTTGCCTTATTCAGGGATATTACTGAAAGAAAAGAGCTTGAGGAGCGGCTGAGGAAGTCGGATACGCTGCACGTTGTTGGCGAGCTGGCTGCAGGCATCGCTCATGAAATAAGGAATCCGATGACTGCTTTAAAAGGATTTATCCAGCTGTTGAAAAGCAGTATCGAAGGGGACTATACACTATATTTTAACGTCATCACCTCTGAGCTGAAACGAATCGAATCTATCATTACGGAATTCCTAATTCTTGCTAAGCCCCAGGCCATTATGTATGAAGAACGAAACGTAACGCAAATTATGAGTGATACAATTGAACTCCTGCATGCCCAAGCAAACATGAGCAATGTACAAATCCATCTTGACGTCTATGAAGAGATCGCCGACATATACTGCGAACCAAATCAATTAAAACAGGTCTTTATAAATATTTTAAAAAATGCGATTGAAGTCATGCCTTCTGGTGGAAATATATACGTGGCGATTAAGTCTGTTGATGATCATCATATATGTATTTCTATGACGGATGAAGGCAGCGGAATCAGTGAAGATAAATTAAAGCGATTGGGAGAACCCTTTTATACAACGAAGGAAAGAGGGACAGGACTTGGTCTTATGGTCAGCTATAAGATTATGAAAGAGCATCAAGGGAAAATAGAAGTAGAAAGTGAAGAAGGAAAAGGAACAAGCTTCTATTTAACCTTGCCGATCAGGCAAAAAGTCGAAGAGGAGAGTATCAAGTGATCTATGGAATGAAAGTTGATCTTCCGATTGGACAAGTATCGATCCTTGAAACTGACGGGTATATCAGTCATTTGCTGTTGGATCAAGCCCAGCTTGATAAGCTGCTAAACAAAGGTATAGAGATACGCTTTAAGGAAACGGAGCTTTTACAACAAGCGATTTTCCAGTTGCAGGAGTACTTTGATGGGATACGTACAAATTTTACAGTGCCTATCAAACAAAAAGGAACGCCATTTCAAGAAAACGTATGGGAGGCTCTCAGCTTAATCCCTTACGGTGAATCCAGAAGCTACTCGGATATTGCTCTGCAAATTGGCAAGCCGGCTGCCGTGAGAGCAATCGGCCAAGCAAACAAATGCAATCAGCTACCTGTGTTTGTTCCTTGCCACCGGGTGATCGGAAAAAATTCGTCTCTTACCGGGTACGCCGGCCAAAAAACAGATCAAAAAGCGATATTGCTAAAGCATGAAAACATTTTGTTTAAGGAAAAATAATTCAAATGGCATGTTCCGTTTTTTTACGCAAGACATATTATTTAATTAAGTCAAAAAAGTTGGTCTTGTGAAAAAGGAGGGTCTATATGAAAACAGGAAGACCATCCAAAATAGCAGGCTATGCTATCTTATTAAGTAAGTTACACGTTCTTACAATTGAACAAAAGGATATGATTATCCAAATGCATATGCAAAAATACGATGCATAGCTTTTCTATAATGGATATACGATCAAATTCTAGGCTGAAAAATACTAGATGTGATGGGCTCTGCCTAAACAAGTGAGACTCGGAAACGTCCTTATTTTTATCCTGCAGGAACGGGCAAGAAGACTCCCACCTTAACTTTTGAAGCAGGTGGGGATTATCTGCCAGTAAATTTTGGATCAGATCATTTAACAATCAGTGTTGGATGTCATGTGTAAAGGCTAAATACTTATCCCACTGATTAAAGATGAACTTTATTGCAGAGTAAGAAGCATCACTCGTGTTCTAACTGGGTGAGCAAAGTTATCATGCCTTCTGCATCTTGTAAATTTTCACGTTCTTTAATGAGTAGCAGTCCAAAACGAATGGCCAAGGATTTTCTTTCGATTCGATTGACAATTGGGACTGGATTTATATCAGAATCTTGAGCGGCTCCAATTGAGTAGCGGATTAATTCACATCCGGCAAAGCCAGCTGCGTCTGCAAAAATTTGGTATAACAGATCTTGAATATTGATTTTCGTTTTATACAGCTCGCGGCAGTCTTTGCGGAAAGCCTCTTTAAATGTATTGCTGAAAACGGTCCACACAGTAATAATGTGATGTAACAGTGAGCTTTTCTCATCATCATGAGACATTGTATGGATCAACAAATCAGCAATAATTTTTCCGATATCAAAACCGATCGGTCCGAAAAAAGCAAATTCAGGATCGATAATTTTCGTTACATGTTGATTAGAAAAAATGCTTCCAGTATGTAGATCTCCATGGATAAGAGATTCTGTTTTACTAGTAAATGTATTCCTTAGTTTAGATGCTTCATCAAGAAGCGAGGAGTCATCCCGAAAACCTTTAACAATGGTTCGCAGTTCTTCTTCAAATTCATTCGAATTACTAGCGAAAAAGGGGTCAGTAAACAATAGTTTTTCGGTAATTGCGCACAGATCGGGATTCGAAAATTGCTTCTCCAATTCATTTTTGACTTGCGGATCAAGAAAATAAGCCGAATTGTAGAATAGCGTCTTCCCAAGAAATTCTCCAACGTGCTCTGAGAAGAGCGGATAGGTTTTGCCTTCAATCAGCCCCTTTCGCAATATGGATAAGTGGGATAAATCCTCCATCACGATTACGGCAAGTGTGGTATCCGAATAATAAATTTTCGGAACGAGGTGCGGGACATGCTCTGCCTGCCGAATCAATGCACTGCTTTCGATTCTGGCTCTGTTTGCTCGTAACGGCAAGCTTTCGCCGAAAAGTTGGCCGAATGGGACAACCTGTTTAATAATAATGCTTCTATTATTTTCTTGATCTCTCACTCGAAAAACCCGGTTTCGATTTCTGTTTCCGATTTCTTGACAGGTAATTGTGCTTTTTCCTGAAAAAAGTCCAAGCTTGACGGCGAGTGCTGCGCCGGAACTCACAGTAAGCGTTTCATACGCAGGTGTTTTTGTAGTTGCCATAGTACGTTTCTCCCTCCAGTAAACATATAAAAGCCTCTTTCCCATTCTGAGAAAGAGGCTTTGCAAGTAAAATAACAGGTTTGCCTCTCTTATCTCTCAGAAATAAGTCTGATGGAATTAGCACCGTGCCCTGCATAGGCGCTTGAATCATGCTGCGCCCCATTTCGCAATGGAATTACGGTCGGTTGCTGTCGGGGTCAAAAGGCCAATCCCTCGCCCGACTCTCGATAAGAGAAATATATTATTTTGTCGACTGTTTAGAATGTACCAAGGTGTAACATGTTTGTCAATTGTTTTTTAGCCTTAGTATAATTCTGTTCTTCTGTCGGAAAAGATCGGAATTTGCGCCCGAATCTTTTCGCTGATTCCAAGCTCAAGCTCCGCTGAAATGATTTCTTCACCGTCAGAAGCTTCGGCGATAATTTTCCCCCACGGATCAATAATCATGCTGTGGCCAGCAAATTGATTATCAGGGTTGCTCCCGGAACAGTTGCATGCAGCGACAAAACACTGGTTCTCGATCGCTCTGGCTATTAGAAGGGCTTTCCAATGATCGAGCCTTGGAGCTGGCCACTCGGCTGAAACAAATAGTAAAGAAGCCCCGTTTTCTGTGTGCTTTCTGATCCATTCAGGAAATCGAATGTCATAGCATATGACTCCGCAAGCTTGAATGCCTTCCAAAGCAAATGTGTTTTCCTTCGAACCTGCTGCTAAATAGTGATGCTCGTCCATTAATTTAAATAAGTGGACTTTGCTATATTCACTTAACATATCTCCGTTTTTCCCGACAATGTACATCGTATTGTAAATACCGTCATTTTTTTTCACTGCTACCGAACCGGCGACAATATTCACTTCGTAGGTGCGGGCAATGTCTGACAGCCACTGTTTAGTATACTTGCCATTTTCATCGCCGATTTCATCAAGCCTTGATAAATCATAGCCCGTTGTCCACAGTTCAGGCAGTATAACCACATCTGCATCGCTGGCTTTTTTAATAAACCTTTCTGCTTTTTGATAATTTTCTGCGGGATTTCCAAAAGAAATATCAAATTGGAGACATGCGATTTTCAATTTTATCTTGCTCCTTCCCGAAAATTGCTTTACATTTTGTTTATACAATAAATGATAACTTAGAATCATTTCAAGAATTTTTTATAGTAGGTGACAGAAAAATGAATTTTGAACAGTCCACCCTTTTAAAGCAGCTTCCTGATCAATTCTTTGCTGCACTCGTACAGAAAGCGGCTAAAAAAATAAATGAAGGTGTTGATGTCATTAATTTAGGGCAAGGAAATCCCGATCAGCCCACTCCACAGCATATTGTCGAGGCAATGGAAGAAGCTGTTCGGAAGCCTGTACATCACAAGTACTCTTCATTTCGTGGAAGCCAAGCCTTGAAAGAAGCCGTTTGTGAATTTTATAGTAGAGAATACGGTGTTACTCTCGATCCAGACACGGAGGTTGCTATACTGTTTGGCGGGAAGGGGGGGCTGGTTGAATTGCCCTTATGCCTTCTGAATCCAGGTGATACAGTTTTAGTGCCTGATCCGGGGTACCCTGATTATATGTCCGGAGTCGCTTTGGCAAAAGCTGAGATGGAAATGATGCCGCTAACAGCGGAAAACAATTTTTTGCCTGATTATGGCCGAATTCCTTCACAAAAAATGAAGGACGCCAAGCTTATGTATTTAAATTACCCAAACAATCCGACCGGAGCAGCGGCAACTGCACCGTTTTTCGAAGAGACTGTGAAAGCTGCAAAGGATAATAGCATCTGTGTTGTTCACGATTTTGCTTACGGTGCGATCGGATTCGATCATAAAAAGCCGATAAGCTTTTTGCAGACAAAAGGAGCGAAAGATATCGGCATCGAGATCTATACCTTGTCAAAAACTTATAACATGGCTGGATGGCGTGTTGGTTTTGCCGTTGGGAATGCTTCTGTGATCGAAGCAATCAATTTGTACCAGGATCACATGTATGTCAGTCTTTTTGGTGCTGTTCAAGAAGCGGCAGTAACGGCTCTTTTGTCTGAACAAAGCTGTGTGGATCAACTCGTCGAATTATATGAAAAAAGGAGAAATGTTTGGGTCAAAGCCGTACGTGAGATAGGCTGGGATGTGGAATCACCTGCGGGCTCTTTTTTTGTATGGCACCCGGTACCAAAAGGCTATACATCTGTAGAATTTTCAGATCTATTATTGGAGAAAGCAGGAGTTGTCGTTGCACCTGGCGAAGGGTTTGGCGCATACGGACAGGGTTATGTGCGAGTCGGCCTGTTGACAAGCGAACAGCGTCTTCGTGAAGCAGCCGAACGAATTGGCGAGTTAGGCCTTTTTAGGAAAATAAATCATTTCTCCTAATAAATATCCTGCGCTGAAAAGCTTTAAGAAAGTATACGTAAGAAATTTGCAATTAGCATAATTAATAAAAGTATAGCGTCTCATAACCCAGTGAGGCGTTTTTTCTGTATTTTTAGCAAAAATCATTATGGAAATTGAATAAAAATTGTTTACAAAACTTTGAATCTGGGTATTAAATTGTAAATAAAAACAGGGTATACTTATGTAAAGTTTTCATGACATTAATTTACCGGTATTTAAAGTTTTATCTAAATAACGAGAGGGGAGAACGTTAATTTGGAAACTACAAAATTAATGTTGACGATTGATGAAAAGCGAAAAGAAATGGTTGAAACAGCAAAAAGGCAAGGATATACCGGAAATGAAACGATAAAACGAAGTCAAGAACTGGACAACCTAATTAATCTATTCCAAAAATACTAATTATAAAATCCTATTCCTTCTCATTAAACACTTGCCTATAAAAAGTGAAAGTGCTTACGGTGAAGTAAGCACTTGATTTTACTGCTTAACCAGGGGATACAGCCGGAAAGGTGACAGTTACCGTTGTTCCCTTACTCAGCTCGCTTGAGATGTCAATTTTTCCGCCATGCATAGCAACAATACGGTTACAGACCATTAAGCCAAGTCCTGTGCCATTTTTCTTATGAGAAACAAATGGCTGGAAAATTTCTTGGATCATTTCTTTCGGAATGCCCTCGCCGTTATCTGTGATCCGTAAAATCGCGTGATCGTCTTTTTTTATAGCCTGTATATGCAGAATACCGCCATTTTTCATTGATTCAAATGCATTTTTTGCCAGATTCAAGATCACTTGTTTGATCTGATCCTTAGAGCCCCGAATGTGAATTTCTTCATTCGGTACAAATTCCAGTGAGACATCTGAACGATGCAAATTAGCTTCGGAATGAATAATAGGCAGAATCTCATTGATGATATCAAATAGTGAATGTACTTTATCCTGTACGGCTGTAGGTTTGCCTAATACAAGGAACTCGGTAACGATTTGATTGATACGGTTGATTTCGTTTTCAATGATTGAAAAATAAAAGCTGTCATCATCTGATTGATGCTTTTTCTTTAGAAGCTGGATAAATCCCCGAATACCTGTTAACGGATTTCTGATTTCATGAGCAGTGCTGGCTGCCAGACTGCTCAACAATTCGAGCTTCTGCGCTTTGATTTGAGATAATTCTGTCTTTGTCCTTCTTTTAAGCATGAGATATTTCACAAATAAAAACACGATATTAAGAGCGATAAAACTCGTTAAAAAGGATAAAAATAGACTTTTGCCAAGTGCAAACGACTTAACCGCTTTTGGATAAGCTTCCAGCTTCCAATTTGATTTATTCAGGATTGTCTCAACAGGGGAGACGTTCAAGTCTGAAAACGAATCATCTCCACTTGTTAATATCGTTTGATTTTTGCTGTTCTTCACCCGAATATACATATCAGAATTTAGACTATTAATCATGTTTTTTATATAATCCATATCAACAGATGCCAGTAAAAAGCCGATCGTCTTTCGATTTTCATCGATGATTGGATGATAGATAGAAAAAAGGTGTTTCCCTGTCGTTTTTTCGTAATAAGGGTCTGATGAAACTGGCTTATTGGTCTGCTTTGCGATTTGAAAAAACTCATCCTTCATATAAATATTTCGATCATATGGAATTGTAGAGTAAATGGTATTCCCGTCTTGATTCAGTAAGTTTAAGCCTGATAGAATAGGGTTTTTTTGAATCTCGTCGTCAAATAACATTTCAACTTCGTTTTTCAGAAACGGCGGATGCAGGGCAAATGATAACGAGTTTATTTTCGCTTCTGTTTCGCTAATAAGTGAATCGATTTGCTGTCTATCAATGAATAAAGTTAAATAAGCATCCTGCCTGTATTTCTGGAGCGTCGCATCCCTTGTGCTTGTATAGACTGCTATACATAGTATCAATGCAGGTAAGATAACAAGTAAAATGTAAAGTCCGAATCTTTTCCAGTGAAGTTTTAATTTTTGCATATTCATCGCTCCAAGCATACACATGGATATGGGTAATTATAGCATTTAATTATGTACAAACATATGATAACTTTGTATATCTACATAATTTATGTATGAAGGATATACAATAGGAAAGGAAAAAGCAGTTGAATGATGCCTCAACTTCCTTTTCCTTTCAGAAGGTCATTCTATGGATCAAGAATCCTTGGTTTCTATCGGCTTAATGAGAATTTCAACACGTCTGTTTTTCTCTCTGCCAATAGAACTTGCATTGTCTGCAATCGGTTTATGCTCCCCGTAACCCTTCGTACTAAAAACATTTGAATCCAGCTGAGGATTTTCAAGCAGCACATCTAAAAAATTTACCGCACGAATTGCACTAAGCTTCCAATTAGAATTATATACAGAATTATGGATCGGAACATTATCTGTATGGCCGTTAATAATGATATTTCGTTGTGGCCGGATAACGAGCAGTTCTGAAATCTCTTTTGCCAGAGGCATAACCTCATTGCGAATTTCTGCACTGCCGGAATCAAATAGGATATTGTCTTTAATCGTAATAAATAACCCTTCATCTGTAAGTTTTGTATTCAATTGGTTTTGAAGTTTATTATTCAGTATAAAATGATCTACGTGTTTTTTAATATTTAATAGTGATTTATATTCTTCTTTCTCCTGCTGTTTCTGATCAGACGGATCTTTTTTTTCAATAGGCAAAGGGTCGAGGGGGGGCTCCATGCTTGTAAAATCCAGTACCCCCGATCCCCCGGTAAATACGTCGTTAAATGCCCGCGACATCGTTTGGAATTTCTTAGCGTCAACAGAACTGATAGCAAATAACACAATAAATAGCGCCAATAAAAGAGTCAACAGATCAGCATAAGGGATCAGCCATGATTCATCAATATGATCGTCTTCGCGTTGTCGTCTCTTTCTTTTACACATTGCGGGTTTCTCCTTCAAGAATTTTCAATTTTGACCGTTCATTTGCCGGCACATACATGAGTAATTTTTCTTCTATTATTTTGGGAGATTGGCCCTCTAATACTGAAAGCACTCCTTCGATCATAATCTCCCTGATTTTCGCCTCTTGCCTGGATTTTCGTTTCAGCTTGTTGGCGAAAGGATGCCACAACACATAACCTGTAAATATTCCGAGTAGAGTGGCTACGAATGCAGCGCTTATAGCATGGCCAAGCTCCTCTGTATTGTCCATATTGGCCAACGCGGCAATGAGCCCGATCACCGCCCCGAGTACTCCTAGAGTAGGAGCGTACGTTCCAGCTTGTGTAAAAATGCTTGCGCCTGCTTGATGCCTGTCTTCCATTGCCTCGATTTCTTCAGTTAGCACGTCTCTGATAAATTCAGCATTTTGACCATCAACAGCCATCGTGATGCCGTTGCTTAAAAAAGGATCGTCTATTTCATTTACTTTTGCTTCAAGAGCTAAAAGGCCTTCTCTTCGAGCAATTTGCGCCCATTCAGAGAACATTGTAATTAAATCTTCTATTTCAGTCTGTTTTTTTTCTTTAAATAAAACGCCAAACAGCTTTGGAACGCGTTTGATTTCTTCAGTAGGAAAAGCAATAATAACCGCTGCCGCCGTTCCCAGAAAAATGATGAGGATCGCTGCAGGGTTTACTAATACGTCCAAGCTTACCCCTTTATAAACCATTCCAACACCAATGGCAATAAACGCAAGAATGATACCAATTATTGAAGTTTTATCCATAGCTCACACCAATTCCTTTATTTTTCTACAATTTATATCGGTAACTTTTAAAAGGTCTTTAGGCTTTCGAAGGAGAAATGGGTCGGAGTCTTTCTCATAAAAATGAAAAAAGCATCCATCCTTGGAATAAGGATGGATGCTTACGGGTGCGTCTTATCTCGCGGTAACTGTCAATTGACCATTTTCAACTTCAATCAGAAACTTACCGATGCTTTCATGATCCAAAAGCAAGTCAGTCATTTTATCTTCAAGTTGCTCTTGTATCGTTCTTCTTAGCGGACGGGCGCCAAATTGAGGATGATAGCCCAGCTCGGCAATTTTATTGACAGCTTCCTTTGTCACTTCGAGTTCGGTACCTTGTTCTGCCAATGATTTCTCCAGATCTTGTAGAAGGATAGAGACGATTTGTTTCAAATCCTCTTTTTCTAATGCATTGAAAGAGATGATGCTGTCAAAGCGGTTCAAAAATTCAGGTTTAAAGTATGAACTCAAGGAGTCAATTAAAGTTTGTTCTTCTATCGCACTGCCTTCAGGTTGAAAGCCGACTTTTATTCTCTTTTCAGAGGTGCCTGCGTTGCTTGTCATAATAATGACCGTGTCTTTAAAGCTGACAGTTCGCCCTTGGCTGTCTGTCAAACGGCCATCCTCCATGATTTGCAGGAACATGTGCTGCACATCCGGATGTGCTTTTTCAATTTCATCAAGCAAAAGAATGCTATAAGGATTTCTGCGAACTTTTTCGGTCAGCTGCCCCGCTTCATCATGTCCGACATAACCTGGAGGAGATCCGATAATTTTTGAGACCGAATGCTTCTCCATATATTCACTCATATCAAGGCGAATGATGCTTTCTTTCGTACCGAAAAGCTCTTCTGCCAAGACTTTTGAGAGTTCTGTTTTACCAACGCCGGTAGGACCTACGAAAAGGAATGAGCCTGTTGGTCTTTGCTTAGATTTTAGACCTGCCCGGCTGCGTCTGACAGCTTTTGCAACTTTTTGGACTGCTGTTTTTTGCCCGATGACTCTTTCATTCAGCTTGTCTTCAAGGTCTTTCATTTTTTGCTGTTCATTTCCCTGTAGCTTTCCGACTGGAATGCCTGTTTTTTGTTCTATAATTGCTTGTATTGCAGCGGCATCTACTGTTGGCTTTTCAAAATGTTTTTCTGTGCTGTTAGTTAATACCTCTTCTTCGTCACGCAATTTTGCTGCCAGCTCGTAGTTTTCTTCCTTGAGGGCTTTTTCTTTCTCAATTGCCAGGGCTTTCAGCCGCTCCGGAATATTTGTGCTTTCGTTTGTATCCAAAAGCAAGTTGGCTTTTGAACCTGCTTCGTCCAATAGGTCAATCGCTTTGTCCGGCAAGTGGCGGTCCTGAATGTATCTGTGCGATAATTCCACACAAGCCTTCACTGCGTCTTCGGAATATGAAATACCATGGTAAGCCTCATATTTATCCTTAATTCCGTTTAGGATTGTCATCGCTTCTTGAATGGACGGCTCATTAACAATGACTGGCTGGAACCGGCGTTCCAAAGCTGCATCTTTTTCAATTTTGCGATACTCTTTCAGTGTAGTTGCACCAATGAGCTGCAGCTCGCCTCTGGCAAGCGCGGGTTTGAGAATATTGCCGGCATCCATTGATCCTTCAGCACTTCCAGACCCGACAAGCAGGTGGATTTCATCCACAAACAGAATTACATTTTTTCTGCTTTTCAACTCTTGGATGAGCTGTTTCATCCGTTCTTCAAATTGGCCTCGGATACCTGTATTGGCAACAAGGGAAGCGACGTCAAGCAGATAAAGCTCCTTGTCCTTTAATTTGTTTGGAACGTCGCCCTCGACAATTTTTAAGGCCAAGCCTTCAGCAATTGCTGTTTTTCCGACACCAGGCTCTCCGATAAGAACAGGATTGTTTTTATTTCTGCGGTTTAGAATTTCGATGACGCGTTTCACTTCTCCATCTCTTCCAATCACCGGATCAATAACTCCCGTTTTCGCAGCATTTGTCACGTTTGTGGCCAATTCATCAAGCAATCCTTTTCGGCTATGGCTGCGATTTTTAACTTCCGGTCCTTGCGGATTGAAAAATGATGATCCGCCAAATGGTGTGTTTCCGGCGTTCATTGACGGCTGTGTTAAAGACGCGTAGCAGGACTCACAAATATCCATTTGTTTTTTGTTGAAATTTATTTGCATATTCAATCGAATGGTTGCATCGTTTTTTTGACAGTTTTGACAAAGCATTTGCCATAACCCCCTAATAAAGTTTGATTATCTTTGACTAATGCGATTTGAAAAAATGGCCTCTTGTGACCATCTATGGTTATAGTATACTTTGACCTATTTTGACTTTCAAATAATATGCTTAACCTTTTTTGAAAAAGTGAATCTTCAATAAGCGGGGATTCGACGATATTGAAGGCATTTCAACAGGATGCCTGAGTAAAGCCGCCGTACATACATACCTCACCTAGACTTTTCTTGGAACCTATAGCCCTCGAGATAGGAGAGCTTACTGGTCACTTTATGCGGGATATTTTTAAAAGTAAACCATGAAATGTTCTTCTTTTCAAGCTACTTGTCTCATAAGCTGTATCAAGGCTTGTCACACGGAGGAATCAAATGAAGCATTCGGGAAATTCTACTATTCAACTATCGTTTGTCTATGTGGGGACTGTTGTCGGTGCAGGCTTTGCCACTGGAAAAGAAATTGTTGAGTTTTTCTTGAAATTCGGACCAGCAGGGATGCTGGGTATCCTTATCAGCGGAATAATGTTTACTTTTTTAGGATCCAAAATGATGATCATTTCAAGAAGGATCAGAGCGGCGTCTTATCGGGAGCTTAACATATTTCTTTTTGGAAAAACAATCGGCCCGGTCGTAAATGGTTTTTTGCTGCTGATCTTATTCGGGGTTACCTCAGTACTTTTATCGGGAGCGGGAGCGATTTTCAAGGAACAGCTTCATACCTCTGCCCATTTCGGAATCCTTTTAACGATTGCTATTTGCTTGCTGGTTCTTTCGCGGGGAATAAATGGGCTTTTCGGAGTGAATATCCTTGTGGTGCCGATGCTTATGCTCTTTACGATGATTGTCTTTACGGATTCGTTTTTGTTTTATGAAGACTTGGGCTCGCAATTTTGGGTAGTCGATTTAGAAAAATCAGACGTTGGCTGGATCGTTTCAGCAATTTCCTACGGCGCTTTTAATTTGTCGCTTGCACAAGCTGTTCTTGTCCCGGTTGCTTCTGAATTAGAATCTGAGAAACAAATAAAAGCAGGAGCGTATTTGGGAGGAGGGATTTTAACCGTCATTTTGCTTTGTTCTTTTTTGGCAATGACGACGCTGCCGGATACTCTTTTTTTTGACGTTCCAATGGCTCATGTCGTGCAAATCTCATCCGGGAGTATACATATGATTTATCTATTAATTATTTTCGGGGAAATTTTCACCTCTGTCATCGGCAACATTTACGGTATGGAGAAGCAGATCAGAAAATATGTGAACATCAATCGAATTGTAATTTATTGCATGATTTTAGGTATAGCTTATTGCATCAGTCTCGTAGGATACGGGAAGCTCTTGACTGCCATTTATCCTTTGTTCGGAAATGTTAGCATATTTTTTGTCTTGTTCTTATTGTTTAAAAAAATACCTGACAACAGCGTCTTGAAATGAGAAGCAGCACATTGGCAGCAAGCTTAAAATATGCTAAACTAACGAACGTGTCTACAAAATAAATAAATACCGTGTAACTAAACGGGAGAGGTTCTAGAAAAACCCTCTATAAAAAACTAAGGACTCATGCTGTATCCTTGGATGCGGCTTTTTGTTTTTTATGGCTAGAACACCTTCCATTCAAACGGAGGGTGTTTTTTATATGTTATACGAAAGAAGGAGTAAAAATGAGGAAGGAAAAAGCAGTTGTTGTATTTAGCGGAGGACAGGATAGCACAACTTGTCTTGTGTGGGCGCTTCAGGAGTTTGCTGAAGTCGAAACTGTTACTTTTCACTATAACCAGCGGCACCAGCTGGAAACAGAGGTAGCTGGAAAGATTGCCAAAAAGCTAAACGTTAAGAATCATTTGCTTGATATGTCTTTGCTGAATCAATTGGCCCCTAATGCCCTGACAAGAGACGAAATGGAGATAAAAATGAATGAGGATGGCTTGCCTTCCACGTTTGTCCCTGGCAGAAATTTAGTCTTTTTATCCTTTGCTTCTATACTGGCTTATCAAATCGGAGCCAGACATATTGTTACCGGTGTATGCGAGACAGATTTCAGCGGATATCCGGATTGCAGGGATTCTTTTATTAAGTCCTGCAACGTGACAGTTAATTTGGCAATGGATAAGCCTTTTGTCATTCATACACCATTAATGTGGCTGAATAAAAAAGAAACGTGGAAGCTTGCTGATGAGCTTCATGCACTGGATTTAGTGAGAAATGAAACCTTGACTTGCTATAACGGCATCATTGCTGACGGATGCGGCGAATGCCCTGCCTGTGTGCTTAGGAAAAATGGGTTAAACGAATATTTACATGAAAAAGGAGGAAATTAGAATGCTTTCACAAACGTATCCTCAAGCATTTCATCCATATTCGTTTGAATTGAATAAAGACATGCAGATCTCTGCAGCACATTTTATTCCGAGAGAAGAAGCGGGCGCGTGCAGCCGCGTCCACGGCCATACGTACACGGTAAATCTGACGATTGCAGGAGATACCCTGGATTCTTGCGGTTTTTTGGTTAATTTTAGTACGTTAAAAAAAATCGTCCATGGAAAATACGATCATACGCTTTTAAATGATCATCTTGAATTTTCAGGCGAAGATGCTTATTCGTTTCCTACGACTGAGGTCGTGGCTAAATCGATTTATGATGCAGTAGAAACATATTTGAATACATTGTCCAACCGGCCCGTCTGCGTCCAGGTTTTCGTGAGAGAGACGCCGACAAGTTATTGTGTATACCGGCCGAAAAAGGAGCAAGCCCATGAATAAACCAATTCCCGTTTTAGAAATATTCGGACCGACCGTGCAGGGAGAGGGCAGTGTCATCGGGCAGAAAACGATGTTTGTCCGGACGGCGGGCTGTGATTATTCCTGCAGCTGGTGTGATTCTGCTTTTACATGGGATGGTTCAGCAAAAGGAGATATCAAGTGGCTTGAGCCAAATGAAGTTCTCGATTCTCTTAGAGAGACAGGAGGAGGGTGTTTTTCTCACGTCACCATTTCCGGAGGCAACCCCGCCTTGCTGAAACCTCTTGGCGGATTGACTGCATTGCTAAAAGAAAAAGGCTATCGAATTGCACTTGAGACACAAGGGAGTATCTTCCAGGAGTGGTTCGCGGATATCGATGATTTAACCATTTCACCGAAGCCGCCAAGCTCGGGAATGGTTTGCGATTTTACGAAGCTTACAGCTATATTTGAATCGTTAGAAAAAATGAATCGTCTTCAAAGTGTAACCTTGAAAATCGTTATTTTTTCAGATGAAGATTTGGAGTTTGCTAAAGGAGTGCATCAGAAATACCCCGGGCTCCCGTTGTTTCTGCAAGTTGGAAACGATGATCTGAATTCTCGGGATACGAATGATTTAGCGCAAAAGCTTCTGGAAAAATATGAAGGGCTTGTCGAAAAGGTTTGTGCGGATGAGGATTTAACCAATGTCCGCGTTCTTCCCCAGCTTCACACCTTAATATGGGGGAATAAAAGAGGAGTATAACTAATAGGGAGAGAAGGGTGAATCATGTCTAGAAAAAAATCAGAGCTCGAAGGAGTTTCGCTCCTTGGAAACCGAGGAACATCCTATGAGTTCAGCTATAAACCGGAAATCTTAGAATCTTTTATAAATAAACATCCTAATCGAGACTATTTTGTTAAATTTAATTGTCCGGAGTTTACATCGTTATGTCCAATGACAGGGCAGCCTGATTTTGCTACGATCTATATCAGCTATATCCCGGATCAAAAAATGGTTGAAAGCAAATCGTTGAAGCTATACTTGTTCAGCTTTCGCAATCATGGCGATTTTCATGAGGATTGCATGAATATCATTATGAATGACTTAATTGAATTGATGGATCCCCGCTACATCGAAGTGTGGGGGAAATTTACCCCAAGAGGCGGGATCTCGATTGATCCGTATACGAATTACGGCAAGCCAGGGACGAAATATGAAGAAATGGCAGCCCACCGGCTAATGAACCATGATTTGTATCCGGAAAAGGTGGATAATCGGTAGCAGATTGATTACAAATGTCCTTAAGACCCATCCATGAAATGTGGGGACGGCCGGCAAAGTGAGATTGAATTGAAATAATGAATTATTCCCAAGTCTAATTCATCATCCTTGTCCTGCACATCATCCTTAAATACCTTGCTATGTGCCGCTGCTTCTGCTATGATTAAAAGGAATTATTTTTGTTCGGTCTTAACACAGAGCAAGAGTAGTATCTAGCAGTGCGAAGAATGCACTAGGAGGAAACAACAATGGAACAAGGTAAAGTAAAATGGTTTAATGCAGAAAAAGGATTTGGATTTATTGAGCGTGAGGGTGGAGACGATGTATTCGTTCACTTCTCTGCTATTCAAAGTGATGGCTTCAAATCACTAGATGAAGGTCAAGAAGTTTCATTTGAAGTTGAGCAAGGCCAACGCGGACCTCAAGCATCTAACGTTCAAAAAATATAAGTAAAAAAGGCTCGGTGGAGCCTTTTTTTATTTTTGCCAAAAATAAAACACCTCTATTCAGGAGGCGAATAGAGGTGCTTTCGAGTATTAGTAAAATGGTTTCAGTTCATACTAACATAATTATAATACAATTGCCACCCTATGTTGATCGATCCGATGAAAAAGAATATGTTGTTTCATTGTAAAAAAAGCTCATAAATCTTAATAGGGCAGCATTTAAAAATAATCCATCTTCTTAAGAGTTAGAAGAGGCGGTATTGATTTTTGCAGTTCAATAAAAAATGTTGCTCTAAATGAGGCAAAAAAGGCGGGGGATATTGTACTAGACGGATTCTTTAATAATTTTATAATTTTTATGGTTAACTACCGTTAAGGAATCAAGCTCCAAATCTCTATAATTATCCATAATGGTTACATCGACTATAACCGAATTTTCATTTACTTTTTCAACTACTCCAGTCATTCCGTTTTTAAATTCAATCACGTTACCCACTTTTGCAATTTTCATTGATATCACTCCTTGAATATAAATCAACCCTATTGAACGTATTTTGCAATATTTTGTCTTAGTTGTAAAGGAAAAACTCTGGATGTGCAAAGCTAATTAGATTGTTCAAGTCAATATCAGGTGTTATATTAATTTCTTGGAGGGATGTAAATGGATCGTGAAATGGCGGTTTTTCAGCTTGAAAAACTGCGAATAAGAGAAGTGGAGCAGCTGTATATTGAAAAAGATGATTTTCTCTCCTTTCGAGAGGTGCTTATTGAACAGCCCGATTTCCAGCAATTCCGGGGAATTGCCCGGCATGGCGGTCATATCGTATTTGAGTATCATGTGGACTCGAAAATAGATTAGGGGGGGATCTTCCCCCCTAATTTGCTTTATGATAAGTTCACATCCTCTAGCAAAGTCAGGCATGATATTTCACGCAAGTGGAATAGATCTCCATCTGCGTGTTCCCGAAGTATCTGCTTGCTGAAATAAGTTTATTTTTGTTTTCTTTTTATGCCAAGCTTTTTTAAAGCCTGTTTTCTCCACGATTTGACTGCGGCGACCGAGCAATTGTTCCTTTCAGCGATTTCTTGCAGTGTTTCTCCGCGAATTGCGGAAAAAAGCCATTTCTTTTGAAGGTCTGTCAGCTTTTTTTCTTCTGCTTTTCTTTCCCACTCATCGACTAGTTCGATAAATGGCGTCTCATAATATGACGCAGCTACTTCTTTATACTCATTTCTTTCCTCGTGCTTTCTCCTTCTTTTCAATTCATTGATCAGCTTTCCGCGAACCGATGCAAATGCAAAGGAAGAAAAGTTTCCTTTTTTCGGATCAAAAGCAATCGTGCACTCCCAAAGTGCGATATAGGCAATTTGAATATATTCGTCTCTGTCTTTATAAATGTTCAAATGCTTTAACAGGTAAAAAATCATTCTCTCATGGTCTTTTAAAATCTGCTCATACGTCAATTTGTAATGCCTCTCTTATGAGAAGCGCGCTTCTATCAATTCCGCGGTAAATTTATTGTAGGGCGGATAGGATTAAAGTTAAAAAGACGTTATTGAAGAGGAAAATCGATTTTTTACAGGAAAACGTCAATTTCCCTCTGAAAAATTATCAATTAACTGCTTGTCAATACTGCAAAATTTCCTTTTAGCCCCTATTTGCATAATCTCGTTTTTTTTACGCAATCTAAGCAAAAAGTGGGGGGAGGGATACTTGTATTGAGATATGAAAATGGCGAGAAAAAGCCAAACATGATTGAAATGATGACTAATTTAAAAAATTCCACTGATTTTTTACAGATGGTAATTCACGGGAAAGATATCCGGTTTTGGTTAAGCTATTATCGGACAATGGTTGATCCGGCCGTTTTAGAAAAATTAATTCTAACCCCTCTTTCCCACAAAGAGTGGAGCTCGCTTGAAGACATTTCAAAGATTGTTCCTATTGAGGATATAGTCATTACGATAGATACCGATATGATTAAGCAAAAAGCACTCGGAGGATATATTATTATCGCCTTGACTGAATACGGGTCACCTGCAGCTGTTATTAAAGCGCCTGTGTCCAATAACCGAAGTGTTACATTGCCAGAGGTTGAATTCAGTGTAATCGGACCGAAAGAATCGTTTGTCGAAGCACTTGACACAAACATAAACCTCATAAGAAAAAGATTGGCGACAAGTGAATTGCAGGTGATAGAAACACAAGTCGGCAATCTTTCCTCTACAAAAATAGCAGTAATGTATATTGAAGGGATAGCAGACCCAGATAATGTACAAACCGTTTGGCAGCGGCTGAATGATATAGATTTTGATTTGATTAATGACAGCTCGATGATTACCCAGCTGATAAGCGATAATAAATATTCTCCCTTTCCGCAGCTTTTGGATACAGAGAGACCGGACAGAATTGCGGCGGCGCTCGCCGAAGGGAAAGTGTCCATTGCAGTCAATGGTTCTCCCCAGTTATTAATAGGGCCGACGACATTTGTCGAGTTTTTTGCTGCGTTCGATGACTACTATTACAACTGGATTGTCGCATCGTTTTTTCGTATCGTCAGGTTATTTTCTGTCACATTTTCGATATTGATCACACCTGTCTATGTTGCTGTGCTCAATTATCATTACGAACTTGTTCCGAGAGATTTGCTTAATACGGTCATTACTTCGAGGAGAGATGTACCGTTCCCGCCGATTCTTGAAGCGATTTTTTTAGAATTGACGATCGAGCTGCTTCGTGAAGCGGGGGCAAGACTCCCGACCAAAGTCGGGCAGACGATCGGTATCGTGGGCGGTATTGTTATCGGAACGGCATCGGTTGAAGCTGGTCTCACGAGCAATATTTTATTGATCGTAGTAGCGTTAACCGCTCTTGCATCCTTCACAACACCCGTTTATAACATGGGCAATACCATTCGCATTTTGCGTTTTCCATTACTCTTATTAGCCAATCAATACGGCCTCCTCGGGATTGTCTACGGACTAAGTTTTCTAATGGTTCATTTGCTGAAATTGACGTCATTGGGGAGACCGTACCTTGAGCCGATTTTTCCAATGCGGCCTAACGATATTAAGGATGCGATTTTTAGAGCGCCGTTTTCAAAAATGTATAAGCGTCCTGTATTTTTGCGGCCGCAAAGAATCGGAAAGTTTAATATAGCAAATGTGAAGAAAAAAAATGACGGTAATCAGAAATAGGAGGTGCGAAAAAATGCCCAAAGTGTCTGAAAAGTTTCAAGTATCGCCGTACTTTGTGTTTTTCTTGATCCATGGCATGCAATATGGTGTTGGGATTCTTGGGTTTCAACGACTTATCGCAAAGCATGCTAAACATGATGCTTGGATATCTGTTTTGATCGCAGGCATTATGACGCACCTTATTGTCTGGCTTATTTATCGGCTTTTCGAAAACTCGAATGGTAATAATATTCTGTCTGTCCATAATCAAATCGCGGGAGTACGACTAGGGTCGGTCTTTACGTTTTTGCTGAGCATTTACTTTATCGCGCAGGCAGTTAATGTATTGCGGACTTATGTTGAAGTCACTCAGGTGTGGATGTTTGCCACAATAAACACGAATATTTTTTCATTCTTATTGCTTGTGCTAGTCCTCTATGCTGTGCTTGGGGGATTTCGTGTCGTGACGGGAATTTGTTTTTTAGGAGTCGTTATTCCAAGTTTTTTACTTCTTACTTTTTTAAGCACAATTGAATTTGGTGTCTTTGGGCGGTTTTATCCGGTGTTGAATGTTCCCTTAGTGGATATATTGCTTGGTGCAAAACAAATGTCTCTATCAGTTCTCGGCTTTGAAGCGCTGTTAGTCTACTTTCCATTTATTAAAAATCCGAAAAAATCCGAACCGTGGGCTCATGCGTCTCTTCTTTTTACTACTGTTGTTTATTTGGTATGGATGGCTTCAGCCATTATTTTCTTTAGTACAGCGCAGCTTGAAAAAAATATTTGGGCGACTCTTTCGATTTGGAAAGTCATTGAGCTTCCTTTCGTCGAGCGGTTCGAATACATCGGGATTGCCGCGTGGTGCCTTGTGATATTGCCTAATCTCTGCTTAGGCGTTTGGTGTGCAAGCCGTTTATGGAGAGAGCTGTTTCACATCGAGCAGAAAAATGCTGTTTATATCATTTTAGCAATCATTTTTCTCAGTTTGTATAGTTTAAATTCCAGGGAGATAGTTAATCAATTTAATACCATTTTAGGAAATGTAGGTTTCTATTTTTTGATCTCTTATATTCCTTTATTGTTTATTCTGCAGATTTTAGCGAGAAAATGGAGGGGGGCATAATAATGAAGTATATCGTTATTATCGTCAGCCTATGTCTTTTGCTAATTTCAGGTGTGCAAAAAATGACACTTGACGATCTTTCGTTGATTCAAGGCTTGGGCTTTGATCCGTATGAGCCGGGATTGATTAAAGGTATAGCTGTCAGTCCGATTTATGAAAAAGATCAGCCTGTAAAAGATGATATTCTTACTGCGGTATCAGATATCAGCCGGGACATTATCAGTGATTTGGAAAAACAATCCGATTCTCCGCTGGGCAGAGGAAAGCTTACAACAGTCATCTTTAACAAAGTATTGGCTGAACGGGGGATTTCTGAGCAGATTGATGCACTGCAGCGTGACCCGAAAGTAGGTTCGCGAATATACCTGGCCATAAGCAGAAATAAAGCGGAAGAGGTGCTGTCAAAATATTATGGCCGCAAGGGGACTCCGTATTTTATATCTTCCATGATCGAGCAAAATATTGAATATGGGGACTTGCCAAGAACGAATTTGCATGTATTTTTATTTTTACTTAATTTGACAGGCGGTGACGTCTATCTTCCGATTCTTTCTCTCAACCGCAAGGATTCAATTGAAATAGACGGACTGGCATTATTCAAAGGTCAAACTATGATAGGAGAGATCGGAAGGGACCATCTTTTCTTTTTTAAGTTATTGACCGACGGCCATGTGAAAGGCGAACATACTGTAACTCTTAAAGAAAAAACAAAAGCAGCTATCAGGAGCATTGCTTCAAAAAGAACTTTTTCACTGATAAATAATGATATTCATGATGTGAAATATACGATAAAAGTAACGGGGATTATAGAGGAATATACCGGGAATAAACTGGATAGGAAAAAATTGAAGGGAATTGAAAGGAAGTTTGAAAAAGATATAAAGAATAAGTGTACTGAGCTTATTCATACGTTCAGAGACTTGAAAATTGATCCTTTAGCTATTTCAGAGCAAATCGAATGGAAAACAGGACACTACAATAAAGAGGACTTATACAGAGATTACGATCAGCTTAAAGTGGACTTCGATGTTGATGTAAATATAACACAATCAGGTGTCATTGAATAACAAATACCCACGAATTTGAGAAGATTTGTAATTGTTCTTTAAATATAAAATAAATTTATATCTTGTCTCATATGATATTACGAATCACGAGACAAGGAGCGTCCATATGAATCGATTTGCAAAGGGAGTATTACTGTTATCAATTGCAGCATTTTTTGGAGAATGTCTGGAATTTTTCATTAACATTATATTGGCAAGAGAACTTGGAGAGCATGGGATGGGCTTGTACATGAGCATCTTGCCGACCATTATACTTCTAGTGGTTATTTCTAGTTTGGAGCTGCCAATATCAATTGCTAAATTTATTGCAGAATCTGAACAGAAGCTTCACGCAAGCATGCTGAGGCATGCGTTCCGATTAACCGTTTTGTATACAAGCATATCTACAGTTGTCGCAATTGTGGCCCTTCCTTTGATACCGGTTTTTGATCATTATCATCCGTTAATAAAAGGATTGGTGATCGCACTTATTCCGACAATTGCATTTAGCTCGATCGCCAGGGGCTATTTTATGGGCGTCCAGCAAATGGGCAGAATCGCAATCTCGAACCTGCTAAGAAAAACGATACAGCTGTTTTGCTTGTTTCTCATTTTTTCCTGGTTCTCATTTGAGGACGATACTTCTGTGCTTATTTCATTATGTGTGCTGGTACTAAGTGAAGTAGTGGTTCTCATTTACCTGTATTCTCAATATGTCATCAAAAAAAGGACGCTGCAAAAGAACCAAAAAATTTATCTTCGCGGGAAGGACGTAAGAAAAAGACTGCTTTCGGTTTCGATCCCCACGACAGGATTGAGAATTTTTCACGCTGTCATGAATGCGATTGAACCGTTCTTAGTTAAGGCTGCCCTGTTAGCAGGCGGTGTAGCCGGTACATCAACGATCGACCAGTACGGCATGCTTGCCGGTGTTGCGTTGACGATTGGCTTTTTCCCGGCATTTATCGGCCATGCCCTGCTGACAGTATTGATCCCAAGCATATCCGAAGCCTATTCCAGAAGAGAATATGCCAAAGTAATTCAGAGGCTTAGACAGGCTGTTTTTATCACACTGGGCTATGGCGTTCCTGCTGTATGGGTCATGTACCAATTTGCTGAACCTTTGACTCATTTATTTTTCGATTCCCCGGAAGCATCGGTTTATTTACAGCTTTTATGGCCGTATTTTCTCTTTCACTTTTTTGTCATGCCGTTTCAAGCCTGTTTAATCGGGATGGGGCTCGTAAAAGACGCGTTTTATCATAACGTCTGGGCTTCCGTTATATCATTCCTAATGATGTATTTTCTTGGTTCGATGAGCGAGTTTCAAATGACAGGCATTATTTTAGGCATGAATATGGGAGTCATTCTTTTAACCAGCATGCATTATTTGACGATATGCAAAGAGTTGAATATGACGATCTTTATGATGGATAAGCCAAATGCTGCAGCAAATAAAATATGAGTGCGATTCGGTATCCTGGGTAAGATAAAAAATAAAAGGAGTAGCTATTGCTATGCTCAATCGACTGATCGCCGCACTCACATGTATTCCCTTGCTCTTTCTTATCAGTTGGCCCGTCGAAGCAGCACAGGCTGAAATACATGCAACTACGATTGACGGGGGAAAAATGATCATCCCCGAAAAAGGAAAGAAAACTGCTGTGCATTTTTGGACATCGTGGTGTCCGCCATGCAAAGAAGAGCTGCCTCAATTTCAAAAATTCTATGAGGAGAATAAAAATCGTACTCAGCTGATTACAGTCAATTTAACCTCACAGGAAAAGAGCAAGGAGTCTGTAAGCAGATTTTTAAAAGAGTATCATCTTACTCTGCCGGTTGTCTTAGATCCGGATGGAAGGTTCATGAATTTGTACCGAATTGTCACCATTCCAACGACTTATTTATATAATGAAGATGGAAAGCTTGAAAATGTGATTGTCGGTCCTATGACGTCGGATCAACTGCACAGCTGGTCAGCAAAAAAAATCCCAAGATAAGAGTTGTTTAAAAGCTCACTTTTATTAAGCCGTAGAGGCAGATGAAAGTGAGCTTTTATTATTAATAATTATTATCAATTAGTAATTGTAATAATTATCACTTGAAAATAAATGGAGATATGATAAACTTTAAGTATTCCTTAAACGATAACAAAGATTCACTTTATTTAAAGGGGGTACTGGGTTTGTCAGAAAAAACGAGCAGTTTACATGAGCACACCACATATTTTAATCAGGCCAGAATGTCTGTATTCTTTCAGCATATCGAACTCATTGCAGCAATTGTCTCTGGAATACTTATTTTCTTAGGCTGGTTTTATAACGAATCCCCTGCTTTGTCAGCTATTTTATTTATCAGCGCATTTATAATTGGCGGTTTTGCTAAAGCGAAAGAAGGGATCGAAGCCACACTGGAAAGCAAAAAATTAAATGTGGAGCTTTTGATGATTTTCGCTGCTATCGGATCCGCTCTTATTGGTTATTGGGCTGAAGGCGCGGTCCTGATTTTTATTTTTTCTTTGAGCGGGGCCCTTGAAACCTACACTATGAACAAAAGTAAAAAGGATTTAACCTCTATCATGGCTCTCGAACCAGAAGAAGCCGTTCTGTTGTCAAACGGAAATACCCGGGTTATCTCAGCAGCCGCACTATCCGTTGGGGAGCACATATTAGTAAAACCCGGTGAGAAAATTGCAGCAGATGGACTTATTAAATCGGGGAATTCCAGTATAAATGAAGCAGCACTTACTGGAGAATCAGTTCCTGCGGAAAAAGGCGAAGGTGACGCCGTTTTTTCAGGAACGATAAACTTAAACGGCTCACTCACGATTGAAGTGACGAAAAAAAATGAAGATTCCCTGTTTAAGAAAATAGTAAAACTGGTTGAAGCTGCGCAATCAAGTAAATCGCCATCCCAAAAATTTATTGAAAAATTTGAAGGGATTTATGTGAATGCCGTTTTGTCTGTCACGGCAGTTCTGCTTATTCTTCCCCATTTCCTGCTGGGCTGGAGCTTGAATGAAACATTTTACCGGGCCATGGTGTTTATGGTTGTAGCTTCACCTTGTGCTCTTGTTGCCTCCATTACGCCGGCATTTTTATCGCTGATTTCGAACGGAGCGAGAAACGGTTTATTAATTAAAGGCGGAAAATTCCTTGAAAGTTTAGGAGATACAAAAGTCGTTGCGTTTGATAAAACGGGAACGATCACAACCGGCACCCCTGAGGTAGAAGCTTTTATTGCCAGTGCCGATGAGGATAGCACAGTAGTTTTGACAGCAGTAGCATCAATTGAAAACCAGTCGTCCCATCCGCTTGCAAAGGCAATCGTTCGTTTTATAAACAAAAATAATGACACACAATACGAGACACTGTCGATTGAAGAAACCTCGGGATTTGGTGTTTCTGCACAAATCAATGGTGAGAAATGGACCGTGGGAAGGGATGCTTTTGTAGGCAAGAAGGAAGCAGAATTGTTTCTTCAGCGTCAAGCCAATGATACGAAGACAAAAGGGTACACGTTGGTTTTTGTAAAGAAAAATACTGAAATTGTTGCATGCTTCGCCTTGAAGGATAAGATCAGGCAGGAAGCAAAAGAAGCGATACAAGTACTAACGAAAATGGGAATAAAATCCGCTATGCTTACGGGGGACAACCGGGAAACTGCCCTTGCAATAGCTAAGGATGCAGGAATATCAGTTGTGATTTCTGATTGCCTTCCTGAAAATAAAGCAGATGAAATTAAAAAGCTCCGTGAAGCCCACGGCACTGTTTCTATGATCGGTGACGGGATAAATGACGCTCCCGCACTTGCTACAGCAGACGTCGGAATTGCAATGGGCGGAGGAACAGACGTGGCGCTTGAAACAGCGGATCTTGTGCTCATAAAAAACAATTTATCAAGCTTGACAAGAATGGTCAAACTCTCAAAAAAAATGAATCAAATTATTAAGCAAAACATTATCTTTTCTATGGCAGTCATTTGTCTGCTCATTTGTTCAAATTTCCTGCAAATTTTAGATTTACCTTTAGGAGTCATAGGTCATGAAGGCAGTACCATATTAGTAATTCTGAATGGATTAAGGCTGTTAAAATCATAAGCACAAAGAAGCTGGTACTTTATAAGGCCGGCTTATCTTTTTGATATTCAAGAATCTCTTTCTATCGCGTTTATTTTTTTCTTTTCATTATCGGGACGCTTCATTACGATTATAAACGAAACGAGGAAGCAGAGGAATCCGATCGCACAACCGTAAAAGAAACTGAAATCATAGTATTCAACTAACAATATGCTAAGTGCTGGAGCTGATAGTCCGCTAAAGCATAAGAGAGACACAACACTTTTATTCAAAAATTTTTTCAATGCAGACCTCAACTCCTGTTTCATCCGATCTCCAACTCAGTATACCAAAAAATTCGGGTGTATTCCTTTATAATGTATGTGCTTTTGCGCTTTTTCATGTGACTTACATCATGCTACAATAATGAAACGTTAATAAATGGAGTTGAATCGCGATGGATCGCATTGAAAAAATATCAAATTGGTTAAAAAATCAAGGGGCAGATTGTGCATTTATCCACTCAAAAGAAAACGTTTTTTACTTGACTGGTTTTTTGACAAATCCACATGAAAGAGTAATGGGTGTGTTTCTTTTTCCGGATGAAGAGCCTTTTTTTCTCTGTCCGAACATGGAAGTCGAGCAGGCTAGAACGGCTGGTTGGAATCATCAGATTATTGGCTACGGAGATCATGAAAACCCCTGGCATCTCGTGAAAATAGAGTTGGAAAAAAGAAAGCTGGCAATCGAAGCTGCAGCTATTGAAACGGAAGAGATATCATATGCACATGCAGAAGCTCTGAAATCGGTTTTTTCCGGAGCCGAATTTGTTTCAGTTGACGGAAAGCTGAAAGAAGAAAGGCTGGTAAAAGACAAGCGCGAGATAGAGATTTTGAGAGAAGCTGCCAAGCTTGCTGACTATGGTGTTGAAGTCGGTGTAAGTGCGATTAAAGCAGGAGTTAGCGAAATGGATGTTTTAGCAAAAATAGAATTTGAATTAAAGAAAAAAGGAATTCAAGACATGTCATTTTCGACGATGGTCCTCTTTGGAGAAAAATCGAGCAAGCCTCACGGAAATCCCGGCTTAGAGCAGTTAAAAGAAGGAGATTTCGTTCTATTTGATCTAGGAGTAGTTTTCGAAGGGTATTGCTCGGATATTACAAGAACTTTTGCCTATAAGCATATGGATGAGAAGCAGAACGACATTTACAACACCGTATTACATGCAGAAACGTCTGCGTTAAAGATGTGTAAGCCCGGGGTTCGGATAGGTGACCTAGACAAAAAAGCAAGAGAAATCATTGAAGAAAGCGGATACGGGGATTATTTCCCACATCGTCTCGGGCACGGGTTAGGAATTTCCGTTCATGAATATCCGTCTATCACTCATACGAATGATTTGCTTTTAGAAAAGGGAATGGCATTTACAATCGAACCGGGGATCTACCTTTCTGAGGTCGGGGGCGTCCGGATAGAGGATGATATTTTGATTACCAATGACGGCTTCGAAACAATGACAAGCTATCCTAAGGATCAAATGATCATCAAATAACACTAAGGTTGGGATCTATCATAATTGTTAGGTGGGTCTTTTGCTGCATAAAAATGAAAAGTTAATTTTTATTGTGATGAATTCAGCCATTTAGGTCAAACTATCAACAAACAATAACAATTTTAGCGAAAAACAAAGAATTTTGTTAAAATGGATCACTTGTCAGATGACAACTACGGATGTATGATGTAATATTGTGAGCGTATATTAAGCATAGCAAAAAGGAGATCGGTATAATATGGCACAAAAGACATTTAAAGTAACTGCAGATTCAGGTATCCACGCACGTCCCGCAACAGTTTTAGTTCAAACTGCAAGCAAATATGACTCAGATATTAACCTTGAGTATAATGGAAAAACAGTGAACCTAAAGTCTATCATGGGTGTTATGTCTCTTGGCATTGCAAAAGGTGCTGAAATTACAATTTCTGCAGCTGGATCAGATGAAAATGATGCACTTAGCGCACTTGAAGAAACAATGAAGAGTGAAGGACTAGGGGAATAATGTTGGAACTAAAGGGGATCGGTGCTTCTGCAGGCATTGCAATTGCAAAGGCTTACCGCCTGGAAGAGCCGGATTTATCAGTAGAAAAGAAAGCCGTTACAAACTCGGAGGCTGAAATCGAGCGATTTGCTCAAGCGGTTGAAAACTCAAAAAAAGAGCTGGAAGTCATCAAGGCTCATGCGTTAAAAGAACTTGGACAAGACAAAGCCGATATTTTTTCCGCGCATTTGCTCGTATTAAGCGATCCGGAGCTCTTGAACCCTGTAAAGGAAAAAATCAGCTCCGAATCAGTCAATGCAGAATTTGCTTTAAGAGAAACCGCTGATATGTTCGTTAGTATGTTTGAATCAATGGATAATGAGTATATGAAAGAAAGAGCTGCCGATATTCGAGACGTGACAAAACGTGTGATCGGGCATTTGCTTGGTGTGGAGATCCCAAATCCGAGCTTGATTTCCGAGCAAGTGATTATCGTATCGGAAGATTTGACTCCTTCTGATACTGCTCAGCTTAACAGAGAATTTGTCAAAGGTTTTACAACAGATATCGGTGGACGCACCTCACATTCAGCGATTATGGCCAGATCTTTAGAAATCCCGGCAGTAGTCGGCACGAAAAAGGCTACCCAGGAAATCGAAAATGGAAAATTGGTTATCGTTGACGGGATTAGCGGAGAAGTAATCGTTGACCCATCAGAAGATGCGATCGCAGAATATAAGGCGAAAAACGACAAATTTTTAGAACAGAAAGCAGAGTGGGCGAAGCTCGTAAATGAACCAACTGTAACTACAGACGGACAGCATGTGGAACTTGCTGCGAACATCGGTACACCTGCTGACGTCAAAGGTGTTCTTGAGAATGGCGGCGAAGCGGTAGGCCTTTATCGTACCGAATTCCTTTATATGGGCAGAGACCAGCTTCCGACTGAAGAAGAGCAATTTGATGCGTATAAATCAGTTTTGGAGCAAATGGAAGGAAAGCCGGTTGTTGTAAGAACGCTTGATATTGGCGGAGACAAGGAACTTCCATATTTGCACCTGCCAAAAGAAATGAATCCATTCCTCGGATTTAGGGCCATCAGACTGTGCCTTGAGGAACAAGACATTTTTAAAACTCAACTTCGTGCATTGCTCAGAGCGAGTACATATGGAAATTTACGGATTATGTTCCCGATGATTGCTACTGTCAATGAATTTAAAGAAGCAAAATCTTTACTGCTTGAAGTAAAAGAAACGCTTTTGAATGAAGGGCATAAAGTCAGCGATGATATACAGATCGGTATCATGGTTGAGATTCCTTCTACAGCGGTTTTAGCTGATCAATTTGCGAAAGAAGTCGACTTTTTCAGTATTGGAACGAATGACCTCATTCAATACACAATGGCAGCAGACCGTATGAACGAACGCGTGTCTTACTTATATCAACCGTATAATCCTGCCATACTGAGATTGATTACACTCGTTATAGAAGCAGCCCATAAGGAAGGGAAATGGGTTGGAATGTGCGGTGAAATGGCTGGAGATGAAGTAGCGATTCCTATATTGCTGGGACTTGGATTAGATGAATTCTCGATGAGTGCAACATCAATCCTTCCAGCAAGAACACAAATCAGCAAGCTATCAAAAGCAGAAGCTGAATCATTCAAAGAAAAAATCCTTTCCATGAGCTCAACTGAGGAAGTAGTATCATTTGTTAAAGAAACATTCAATGTTTAACACGTAAGGCCAAATCACTTGATTTGGCCGTTTTTTTATCCAATTTTAGTATCCTTTTCAATACAATTAATAGAGGACATACCGTATAATAATTATAATCTTGGCTGTTTTAATTTTTAAGGAACAGGGATGATTTTTATTATTAGGTGAACTGACAGAAATAATAGATGTTCCGTTTCCTGCTAGAATCCATAAATATTCAGCCCAATTAAGAAGTAAAATGAAAAAAGAACGAGTTTCAAGCCGTATTAATCATATAAAAAAGGATTTTTCCACTCCATAAGAACCCCGTAATTCACCGATTCCTCATCGTCTAAATAGTTTCTCACAACCCCAGTAGGAACCCTGCCGCATTGAATAAGAAACGATAGCACCGGATCTTTCCGTAAGCCTTGCAGTACCGATTCGACATATTCCTCCGGCGTCATCGTGTCTTTCACCTGATGATACAATGGTATTCACCCTCCGCCAAGAAGACGTTCAAGCCTTCTATGTACAACGAGCTCATACATCGTTTGCATCAGCCATTTTCCGATACCAAGCTTTCGGTATTCAGGATCAACTGAAATATCTGCGATATACAAAGTGTTCCCATTTTCATTATGAGTTCGAATAAAACCATTATCCGTTACTTCCTCCCACGTATGTCCAGGTTTCGATGGATCAAATGCAACAATTAAGCTTGTCATGCTTCCGACTAGCCGGCCATTTATTTCAGCACACATCGCTCCCTCATTAAAGTGACGGACATGGGAATCCAGCTGCTCCTTGCTCCATAAAAGCTCTTCGGGGAATGGGGGAGGAAAGCATGTTTGCTGCAGGGATTGTAAAGCTGGGATATCCGAATAGTCATAATTGCGGATTATCATTTTTTCATAACCGTTTTCGCTTTTTACAAATAATTCTTTTATCATTCTTAGTCACCCCGCCTTTCTTTTTATTATAAAAAATCTTTTAATGCGGGCATAGAAAATATTTGCTGGTCAAATCAGCCCCATCATTAACCTCAGTTAAGGTTAACGGGCTAATATTGAAATACCTTAAAAAGTTCAGGTGCATCCCTTTATTTATAAAAAATTTAGCCGATAACGATAGTAAAGTATCATTTCTACAGTAAGCTGGTGATTATCGCATGGCGCTAATTGATTTTGAATATTGAACCGGATTTGTTAAAAAATATTAATCTCTTAAAACTGATTGATCAAAAGGATCGCATGCTCTTTCAAAAGAATTTTCTCCAAGCTTTAAATGGCGTTTCGTCAAGCTTTCATTTTTCGCTGCAGAATAAATCGGGAAGATCAATTCTGCTTCGTGCAAACATGATTCCGAGTAACGTGAAAAATGATACACCAGGTGTTATTGTAATTGCAGAAGATATTTCTCAAATCCGGAAAAAAGATGAAGAGATCGCTTTTGCAGCATTTTACGATCAATTAACGGGTTTATATAACAAAAATTATCTTTTACAGCAATTTCTTCTGCAATCTACAACAGAAGGAGTGCAGCATTCGTACTTTCATATCGATATCGATAATTTCAAAAAATGGAATGATTTATATAGCATGTCCTTTGGTAATGATCTGCTCATCGAAATAGGAAAAAGGTTAAAACAAATAATTGTAAAAGGAAAAGATACGGTGGCTCGAAATGAAAGTGATGAATTTGTCATTTTATCAACAAGGTTAACTGCTGACGGAGCAGCCGCGTTTGCTGAAGAAATAGCAGAACAATTAAAAACAGGATTTTGCATTAACAACACAAAATGTGATCTCACTGCATCTATTGGAGTTGCATTTTCTGACGCAAAAACGCCAAAACAATTCGACCAATTGACTCGTCTTGGTGAGACGGTTATGCAAAGCGCTAAGGAATCCAAGGTAAGTGTATTTTGTATATTCCTGAGCTTGACGAGAAGAGGTTAGATGAGCTCCGGTTGGAAAAGGAACTGAGGTCATCCCTGCAACAGGACTGTTTTTATGTCGATTACCAACCGAAAATTCATAGCGTAACTAAAAAAATGATCGGCGTTGAAGCATTGGCCAGGTGGATTCATCCGCAAAAAGGAGTTATTCCGCCGAGCGTGTTTATTCCAATCGCTGAAAAATACGGGCTTATTAATGAATTGGAAGAGCGTGTGTTCAAAAAAATTTGTGAACACATTAAAGAATGGTCTGACAGGCTGGAATTTCCTTTCAGAGTTTCAGTTAATATTTCACAGCTTCATTTTGCCCATAAAAACCTTTATCAATTTATAAAAGACACATTAACTGAATTTGACATCGATGCCCGCTATCTTGAACTGGAAATCACTGAGTCTGTCATGATCATGGATGACAAGTATGTAATCGATCAGTTTTCCAGGATAAAACAGCTTGGGATTGAAATCAGCATGGATGATTTCGGAACCGGTTATAGTTCATTAAATTACATCAATAAGCTTCCAATCGACCGGATTAAAATCGACAAAAGCTTTATTGATGAGATCGTTACCGATCAAAAGTTCAGATCAATTATTAAAACCATTGTTACGATGGCTGATTATTTAGAACTGGATGTTATTGCTGAAGGAGTGGAAAAGGAAGAGCAGCTCACTTTCCTGACGAGCATCGATTGTTTTAAAATTCAAGGGTATTTTTATTCGCCGCCTGTTCAAAAAGAACAAATCAGTTCTTTCATTTATAAGCAGTTTAAAATCGCTTGATTCAGACATAGCCCTTTTTTCATGATAAGATAAAGAAAAAAGGGGGGCTTTTAGATGGATTTAAATTTAAAGGACAAGGTTGCAATTGTCGCTGCAAGCAGTAAAGGACTCGGGAAGGCGATCGCAGAAGAGCTTGCAAAAGAACAAGCCCATGTTATTTTATCCGGACGAAATGAACAAGCATTAAAGCAGGTGAAAGAGGAGCTTTCGTATTTAGGGAGCGGCCTGATCGACTACCGGGTTTGTGACCTTTCAAACAGCGAGGACATAAAGCAGCTCATTCATGCTGCCTTGGAGCGTCACGAAAGGATTGATATCCTAGTAAACAATGTGGGCGGCCCAAAAGGAGGAAGCATAGCTGATTTAACAGATGACGATTGGAAGGATTCATTTGAGCTTCATTTGCTCAGCTATGTCCGCTTAATCCGGGAAGCTTTGCCGTATTTAAAGAAAAACGGCGGGAAAATAATAAATATAGCATCTTCTTCTGTTAAAGAACCAATCCCTGGTCTTCTCTTATCAAACACCTTCCGACTTGGAATCGTCGGGTTAACAAAAACGTTGGCAACAGAGCTTGCTGAATTCAATATTTTGATTAACACCCTTGCACCCGGCAAAATCGCTACCGACCGCGTTGCTTATTTGGACCAAAATAAAGCGGACACGCTCGGAAAAAGCGTAGAGCAGATAAAAAAGGAATCGGAATTGCAAATCCCTCTTGGTTCCTACGGTGATCCAAACGATTTTGCTGCATATGCGGCGTTTTTGCTATCTGAAAAAAATACATATATGACTGGGCAAACCCTTCTGATCGACGGCGGATTTGTGAAATCTGTATAATAGAAAAAAATTTTAGAGGAGGCTTCTCATGGGAAAATCAGTTGGTTTTATTGGTCTAGGTGTAATGGGTAACAGTATGGCAGGACATATCATGAATAATGGATATCCGCTTCATGTGTTTACAAGAACGAAATCGAAAGCAGATGAGCTTATTGAAAAAGGAGCGAGTTGGAAATCGTCCGTTCGTGGGCTTGCAAGTGAGTCTGATATCATTATCACGATGGTTGGATACCCACGAGACATTGAAGAGGTCTATTTTTCTGAAGATGGAATTATTAATCACGCCAAAAGCGGCAGCTTCTTGATCGATATGACCACATCAAAGCCGTCTCTTGCTAAAAAAATTTATGAGGAAGCGAAAAGTAAAGCTCTGATCGCTATAGATGCGCCTGTTTCCGGGGGAGATATCGGTGCGAAAAATGGTAAGCTTGCGATTATGGCGGGAGGAGACAAATCGGCATTTGATGAACTTCTTCCCCTTTTCCAAACGATGGGTGAAAATATTCAATATCAAGGTCCTGCAGGCAGCGGCCAGCATACGAAAATGTGCAACCAAATTGCGATTGCTGCCGGCATGATCGGTGTTGCTGAAGCCATGGTGTATGCGGAAAAATCCGGACTTGATCCTGAGAACGTATTAAAAAGCATAACGACAGGTGCAGCAGGCAGCTGGTCATTGTCCAATCTCGCGCCGCGCATGCTAAATGGTGACTTTGAACCAGGCTTTTACATTAAGCATTTTTTAAAGGATATCGGAATCGCATTAGAGGAAGCGGAGCTCATGGGAGAAAAAATGCCGGGGCTGGAGCTGGCTGAATCACTTTATCAAAAGCTAGTGGAGCTAGGAGAGGAAAACAGCGGTACACAAGCTATTTATAAGCTTTGGAAATAAGTGAACCTTCAACCCGCTAAGAGGGCATCGTCAAAAATAATATGCAGCTGGTTTGCGACATACTTGCCAGATAATAAAAAACAGCCTTCGATGAAGGCTGTTTTTTTAAGGTTCTTGATTCTTATTTTCCAATAAATTGCTGAGTCCAGTAGTTGCCGTCTTTTACATAACCTACGCCAATGTGGGTAAAGCTAGGGTTCATAATGTTTTCTCTATGACCTTGGCTGTTCATCCAAGCATTAACGACTTCTTGTGGAGTTTGTTGACCCATGGCAATATTTTCACCGGCAGTTTTGTAGCTGATGCCAAATTGCTTCATCATATCAAATGGTGAACCATAAGTTGGGCTGTTGTGGTCAAAGTATCCTTTGTCTTTCATATCTTGAGATTTTGTACGAGCAACATTGCTCAATTCTTCGTCTAGTTCAAGAGGTTTTAGCCCTTGCTTTTGTCTTTCGGCATTTGTTAGCTCAACAACTTCTTTTTCGAATGCACTTACAGATGAATTGCTTGGCGCTTGCTTTTGTTCATTTTGAGCAGGCTGTTTAGGCTGAGCTGCTTCCTTTTGTGGTGCTTGAGCAGGCTGCTTAGGTTGAGCTGTTTCCTTTTGTGGTGCTTTTGGAGCTGCTTGCTCTGCCGGTTTTTGTGGTTGGGCAGGCTGAGCTGCTTCCTTCTTAGGCGCTTGAGCATTTGGTGCTTGGCCCTGAATTTTTCCCTCTTTAATATAGGAATCTAATAGAGCCTGTAATTTATCTTGATCTACAGATTGAACATTCTGTACGTTCTTAATATCTTTAGAGGTTTGAAGATTAGCAGTGCCTCCGCATATGTTTTGCGCATCTGCATGATTAACCCCGCTGAATGTAGCTAAAGCTGCTGCTGTTGCAACTGAAAGTAAAATGCTTTTCTTCATGTAATAAATCCTCCTCTGTTTTTTTCTACACAAGAATCATAACATGAGATTTTCGTAATAATATCTCCATAATTCCCCATTACAATTATTGATTGTTATTTATTTCTATTAATCTTTAAAAACTTTGTTATAACAAGAATGAAACCTATCTATCTAGTGAAACGTCTTATCTTATATTTCCAAGTTTTACGTTGAAATGATAATTTTACTTCAAAATTATGATTGACACGATATTTTCATCTTTCTTTCTGTAACATCCATTACAATAATGTTACAATATTATCAGGTCTCGTAAATAACAAGATTAGGAAAGGGGAAGCGAAATTAGTGACTGGTTCAAGTCAATCTCCTGATCAAGCCAAAAAGAAAAGACGGTCAAGAATCATTAGGATAAACCTTTATTTCTTTGCCGTATTCGCATTGTTTTCTGCACTTATTATTCGGCTTGGTGTTGTTCAAATTGTTCATGGTGAGGAATACACCCAGGAAGTAACGAAGGTAGAGTCGTCTTATGCAACGTATCCTGCTCCGCGTGGGAAAATGTATGATAGAAACCATAAAGTGGTTGTCGACAATAAAAGCATTCCTGCTATTAGCTATACATTGGAGAAGCATGTGAAGCCGGATGAAATGCTGGCTACTGCAAGAAAGCTTGCAGAGTATATTAATATTGATCCCAGCTTTTTGAGAGAACGGGACTTGCGGGATTATTGGCTTGTTGCTTATCCAGAGAAAGCCAAAAAATTATTAAGCGAAAGCGAAAAAACGCTGGAAGCAAAGAAATCGTATCCATTGCAGGTGGAAAGGGTTCCTGAAAGTGAACTGAAAAGAATAAAGAATGATCCAAAGGAATACGAAATTGTAGCAATCTTCAGGCGTTTTGCAGGTGGATCGTATTATGAGCCGCAAATCGTATCGTCTATGGACCCTGACAAAAAACAATCGGATAAAGATAATCCGGGCGGAAAGCTCACGTATGAGGAAGTTTCAAAGGTGTCGGAACACTTGGATGAGCTGCCGGGGGTAGATATTATTACCGATTGGACCAGGTCATATCCGTTTGGCGGCGTACTCTCGTCTATTTTCGGCAACATTACGTCACCCGAGCAAGGAATTTTAAAGGAACGGGAAGATTACTATAAGACGAGAGGATATGCCGGGAACGACAGGGTCGGAAAAAGCTACATTGAATACCAGTACGAAGAAGATTTAAACCCTGTTAAACCAAAGATCAAATTCGAGGAAGACAATAATGGAAATATCCTCAGCAGAACCGAGGTTGAAAAGGGAAGAAGAGGCTATGACCTGCAACTTTCCTTTGATATGGAGCTTCAAAAGAAAGTGGAAAAAATCATCGAAGAAGAATTAAGAGCTTCACGCGGACGAGGCAACTACATGCTTGACCGCGCATTTGTAGTTATGATGGATCCGAATAACGGTGATGTTTTATCTATGGCTGGAAAGAAAGTCGATTATCAAACTGGCAAGATGAATGATTTTTCGTACGGAGCGTTTACGACGCAATATCAGATTGGTTCTACCATTAAAGGTGCCACAGTCCTGGCGGGTTACCAATTTGGTATACCTCATCGTCAATTTTTTACAGACCGTCCGCTTCATTTAGGAACATTAACAAAGTCGTCGTGGAAGACAATGGGAACGATTAATGATTTGACGGCACTAAAACAAAGCTCGAACGTTTATATGTTCGAAATCGCCATGAATATTGCCGGCGTAAACTACACCCCATACGGCCCATTGCCAGCTGATTTCGAAGATCTAGAAACGATGAGAAACTATTACAGCCAGTTTGGACTGGGAGTTCCAACTGGTATCGATCTTCCGAATGAAGCGGCCGGAGGAAAGTCAGATTCAAGGATGGTCGGTGGATTGCTTTTGGATGAGGCGATTGGCCAGTATGATACGTATACTCCATTGCAGCTTGCCCAATATGTTTCAGTCATTGCTAATGGCGGGTATCGGGTGCAGCCCCGGGTAGTTTCAAGTGTTCATCAGCCTGACAACGGTGAAACGATTGGTCCTGTCTTAAAGGACAACAAGCCGAATATCTTAAATAGAATTAACAACAGTGATGAGGATATTGAACGCGTACAGCAAGGGTTCAAAATGGTGACCAGCTCACCTGGAGGAACGGCTTTCGGACTGTTCGGATCAAACGATGTTTCCGGCAAAACCGGGACGGCGCAAGCACACTATTATGATGTGAATCGTGAATGGTTTGGCCGTGAAACGTATAATTTAACCTTTGCCGGCTATTATCCGTCGGAAAATCCGCAAGTGGCATTTAGCGTTATCGTGCCATGGGTACAAAGCGACAAGGACAGAATTAGTAAAAACATTTCTAAACGGGTGATCGATGCATATGTTGATCAGCAAAAAGAATATAGTAAAGAATAGGCGAAACCTTAAATAGTAGATTTTTCTTGCCGCTGATAGTTAGCTAATCACCCCCCAGTATTTACGGGCGGCCAATCAACACATGAATATTACCTGCCCGCTAATATGGGAGAAAAGCACGAATGTTTTCGTGCTTTTCTTTTAAGCGAATTTTGACGAATCTAATAATATTAGAAGGAGATATACCGATTTTTATCGAATGTTCATATAAGATGATTGGAAGGGGGTTATTGATCTTATATGGAGAGAGAAGATAAATCGTTGCCTCACAAGGATTTATATGCAGTATTATCAGCAACGGGACAAATTAAATACATATCCTCCAATTGCTCAGCTTTGCTTGGCTACAGGCAAGAGGAACTAATTGGGACATTAATGAAAAATTATTTACATAAGGAAGACCAATTCTTAATTGATCGTTTTTTTTATAATGAACATCGCTTAATGCCTTGTACCTTTCGATTCATAATGAATGATTACTCTCATGTACATATCGAAGCGGCGATTGATTTTATCACAAACGAGATCAGTATGAATGAAAGAGAAATCATTCTGAAGATGAGGACAATAAATCAGCCCGTAGATATCGAGAGTCAAAATGAGCCTGATATCCAAAATGCTTCTTGGAGCTCTGAAGAAGCATCCAAATTATTCAACAACCTTCCTGGAGCATTGTATATTAGTATCCGCGGCAAAATTGTTTATGCTAATAAGTCGATGCTTCAGCTTTTGGGAGCTTCCCATTTTTATCAAATTATCGGGAAATATGCCTACGAATTTATTGAAGAGGATTACCATGAAATTGTAAAAAATAGAATTATTCGCATGCAAAAAGGCTTGGATGTCGGGATTGTCGAGCAAACTTGGAGAAAGCTTGACGGTTCTTTGATCCACTTGGAGGTTAATTCCGCAGCAACGGTATTTGAAAAGCAAAACGCGGAGGTCATTCAGCTGATAGATGTTTCTTTCAGGAAAAAATTTCAGGATATTTTGCAAAAAAGCAGAGAAAGGTATCAGCTGCTTATACAAAATTCAATCGATACCATTGCTGTCATCCATAATGAAAAATGGGTATTTATTAACAACTCGGGGATTCAGTTATTCGATGCTGAGGATTATGACCAGTTAATCGGAAAAGACATTTATTCCCTCCTGCATCCAAACGACCATCAGGATGTAAAGAATAGACTTGAACGCTTCATTGAAAATAAAACGGATTCAGAAATTATGAAACAGACGTGGTATACGTTTAAGGAGAGGTTGATTTACACGGAAATGGTATGTATCCCGACAACCTTTTTTGGTCATAATGCCGTTCAAATCATTTTACGAGATATCTCGGAAAGAAAGCAGACAGAAGAGCTGATGCTTCGATCTGAAAAGCTATCGTTAGCAGGACAGCTTGCGGCTGGTATCGCCCATGAGATTAGAAATCCTTTAACAGCGATTAAGGGCTTTCTTCAACTGATGAAGCCGGCTATTCATAAAAATGGCCAATATTTTGATATTGTTTTTTCCGAACTTAATCGAATTGAGCTCATTTTAAGTGAACTTTTGATGCTGGCAAAACCGCAGCAGCATGCCATAAACAATTCCTTAAATATGAATAAGCTGATTAGAGAGGTAACAGCTTTGCTCGACACACAAGCTAATTTAAATGGAATTATTATCAATCCTTCCTACTGCAATGATGAGGATTCGACAATAAAAGGTGATGGAAATCATTTGAAGCAAGTGTTTATCAACTTTATAAAAAATTCAATCGAATCGATGCCGGCCGGCGGAAAGATTGACATTGCCATTCAGGCAGAGAAAGATTACATCGAAATTGTGATTAAAGATGAAGGCGAAGGCATACCCGAAGATATTCTCAAACGGATCGGTGAGCCATTTTTAACAACGAAAGAAAAGGGAACCGGTCTGGGGCTTATGATCAGCTATAAAATTATCGAGGATCATCAAGGTACTGTCAAAGTAAAAAGCAAAATCGGGGAGGGAACCACTTTTACGATCCGATTTATAAAATAACAACGGCCTTATTTAAGCCGTTGTTATCGTCCTTAAAAAACTTTTTTAAGCTTGCGTATGACTTGCCAGCTTCGTCATGATAAATTCTTCAAGGCGGTCCAAGCCTTCTTTAAGAGTGCTGAAAGAATAAGCATATGAGAGTCTGACATAGCCCTCTCCGTACTCAGAGAATGAGTTCCCCGGCACAACTGCTACTCCTTCTTCAAGCAATCCCATTGAAAAATCCAAAGAACTTAATCCGAACCTTTTAATGGAAGGAAAAATATAAAAAGCGCCGGAAGGCTTTATCACGTCAAGCCCCATCGTGATTAAACGGTCATACACGTAATCCAATCTTTTTTTGTACTGTTCCCTCATGATCGATGCATCATCAAAACCATTCGTTACTGCCTCGAATGCTGCTTTTTGTGAAATCGAAGAAACACAGGAGACATTATATTGATGCACTTTTAATAGATGCTTGCTAATCTCCTTTGGCGCGAGCAGAAATCCGATCCTCCAGCCGGTCATGCTGTGTGATTTTGAAAGTCCGTTAACGACAATGGTCTGATCTCTCAAATAGGTGGCAATGGAAGAGTGAGCGCGGTCAAAAATAAGCTCGCTGTAAATTTCATCAGACAAGACGAAAATATTTCTTCCTTTCAGCAGAGCAGCGATTTCCTTAAGCTCCTCTTCAGACAACGTAACACCGGTCGGGTTTGACGGGTAATTCAGGACTACACATTTTGTTTGCGGTGAGATCGCCTGCTCCAACAGCCTTGCTGTCAATTTGAAGCCGTGTCCCGTCGTATCGACAAAGACAGGGGTTGCACCGCACAGCTTGATGATCGATTCGTAAGCCGGATAGACCGGCCCCGGCAAAATAACTTCGTCTCCAGGATTTAATATGGTTCGGAGCGAGGTATCGAGCGCCTGACTTGCCCCGGCTGTAACGATAATTTCTGATTCAGCATCGTAAGTAAGCTCCATCTTTTCTTTTATATAACGCTGGATCGCTTCACGCAGTTCAATATATCCAGCATTCGGAGTGTAAGAAGTGAAATTTTCATCAATGGCTGCTTTAGCTGCAGATTTCACATGATGAGGAGTAAAAAAATCAGGCTGTCCAATGGTAAGAGACACAACATTGTCATATTGGGCGACGAGATTAGAAAATTTTCGTATTCCTGATATTTCAATAGTCTTTACGTTTTGATTAAGCAAATGTTCCATGTCTTCATCACCTTATAAATAGAATAAGTCTATCTTATTTTACCATCTTTAAACAACTTGTCATCAATAAACCTATGCAAAAGATAAATGATCAAGAACTTTTGGATAGTAATTTTCCCGTTTTTATCGATAGATCAGTCTGTAAATTCGTTTATTATGTATTTCTTGTAAATTTTTTCATTCATTAAAGGAAATTCCGTACCTAAAAAAGAATTGAATGGTGAAGGAATGAAAGGAGAAACAATATGCCAGAATCACACATCGACCGGAAAGCTTCATCTCAATTTACAAAAAAACGCGGGTTTCAGCTTTTTCTTACACTTCCCATTCTATCATGGGCTCTATATGATCTTGCAAATACGATTTTTTCATCCAATATGGTGACAATTTTTTTTCCGTTTTATTTGCAGGAAGCTGTAGGTGACAGCGAGAGAATGAATCAGATTGCCAGTACATTTATTTCTTACGCAAATGCGGCTTCAAGCCTTTTGCTTGTTATTTTCACCCCGCTTTTTGGCGTACTAATAGATCGAACAGGAAAGAAAAAAAGGTACATAACCTGGTTTACCTTGATTTGTGTCTTTTGCACTTTGTTAATGGGGTTGATTGCAGGCGCTGGCATTTCCGGTACTGTAAACGGGCTCTCTTTATCGCTGCTTCTAGTGATTTTATTGTTTGTAATCGCCAGTTTTTTTTATAGCTCAGGTCTCGTTTTTTATGATACTATACTTGCTGATTTAGGGACGAAAGAAACGATCCCGGTTATATCAGGGTTTGGTATTGCTGTTGGATATGTAGGCACGATTGTCGGGCTGTCTGTTTACCCATTCGTTGGAGAAGACTTTCACAGAGCTTTTATCCCAACTGCGCTGCTGTTTTTGCTATTTTCCCTGCCACTTATGATTGGATATAAAGAGGCCCCATTTGCAGGCAGAGGAAATGAAGCTGAGAAAAAATCTTTTTTTAGCGGATACAAAGAGATTATCGAAACGGTTAAAGAAATTCGCTTGTACCGGCCTGCTTTTTTATTTATGCTCACGTATTTTTTTCTCAATGATTCCATTTCCACAGCCATCGCGATGATGGCAGTCTATGCAAAGGCGGTTATCGGTTTTTCTTCAGGGGAATTCATCTTGCTCTACTTAGTATCTACTTTTGCCTGTATTATAGGATCTTTTATTTTCGGATATGTTACGAAAACCGTTGGGGCAAAAAAAGCGGTCACTTATGTAGGGATTTTATTAATCATTGCACTGGCTCTTGCTGTTTTTGCTGTGGCTTCTTGGATCTTTTGGATTACGGGAGCCTTATTCGGTGTGGCTCTTGGAGCATGCTGGGTAACGTCAAGAACCTTAATTATTGAACTGACACCTCCACATAAAAGGGGGCAATTCTTTGGATTATTCGCATTTTCCGGAAAAGTTTCTTCGGTTATCGGTCCCTTGCTGTACGGATCCATTACCTGGATTTTTGCCGATTGGGGAAATACTGCAAGCAGAATGGCTCTTGGTTCCTTGATGTTGCTTGCAATTGTCGGGCTATTCATACATAGAGGAGTAAAATCACCTCCTGAGTCTCAACATGATATCGATTAAAGCCGATATATAAGTAAGACTAGTTAAGATAGTGAGGGATTAGGGTGATAGCTAAGAAAGGGCCAATTGTCAAAGGGGAAAATCTTCTTGAGCTTGTGAAATTTGAGGTTGGTTCGAACCTCTTTGGGATCAATGTGATGAAAGTAAGAGAGGTTATCGAACCGGTTCCGATAACCAATATCCCGCATTCTCATCCGTATGTTGAAGGAATGGTCACTGTAAGGGGAGAGGTATTGCCAGTTATCAGCCTTTTTTCCGTTTATGGTCTGGAACCAGCTAACCAATTGGATGAAAAATTTATGATTGCCGAAATGAATCAAAAAAAGCTTGTGTTCCGCTGCGATGCAGTTTACCAAATTCACAGGGTTTCCTGGAAACAGATTGATGGGCCTGAGGCAATTAACCATGGCTTTGAGAGTTATATAACAGGCATGTTTGAATTAGACGACAAGCTTGTTTTTCTCCCGGATTTTGAAAAAATCGTGTGTGATATTGAAGCTGATAATGGATATAATGCCTATCAAGTCCATGAAAGAGGCAACAGAAAAATCAGAGTAGACAAACGTTTAATTGTAGTGGAAGACTCTCCTTTTCTTCGAAACATGCTGGAAACTGAATTGACGAATGCCGGATATCATACGATTCAATGCTTTAAAGACGGAGAAGAAGCATATCGGCATATGATGTCATTTATTTCTGAAGGATCGATGCTGCATGAGTATGTTGATTTAGTGATCACTGATATAGAAATGCCCAAACTGGACGGCTTTCATCTAACGAACCAGTTAAAAGAAGACCCTAGATGCGCAAATGTTCCTGTCGTTATCTTTTCATCCTTGATTACAGAAGAAATGAAATATCGAGGGCAGAAGGTAGGAGCGGATGAGCAAATTTCGAAGCCTGAGATCAATTTGTTAATTGATAAAGTGGATACCCTACTTATGTAATGGGCATAAAAAGAGGCCGCACACGTTGCGGCCTCTTTTAAGATGGATAAAATTAAAAATAGCTTTCACCGAGCTTTTTAAATACCGGTTTTGTCTGTTTCCTAGTTGTAGAAACAGGCTTGTCCTTAATTCCTACATAATCCTGCAGAAGATTTTTCGCTTGAATTAAAGGCATATGTGCTTTGGGATTTCGGTAAGATTCATTCAATGTCCCTAAATGCGGAAGTTTTTCGAAGTCTTCTTTAGTGGGAGGCATGTGAAAATAGTAGTCACCGAGTGCAATCAATACATCAGATTGCTGCTGGCTGTATTTTGGGTTTCTGGAAAAATGAAGTCCTAATTTTTTGCATTTTCCTTCTTTGACAAGCTTTTGAAGCGCTCGCTTTTTTAAAAAATATAAAAATTTGGGGTTTGGAGCAGTTTTCGCATGCCGATTGACAATATAAATTGCTTTTGAAAGATTTTCAACTGTCGGCTGCATTTTATTAGCTCTGGAATGGTCGTCCATAGTACCTCTCCTTGTTCTATTAAATATGATTTGATCTCCATTATACAAGCAGATAAAAAGAATGTAAATTTAGTGAAAATGCGTTTTTCAATAAAGAAAAACGCATTTTCATGGTTAAACCTTAGAATTTCCCTTTATAAAACCTTTTTCTTCCCTTTGGCCGAATGAAGTGCGCTGTTTATATCGATTTCCTTGGCTTCCGCGCTGAATTTCGGCAGCTTGAAAAAATAGAAGACGAATACACAAAGTATGACAGTTGCCATACCGTAATAGATATAATCGATGTTTTGAATCACATGCGGAAATAATATAGCGATTAATCCGAGGGTCAAAGATTGGGCAAACATCGTCAAAGGATCCACCCATCCACTTACACGGCCCATTAATCGAGGGTGAACAATTTTAGGCATCCATCCTCCGATAGCGATGTTGATCGGTCCGATGCACATTCCGATTGTAAATACGGCTGCATAATAAATCGTCAGTTCGTTGGTATAGCCAAGCAAATAGATTAAGACAGAAGCTATAAAAATAGGGACTGACATTAAATGATAAGGCTTTACTTTTTTGCTAAGAATTGATCCGAGCAGGCTTCCCGCAAGCAAGCCTATTCCGAGAAAAATTGCAAAAAACGAAGCATGCGTTTCGTAATTGTCTGGTGACAGCTCATATTTCATTGTAAACATTGGAAGCACTGCGAATCCGCCGTTCACGAATCCAAAGACAAAGAATCCAAAAACCAGCGAGGCAAGCAGTTTATTTTTTAAAATATAGGTAAGCCCTTCTTTAAAATCCCGCATAGAGGATTTTAAGCTAATGCTTTTCCAATTTGCTTTCCCGTTCGGCAGTCTGGCCTCAACGGGGATTTTGCATGCTCTGATTAAAAGGCCGGACGAAATAAAGCTGATAAAATCGATGGCAATCGCGCCTTCAAGTCCTATCGTTTTATACATCAAAGCTCCGAGACCAACGCCAAAAACCATAAACATACTAAAAAGCATTTGGTTTAAACCAGCAGCTTTCGCATATTGCTCCTTTTTTAAAATGGCTTGTACAAGGCTCGCTTCTGCAGGATAGAAAAACTTTGTGACTGCGCTCCTCGTAAAAAGAATAAAAAACGTAAGCGGAATTGATTCGGTTAGAATAGATAGGAATAATAAAACTGTTAACCCTGCTCTGATCCAATCGCAATTTTCAGCTATTTTTTTGCGGTCAAAACGATCTGCTACAACACCCACAATTAAAAAAACAAAAATAGTGGGCAAAGAATACATTAGCTCCGCAGTAGTAGCATAGCCCGGCTGGTTGCTGAAACGGTCCAGCAAATAAAAGGCAAAAGCCATGTTCCCAACTGTTGTGCCCATTTGTGAGGCAAAAGCAGCAAAGAACAGCCGGACAAAATTGCGGTTTTTAAATATATCCATGAACACGCTCCTTTAAAAAATTTCCTATTACATCATATGATATCTTTGGTGGTAATCAAAGGAATTTTTTTATTCCGCATAAAATCTACTCGGTTCAAGTCGAACGTCTCGTAAACCTTAACTCCTTATCGAGACACGGGTTCCGTTCGGAATAATCGAAGCAAGCTCTACAACATCTTGATTATACATCCTAACACACCCTTTTGAAACAGCTTTTCCAATTGACAAAGGATTATTCGTTCCATGAATTCCGTAATGCAGCTTGGATAAACTGAGCCAATACGCGCCAAAAGGACCGCCTGGATTCGGCTCTCTGTTAACGACAACAAAATCACCGCTCGGTGTTGCCGTGAGGATTTTTCCGACGGCAATCGGATAGGTTTTCATTAATCTTCCGGAGTGATAAAGCTGCAATATTTTTTGATCTAAATGAATGATGACGTGATAGGGAATCGTTGCAGGGTTTCTTATTCCTGGAATCACAATCGTTGTACCTGCTATGATCTGATTTGGTTTCAGCCCTGGGTTTGCTGCCATTAGTGACGGAACGGACATCCTGAAATCCATCGCAATACTTCCGATCGTTTCGTTCGGCTTCACTTGATAATACAGCACCAGATCACTCCTTTACTCACTGTCACCCTAGAATTGGACGGTCGGTGTATGACATTCGTTTCAAATTTTTATCCCGAATTAACGGGCTTTTTTTAGTCTCTTGGTCTTAAAAAAGCTCTCATTTACGATATGTTTAGTCGATGTAAAATGTTAGTTTTCATTTAGTAAGTTGCAAACCCTTTTTGCTGGTGTGATAATCTTTGATGCCCTGCTGAATATGATATAATCAGAGCAAGAAACAAAAGCAGGTGATCAAATATGTTGGATCCTTTGGATATTTTGACGAATATGGATGCTGTCCGCCCTCATTATCAACCAATCTTCAGCGCGGATGAACAAAAAATAATAGGCTATGAAATCTTTGGGAGGATTGTGATCGATTCCGAAATTAAAAGTTTGGGACCGTTTTTCTTAGATCCTACGATTCCTGAAGAATATAAAATGGAAGTCGATGAAAAAATTCTAAAAAATGCTTTAGAAAACTTTCTTACAGCTGATCCTGATCTGCTGGTTTTTATTAATCAGGATGCAAATATATTAATGCTTGACCATGGAGAAGCGTTTTTGGCCATTCTTAAGGAATTTGAAGAAAGAGGTCTTTCTCTTGAAAGGATTGTCATTGAAATTACAGAGCATAATTTTACGGGAGATATTGAACAGCTGTACCACATGCTCATGTATTATAAAACTTGCGGAATAAAAATAGCAGTGGATAACATTGGCAAGGAAAACAGCAACCTTGACAGAATTGCCTTGCTCTCTCCCGATTTATTAAAAATCGATCTCCAGGCGTTGAAACTGTCATCCCCTTCGCCGACCTATGAATACGTCCTGTATACTATTGCCTTGTTGGCCAGGAAAATAGGAGCCACTTTGCTGTTTGAGGATATCGAAGCCAATTTCCAGCTGCAATATGCCTGGAGAAATGGAGGTCGCTACTTTCAAGGATATTACTTACAGCGTCCCGGCGAAGAATTTATTGATCGAAGCATGCTCAAGGAACGGCTGCAAAATGAATTTAATCAATTTATCACCCACGAAAAGAGAAAGCTTGAAACCGTACATGATTATTCTGAGCAGTTCTATAAACGAGTCCATCAGAACGTTACTGCCTTTAAAAAAACAAGCCAATCAAATGATGATCTTATTGTAAAGCTTGCCGAATCTCTGACAGATTGCACTTTTAGAATTTATATGTGTAATGAAAATGGCTTTCAACTCACCGCAAATGTTCTGAAAAAAGGAGAAGAATGGATTTTGCAATCCGAATATAAAATGAAAAATTGGAGCTGGAGACCTTATTTTCTTGAAAATATCTTAAAAATGAATCACTTGAAAAAAGGCGTTCTTAGCGATTTATACAGCGATATTGAAACAGGAGAAATGATACGAACATACTCTTATCCTGTTGATGAAAATGTGTATCTGTTTATCGATCTGCCTTATTCGCATTTGTATGAACAAGAAGGACTTATATAATTATTGATATTAAGCGGCACTCGTCCGCTTTTTCTTCTTGCGAGAGAACAAAAGGAATAGGACAGCCATTCATTAAATAAACCTTAGTATAGGTTTAAATATCGAACGGATGGTCATCCTATTAAAGGAAATGTTATTCATTTTTTCTAAGATGGCAATAAAATGCTTACCTTTCAAGACACAAAATCCTTCTTTTTTTTCAATCAACAATTACGTGAAAAATGTAATCAGAGCTCACTTTATGGTATGATGCGTGTAGAGCTTGATGACCAACAAAAATTTGTTTGTCAAAAAGCTGTCTTTTGAAAGGAGTCATTATAAAAAATGTCACAGTTAATGGGTATTATTACAAGGCTGCAAAGCTTACAAGAATCAGCGGAGGCGGCAAATGAACCGACGCAAAGATACTTTGAAGTCGAAGGCGAAAAAGTTTGCAGTGTAAAATATTTCGAAAAAAATCAAACATTTGAGCTTACGGTATACGTTAAAGGAGAAAAACCAAATACGTTCCCTTTTGATAATATTGATATGATTTCGATTGAAATATTTGAACTGCTTCAGCAATAGCGTCTGAAAAACTACCGCATGAACTACTGATAAACGGACGATCCGATCTCTTAGATTCTTCTGAATGAGTTCTAAAAGGAGTGGCTTATGAGAAATTCCTTGAGATTTTATAACCTATCCGAAGATCAAATGTCGATGCAGGATGTCATTCACAGGCTGAAATCATTCATCTTGAGGGATCCACGGTCGGCGTATGTACTGTCCATAGGAACGGATTCACAAGTCCATCAGGAGTATACAAAATTTATTACAGCGGTACATCTCCATCGAATAGGAAGAGGTGCATGGGGATGCTTGAAACATACTGTTATTAAAAGGCCAATACATAGCCTCAGGGAAAAAATTTCATTGGAAACTGCCTACAGCCAAGAGATAACGGCTATTTTTCTCGAGAAATATTTTGAAGAGATCACGGACCTCCTTCTCCCTTTTACGGGGGAAGGAGCGGATCTCACTCTAGAAGTCCATTTGGATGTAGGAAAAAAAGGCCAGACGAAAGAACTTATTCAAGAGATGACAGGCAGGATAACTGCCATGGGAATAGAAGCAAAGATTAAGCCAGACTCATATACTGCGTTTAGCTATGCAAATCGTTATACGAAATAGTACTTAGTTTGAATAATTAGCCGTTGATGTCGAATCGTGCGTTTGACGAAGGTATAAGTATTTTATATCTTTAACTTGTTATAAATGAATACCATCTGGGAGGCTTTATTCGATGAATAATTCTGTCAAAGGATTAACCGCAGACGAACAAAAACTTCTAATTGATGTCCTTTTTGCAAACGAATACGCACTTGAGCTGTTAAGCAGCGAACTTTACGACATTGAAACGGGTACGAAAGACGTAGATGAAACAACCTATAAGAAACTGGTTACTTTATATGACAGGGTACGTTTTAACAACTAGAGAGTATAAGGTAGGAGGAGATACTCAATTATAGAGTATCTTTTTTAAATTAAGCCGGAGGATCTTGGGGAAAGAATTCGACAAATTCACCTATGGTTTAAATTATATTAGAATAGGGAAAAGAGCTTTAGATTATGATGAATTAAAGGGGACGGAGCAAACATGATTCATTTACAGTCAGAAGAGCTTTTACATAAGACGATAGAAAACTTTATGATTGAATCTGACAAAGTAGCCCATGTTCAAATCGGCAATAATTTGGAGCATGCCCTTCTTGTATTAACTAAAACGGGGTATACGGCTATACCGGTGCTGGATCCGATGTACCGGCTGCATGGCCTTATTGGCACAAACATGATTATGGATAAGATTATCGGCCTCAAAAGAATTGAATACGAAAAACTTGATCAAATACCTGTTGAACAGGCGATGAAGACCGATATTCCGAGATTAAAAATCAATGATCCTCTGCTTAAAGGCCTAGGAATGGTCGTTGATCATGGGTTTGTATGCGTAGAAAATGAAGAACAGCTTTTTGCAGGAATTTTTACTAGAAGAACGATTTTGAAACAATTAAATAAAGTCATTCGTAATTTTAACAAATAGGCTGGAATTCCCAGTCTGTTTTTTTGCCTTCTTCCATTTAGTAAAAACTCTTGATTATGAAATAATGGATTGATTAGAATATAGGATAAGAAAAACTTATGATGAGGGATGAATGTGCAGCTCTATGAACTTCAAATGCTTGTCGTATTAGCGGAAGAACGAAATATGAGAAAAGCGTCTGAAAGATTGTTTGTCTCCCAGCCTGCTTTATCCCAGCGGCTTCAATCGATAGAGAAATCGTGGGGCGTTCAGATCTTTCTGCGCTCACAAAAGGGATTGACCGTAACTTCTGCTGGAGAAAAAATCATCCAATTCGCAAATGACGTGACTAAAGAAAAAGAAAAGGTGAAAGAGAGCATTGAAGAGCTTGAAGGAGAGATATATGGAACTCTAAAGCTTGCTGCTGCTTCGATTATTGGGCAGCACTGGCTGCCAGGAATTTTAAAATCCTATATCAAAAGATTTCCGAAAGCTAAGGTTTCCCTTTTAACTGGATGGAGCAGTGAAATGGTACGTGCGTTGTACGATGACCAGGTTCATATCGGCATCATTAGGGGCAATCCTGAATGGAAAGGGGAAAAAAGGTATTTGATGACGGATTATTTGTATTTGGCTGACACGGAAATCGATTGTATTGAAGACCTTGCCAAAACAGAACGTCCGTTTATTCAATTTAAAAGCGACAGCACCTACTATCAAGAAATCCAGCATTGGTGGTATCAAAAATTTAAAACCTCGCCAAAGCAAACGATTATCGTTGATCAAATTGAAACGTGCAAGCAAATGGCTTATCACGGAATAGGGTATGCCATATTGCCATCTGTTACGTTGAATGAAAAAGATGAAACAGAAATAAATAAAATACCCCTATTAGATTTGAAAGGGAATCCGATCGGAAGAGACACTTGGCTGCTTGGCTATGAGTCGACATTTCAATTAAAGCAGGTGGAGGCTTTTGTTTCTGTCGTAGAGGAAAAGATGAAAGACTCTGGTTCGTAACGATCTGCTGTTTTTTCTTATGCTTGTTTTTAAGGAAAGCCTTTGATACAGTAATGAAGTAGAAAATTAGTGGCAGGAGGTACATACATAATGAAAATGATGGATGCAAATGAAATTATTTCATTTATTCAAAATAGTACAAAATCAACTCCAGTTAAGGTTTACGTAAAAGGCAGCCTTGAGGGAATCGATTTTGGAAAAAACTCAAAAACATTTTTGACAGATAATACAGGAGTGGTTTTTGGGGAATGGCAGGAGATTGCAGCTGCGATTGAAGCCAATAAAGAGAAAATTGAAGATTATGAAGTAGAAAATGATCGCCGCAACTCTGCGATACCGCTGCTGGATCTGAAGGATGTAAAAGCACGGATCGAGCCTGGCGCAATCATTCGTGATCAGGTAGAAATTGGCGACAATGCGGTCATTATGATGGGAGCTTCGATCAATATCGGCTCAGTCATCGGTGAAGGAACAATGATTGATATGAACGTCGTGCTTGGAGGAAGAGCGACAGTAGGGAAAAACTGTCACATTGGCGCCGGTTCAGTTCTTGCAGGTGTCATTGAACCGCCATCAGCAAAGCCTGTCGTGGTTGAAGATGATGTCGTAATTGGCGCAAATGCAGTTGTTCTTGAAGGGGTTACTGTCGGCAAGGGTGCTGTAGTTGCCGCCGGAGCGATTGTCGTTAACGATGTAGAACCTTATACTGTTGTAGCGGGAACGCCTGCTAAAAAGATTAAGGATATAGACGAACAGACAAAAGGCAAAACAGAAATCAAACAAGAGCTTCGCCAGCTGTAACTGTATATTTCCAAGACGTGAATGCTTCATTCACGTCTTATTTACTATCACGAGAAAATCAAACGTTTTATCTTTATGGAAAGATATGGAGTTGAAGATATGGACACTGAGCAATTAATCGCGATTCGCAGGGATCTGCATAAAATCCCTGAAATTGGCTTTCAGGAGTTTGAGACCCAAAAATATATTCTTAATATTTTGTCTCGCTATCCATCTGAAAGGGTAGAAATAAAAACATGGAAAACGGGCATTTTCGTGAAAATAGCCGGGACAAGTCCAAAGAAAGTAATTGGTTATCGTGCAGATATGGACGGACTTTCAATTACGGAAGAAACCAGCTATGATTTCTCCTCAATTCACGAAGGAAAAATGCATGCATGCGGACATGACTTACATATGACCATTGCGTTAGGCTTGGTTGATTGGTTTGTGGGAAACCCTGTGAAAGATGATCTTCTCTTTTTGTTTCAGCCTGCTGAAGAGGGACCTGGCGGAGCTAAGCCTATGCTTGACAGCAAGGTGATGGAGGAGTGGAAGCCGGATATGATTATGGCTCTTCACATTGCTCCCGAGCTTCCTGTAGGGACGATAGCGACAAGAAGCGGATTATTGTTCGCAAACACATCCGAGCTTGTCATAGATTTTAATGGAAAGGGAGGGCATGCAGCCTTTCCGCATCTTTCGCAAGATATGGTAGTGGCAGCGAGCTCTTTTGTGACCCAACTGCAATCCATCATTTCAAGAAATGTTGACCCTTTGGACAGTGCGGTAATTACCATTGGTACAATCAGAGGAGGATCAGCTCAAAACATTATCGCCGAAAAAGCCAGGCTTGAAGGGACAATCCGTACCCTGTCCGTTCCAGCAATGGCAGAAGTGAAAAAAAGGATAGAGACAATGGCAAAAGGGACTGGAATATCGTATCAATGCGATGTGAACGTAAGTTATCCAGCCGCATATCGGCAGGTATTCAATGATGACCAATACGTTCGCGACTTTATGTCTTTTGTTTCAGATGAAGGACTGGCTGACGTACGGGTTTGTGCTCCCGCAATGACAGGTGAGGATTTTGGTTATATGGTGGAGCAGATTCCTGGGTTTATGTTCTGGCTGGGAGTTGATTCATCCTATGGACTTCACCATTCCAAGCTGAAGCCTGACGAAAGAGCGATAGAAAATGCTGTGGATATCGTCAAACAATATTTATCAAGGACTGCGAATAATTGAGAATCACACAGTAATAAAATCCATTCAATTGAGGCATCTTATGTAGTGGAGGTGGTAACAATGAATGGAAAAATAGGAATTGAAGAGTCTCTATCTGATGTAGAAAATGCCCTTAAAGAAAAAGGTTACGATGTGATTACTTTGAAGGCCATGGAAGATGCTAAAGGGTGTGACTGCTGCGTAGTGACAGGTTTGGATTCAAATATGCTCGGAGTTTCCAACGTGGTCATCGAAGGCTCTGTTATCGAAGCGTCAGGACTGACTGCCGATGAGATTTGCCAGATAGTAGAACAAAAAATACAACATTAATTAACAGCTGGTGCATATCCTGCGCCGGCTGTTATTCTAAAGTGCAGATTATTTGTTTACATGGAGAAAAACATGGTATGCTTTTTTAAAAGATGGTCGAACTATCGATCTTATTTACATTTATTATTAGCTGATATTGACTAAAAATCAGGTCAGGTTTATAATTTGTTTGTAAATGAGTATACGAACAGGTGTAACTTTAAAAAGCTAAATTATAAAATTGGAGGGAATTTAAATGGCTGAGCGTTTTGTAGGTAAACAAGCTCCTCGTTTTGAGATGGAGGCAGTGCTTGCGAACAAGGAATTCGGGAAAGTAAGTTTAGAAGAAAACATGAAAAATGATAAATGGACAGTATTATTCTTTTATCCAATGGACTTTACTTTCGTATGTCCAACTGAAATTACAGCAATGTCTGATCGCTATGATGAGTTTGAAGATCTTGATGCAGAAGTGATCGGTGTTTCTACAGATACGATTCATACTCACCTTGCTTGGATCAATACAGACCGCAAAGAAAACGGCCTGGGAGACTTAAGGTATCCTCTTGCAGCTGATACAAATCACGCTGTATCAAGAGATTACGGTGTATTGATTGAAGAAGAAGGGGTTGCCTTGCGCGGATTGTATATTATCAACCCTGAAGGTGAGCTTCAATACCAAACTGTGTTCCATAACAACATTGGCCGCGATGTTGATGAGACTTTACGTGTACTTCAAGCTCTTCAAACTGGAGGACTTTGCCCGGCAAACTGGAAACCAGGACAAGCTACTCTTTAATTCTTCAAATCACATCTTTCAGAAGATCAAGCTATGAAAGGTCTAACACATGTTAGGCCTTTTATATCGCATGAAAAGTTTATCTTTTGTATTTTAGGAGGGATTTTTAATGAAATTGCGTCAGCCTATGCCGGAATTAACCGGTGCAACAGAATGGCTAAACGGTCATGTTGAAAAAGAAGATTTAGTTGGAGAAAAACCAACGTTAATCCACTTTTGGTCTGTGAGCTGTCACTTATGTAAAGAAGCAATGCCTCAAGTCAATGAATTTCGTGATCAATATAAAGATAAATTGAATGTCGTTGCGGTTCATATGCCTCGTTCTGAAGATGATCTTGATATTGAAAAAATTAAACAGGTTGCCGGTGACCATGACATCAGCCAGCCAATTTTTGTTGACAGCGGCCATAAACTCACCGATTCATTTGAAAATGAATACGTGCCAGCCTATTATGTATTTGATAAGACAGGCCAGCTTCGCCATTTTCAAGCCGGGGGAAGCGGAATGAAAATGTTGGAAAAACGTGTGAATCGTGTTTTAAGTGAAACCGAATAAAATAAAACTACTTTAGTAAAACCCTGTCGTAAATTGGCGGGGTTTGTTGTATTTTAGCAATAAAAACCATTTGGGAAATTCTATACCTTTTTACTTGATATATTTTAGTAGGATGGTAAAATCAACATAACGAAAGTATCATTTCCGCCTATGTGCTAATTACATAATTACTGTTTTAGAATTAATGAATTTATTTCCGTAACTAAATTGATAAAATAGTAATAAATGCATAGAGGAAATTAATTTATTTGATGATATAATATCCTGTGATCATTAAGTAATCAAAATATCATTAATAAAAGATTTTATCTTGTGAGGGGGTAATATAATTGTTTAATGAAAGAGAAGCATTAAGACTTCGCTTAGAACAGCTAAATGAAGCTGAAGTAAAAGTTATTCGCGAATATCAAATTGAGCGTGATAAAATTTATGCTAAGCTTAGAGAGTTAGACGGCATTCCAGCTCCAAAGCTGCAGGACTACACGAAAGAAAGCGAATCCAATAGAAAAACGGAATCGCTTCCAGTTTTGGCAGAGCTAGCGGCTCAAGAAATGAAAAGCTACCATCAGCCGCAAGAGCAAAAAGAGGTGCAAACTCAAGAGGCTTCATCCCAGCTGCCTGAAAGGATCTCGAGAAGAAGAAGAGGTACAGCAAGACCTGGATCAAAAGCCGCCAAACTAAGAGAAGCAGCTATTAAAACGCTTAAACGACACAATGCTGCCATTAAAAGCTCTGAGCTGCAAAAAGAAATCGAAAAAGAAAGCGGTTTGGAAATTCCAAATATGACGACCTTCATGCAAAGCCTGATAAAAATGTATCCTGAGGTTAAAAAACCTTATCGCGGACAATACATTTTAGAAGGCGACATTCCTGAAGAAAGCGAAGCATAATAAAAAAGCTTGAGTTCCTCAAGCTTTTTATTATGCTTCGCACATGGATGGCCGTAATATTAAGTTGTTAGCCATTAATGCTTGTCGGTAGGGTTCTTTTTTTTCTCGATTTTATAGATGAATTTTTTACTAAGTCTTGAATCAGCTTCTTCCTTCCATTCTTCAATTTTTCCGTTCATTTTTTCACTTTCATTTTCAACAAGGTTCACACGCAGCTTTAATTCAGTGATTTTTTCACTAACATCTTTTAGAAGGTGCTCAATTTGAGAGGAACTGTCGATGGTCTGCTCCTGTTCCTTTTTCATTTCTGATGATTCTTGAACAGGGCGAGATTCGATATCGGCAAAATGGGAGGAAATCCAAGCGTCACTTTCATCAAGCTGCCTTTTATACGCAAGCAGGGTTTCGTAAAAGATTGATTCTTTCGATTTTTCTAGCTCTACCACTCGTTTTTTCGTATCGGACATTTGCATTCCGAGCAGTTCTACCTCTTTTGAAATGTATTTTAAGTGCAAAGCTTTTTCGCGAATTTGGGTGACTAACGAATGATTAAGCTGTTTTAATTCGTTAATTTGCTTCTCGCCGGCTTTTCTGGCGCTTTTTTCCTCAACATATAATATCTCATTATTCTCTATAAACCTTTGCAAATATTGTTTCTCTTCAAGAAGCTTAATATTTTTTAAGTGCAGCTGATGTTTTTCGTCGATATCTTTTTTTCTGTTAAAGGTCTCATTTTGCAAAAGGTCATGCAAAGTTACAATTTTTTCTAAAAGAGAGTGCTTCGCTTTTTCCATTGTTTCTTTATAATTTTCAGCATTCTTATCTTTTCTGTTTAACTTTTCTAGTTCGGACGTTAGTTGGAGCAGCTGAGACTGCAATGTATCATTTTCATCTTTCAGCCGCACATTCTTCTGGTGAAAATAGCTCGCTTCTAATTCATGCAATAAACTATGGCATCTGGCAATCTCTGATTTTAAATACAAATTTTCTTGGGCAAGATCGTGAAAAAATGGAGAAGAGTTATTATTTTTCATGAAAACAGCCCCCTTATCGTCGTTAATTAAAAACTATGCGTCACTTTCAGTTGCCATGACAGTTCAGTTCACTTTTGTCTTACCAATATGGTATGATTTTTTAAAGCTTGCAAAAAAGGACGGGACGAATCGTGAAGCATAGTCATATTTTATTGGCCGGAGGAAAATCCAGCCGCTTCGGACAACCAAAAGCCTTTAAAAACTGGAATGGAATACTGCTTTACGAATGGTGCAAACAAGCCTTGGGAGGAGAACAGACTTATATTGTTTCTCATCCTTCGCTGGTAGCCAGATTTCAAGAAAGGATGGAAGAAAACATAATAGTAGATCTCGAGCCGTTTAGCGGAAAAGGTCCATTGGCAGGAATTTATACTGCCATGAACCTTATTGAATCCGACTATTACACCTTTCTTCCCTGTGACACACCTCTTGTTGAACAGAGAACGATCGAGCTGTTAAAAAGGGAAGCGCGTGGATTTGATGCAGTTGTGCCAATCGCAGACGGTAGAATTCATCCGCTCGTCTCTGTCATTCATCATCAGGCAAAAGATGTTGTGTACAAACAATTGCTGGGAAATCAATTGAGAGCTGTTGATTTGTTTCAACTTCTTCACACAAATTATTTAGAAGTAGAATGCTTCGGTTCAAAGTCCTGGGAATTTATCAATGTAAATGTCGAAGAAGACCTAAAAGAGCTGAACAAACACGTTGTTCAGCGATTTAACTTAAACGATGAGGAGTAACATAAAATGTATGAGCGCTATTCTAGGCAAACCATTTGCAGCTATATAGGCATTGAAGGACAGGAACAGCTGGCAGACAGCTGTGTTTTAATTATTGGCGCGGGTGCTCTTGGTACAGCAAACGCTGAAGGATTGGCGAGAGCAGGTATCGGAAAAATCGTGCTTGTTGATCGAGATTATGTGGAATGGAGTAATCTGCAGCGGCAGCAGCTCTATACGGAAGAAGATGCAAAAAACAGGCTGCCTAAAGCGATTGCCGCTAAAGCTCACCTAGCCAAAATAAACAGCGAGATTACGATAGAAGTACATAATGAGGATGCGGATGCAGAAATGTTATTGCCATTAATGCAAAAAGCTGACGTTGTGATCGATGCGACTGATAATTTTGACACGCGACTTATAATAAATGATCTTGCTTATCAAACAAATACGCCGTGGATCTACGGTGGGTGTGTCAGCAGCCAGGGAATGTACATGGCGTTTATACCGGGGGAAACCCCTTGTTTTTCCTGTGTATTTACTCATCTTCCCCCTGGGGGATTAACGTGTGACACTGCAGGCATCATATCTCCGGCGGTCCAAATGGTAGCAGCGTTTCAGCAGGCAGAGGCGATCAAGCTTTTAACGAAGCAAAAACAGGCGCTTCGCTCGGCTTTTTTCACCTTCGATTTATGGGAAAATACGCAAATTCAAGTGAAGGTCGCTGCCATGCATCGAAAGCATTGCCCAACCTGCGGCGATAATCCGAAGTATCCCCAAATTCAGTTTGAAAACAAAAAGAAATCAGAAGTGCTATGCGGAAGGGATACGGTCCAAATTCGCACGCCAATGCTCAAAAATTTACCTGTACACGACCTGAAGGAAAGGCTTCAAAAGTTGTATCTGGTTGAAGCAAACGACTATTTGCTTCATATTACGTTTGAATCCTATCGAATCGTACTGTTTCTTCAAGACAGTCGGGCGTTCGTACATGGTACGAATGATCCGAAAACAGCAAATTCTGTGCTAGCAAGAGTGATAGGTCTATAAGAGAAGGAGGATAATGAATGGTTGTAACGAGAAAACCGATTCCAGTAGGACAAGCAGTAGAAAGAGTGATGAACGTTTCCAAAAAAGGAGAAACGGAATGGGTGCCGCTGGAGCAGAGTTTACATCGCCATTTGGCGGAAACAATAATTGCTGATCATGATATACCTGCATTTGATCGCTCTCCATACGATGGATTTGCGATCAGAGCGGAGGATTCTATCCATGCCTCCAAAGAAAATCCCCTCACATTTCATGTCGTTGATCATATAGGTGCAGGTAGTGTGTCAGAAAAGAAAATCGGTCGGTATGAGGCAGTCAGAATTATGACTGGCGCAAAAATACCCGACGGTGCAGATACAATCGTCATGCTTGAGCTCGCGAACGTGATATCCGAGAATGGAAATGAGCGAATCGAATTGAAGCGACCCTTTTACTCTGGTGACAATATTTCGAAAAAAGGGGAGGATACTGCTGAAGGAGAAAGGCTCATTCCCGCAGGAACAGTTATCGATTCAGGTGTTATTGCGTTGTTGGCGACATTTGGTTATGCAGCAGTAAATGTCGTGAAAAAACCGAAAATTGGAATCATTGCGACCGGAACAGAGCTGTTAGATATCAGCGATCCGCTTGAGCCGGGCAAAATCAGGAACAGCAATGCGAGTATGATCTATGCCCAAATTCAAGAAGCCGGCGGTGAACCGTTGAATCTTGGGAAAATGGCTGACCACTTTGATTCTTGTTATGAGGCAGTAAAAAAGGCGATCGATAAGGTTGATTTTCTTATTACTACGGGCGGAGTGTCTGTCGGTGATTTTGATTTTTTACCCGCCATTTATGAAAGACTCGGGGCCAATGTACTCTTTAATAAAGTAGGGATGAGGCCCGGCAGTGTGACAACGGTGGCAGAATATAAAGGAAAGCTGTTATTTGGTTTATCGGGCAATCCTTCCGCATGCTTTGTCGGCTTTGAACTTTTCGTCAAACCGGTCATCAAAAACTGGCTATTAAGCGACAAGCCCTATTCACTTTATCATCAAGCGACACTGAGCAAGGATTTCCTTAAAGCGAATCCATTTACCAGATTTGTTCGTTCGTCCGTATCAAGTGAAAACGGAAAATTATTTGTCGACCCGGTCGGCCTCGATAAATCCAGCTCAGTCATTTCACTTGCATCAACAAATGCATTGCTCGTTCTTCCAGGTGGGACAAAAGGATACCAAAAGGGCGATCAAGTGATTGTGCTGATGATTAAGGAAGAAAGAGGATGTGAATGGCCGTGGGACATCATCCTTTCATCCTCCAAATAATCGGATATAAGAACAGCGGGAAAACGACGATGATGGAGAAGCTGGCAGCTGCAGCGGACAAAAAAGGGTGGTCGGTAGGCTGCTTAAAGCATCATGGTCATGGCGGTGAGCCGGATGCCGCCAAAAATGATTCTGAGCGCTTTAGCAAAGCAGGAGCTGCGGTTTCAGGGGTTGAAGGAGAAGGAAGACTGCTGCTTTCTATTAAAAAGGTAAAATGGACGCTTGAAGAGATCCTGGATTTATATGTTTATTTAAATGTTGATTGTCTATTTATCGAAGGATATAAACAGGCGAAATATAAAAAGGTTGTCATCTTAAAAAGCGAGGAAGACGTCGAGCTACTGCAAAATGCAGAGCAAGTCATTGCCGTTATATACAGGGATGAAAAGCTTCGCGGTGTTTCTTTCGGAGTGCCGGCTTTTCATGCGGATGACCCATTGGCTGTTCCTTATTTAATAAACTGTATGGAGGAAGAAAATTTTGCATGACCAATTTGAAATCACAGAATCGGAAATCGATGTCCAGTCTGTAATCAAAAAAGTAGAGTCTAATAAAGCAGGAGCAATTACTACGTTTATTGGAACCGTCAGAGAATGGACGAATGGGAAAAAAACTGTTTATTTAAAATATGAGGCTTATAAACCGATGGCTGTTAAAATGCTTCAGCAAATCAGCGATGAAATCAGCGAGCGCTGGCCACTCACAAAAACGGCAATCAGCCATCGTGTCGGCAGCCTTCGTATTTCAGAAGCTGCTGTTGTTATCGCGGTATCATCGCCGCATCGAAAAGATGCCTATGAAGCGAATGAATATGCAATCGAACGAATCAAACAAATTGTACCTATATGGAAAAAAGAACATTGGGAAGATGGAACCTCATGGATCGGAAATCAGCAGGAAACGATTTCTTATCCGTCTGGAGCGCCCGGCTTAGGGAAACAAGGAAAAAAGGGTGAAGAAAAATGATAACGATTCTGTTATTTGCCGGTCTTGCTGAGAAAGCCGGCACCAAAAAGATCACGTTGGAAAACGAAGAGACAACGACTGGAGAAATTGTTCGCCTGCTTAAGGAAAACTATCAATTAGAACAAGTGCACCAATCAATGATTGCCGTGAATGAGGAATATACCCAGGGTGACAAAAGAGTAGTTTCTGGGGATACGGTTGCATTTATTCCGCCTGTAAGCGGAGGTTAATTTTCTTAAGGGTGGTTAGCGATATTAATAATGCGCGATTTTCAAAATCGGTTATCAATTGATAACCGATTTTTTGCGTATTTCACATTTTTCAACTCCAGTATTACCGCCCCTCATTCAAAAGAAGTAGTGGTTCTGATAAAATTGTTTGATTTTTGAAAAATAAGTGGATATTTATTTCGATTACCGATATATTAGATGATGTGCCACGTCTTACATGATATGGAAAGGTGCTGAAGAGATGAAGACGTTTGAAAAATTAAAAGCATTTTATTGGCCTTACAAGTCGGTGTTTTTATGGTCTCTCTTATTTATGCTTTGCATGACGGGTATCACAGTCGTTTACCCTGTTGTTCTTCAAATTACAATTGACGAAGTGATTTATAAAGGACAATACGAACTCATCCTCTGGATCAGCATCGGCTTTATCGGCATTATGACGATCAAGGGAATCACAACTTATTTCCACCAATACTTAGGAGATTTATTCGGGATTAAATCGGTCTATCGTTTACGAAATGAGCTGTACGCGAAGCTGCAAAGACTCCCGTTTGGTTACTATGATAATGCCAAAACAGGGGATTTAATGTCCAGGCTGACAGCTGACGTAGAAGGATTTCGCTTCTTTTTATCGTTTGGTTTATCCGAGCTCATTCGCTTTGTTTTATTAATTGTAATTAGTCTTTCTGTCATGTTTTATTATTCCGTACCGCTAGCCCTTGTCACAATAGCGGCAATGCCTTTATTGGCGATATCCGTTTACAGCTTTGACAAAAGGGTTCACCCTGCATTCCGCGGGATTCGAAAATCTTTTGGAGTTTTAAACACAAATGTTCAGGAAAATATCAGCGGAATTAATACCGTTAAATCATTATCAAGAGAAGATTTTGAAATCAGCAAGTTTAATACATCGAATAAAGATTATAAGCAGAATTTTCTTCATACATCTAATGTGTGGGCGAAATTCTTTCCTTTGATGGAATTGATAGGGAATATATGTACCGTTGCTTTGCTATGTTACGGAGGATATCTTGTCATTTCCGGACAGCTCAAGCCAGGCGCATTAGTTGCTTTCTTCAGCTTGGTAAACTACATTATGTGGCCGATCATGAACTTGGGGTTCGTTATTAACCAGTTTTCGCAAGCGAAAGCTTCAGGAGAAAGGCTGCTGGAAATTCTCGAAGCAGATGAAAAAATTACAACCCGCGAAAACGCGATCCATACAGAAAAATTAAGAGGACATGTCAGTTTTAAAGACGTGTCATTAAAATACGGAAAAGAAGATACTGAGTCTATTAAACATGTATCCTTTGAAGCACCTCCGGGAAAAACGATAGGGTTAATCGGGGCGACAGGATCAGGAAAAAGCAGCATCGTTCAATTGATGAGCAGATTTTATGAGCCTACCGGGGGCGAAATTGCCATTGATGGAAAGCCGATAGCCGATTATTCCTTAAAAACGCTCCGGGCAAACATCGGGGTCGTATTGCAAGAATCATTTTTATTTTCTTCTACAATTCGTTCGAACATTTCTTACGGGAAGCCAAACGCTACAATGGAAGAAATTATCGAAGCGGCGAAGCTTGCCCAGGCTCATTCCTTTATTATGGAGCTGCCTGATCAATATGATACGATGCTTGGCGAGAGAGGACTCGGCTTATCTGGCGGGCAAAAGCAAAGGTTGGCGATCGCAAGAGCCATTTGTAAGGATCCAGCTATTCTTGTGTTTGATGATTCGACAAGTGCGGTCGATATGGAAACCGAGCATCGGATTCAGCTCGCTCTGCAAGAAGTGATGGAGGATCGAACTACCTTTATCATTGCCCACCGAATTTCTTCAATTAAGCATGCGGATGAAATCCTCGTGATGGACAATGGAAGCGTTGTCGAACGCGGAACTCATCACGAACTTATTCAATTAAATGGTCATTATAAACGCATTTTCGATTTGCAATACAAAGATCAAGAAATGATCGTTACATCCCATCAAGCGGGTTAGGGGGCATAAAATGCAAACATCAAAAAAACAAAATATGACCAACAGGTTTTACTATGCTTCAGACCAAATTATTGATAAGCCTTTTAACTGGGCGCAAATGTGGCGACTTTTGAAATACTTGGAGCCTTATAAAAAACGTTTGCTCCCGCTTTCCTTTATTACGGTTCTTATCGGAACGTTTGTAAGGCTGGCAGTACCGATTCTTATCGGTGTTTATACACTCGACCAAGCAATATTGGAAAAAGATACAAATTTGCTGATTGTGTTAGTTGCGATCATCAGCGGTTTGTATCTCCTGAATTATGCAGCAAACACTTGCAGGATCCGCTGGATGAATATGCTTGGACAAAACGTAATCTATGATTTGAGGCAGCATTTATTTACTCATGTACAGAGTCTTTCCCATCGTTTTTTTGATCAAAGATCGGCCGGATCCATACTTGTACGGATCATGAATGATATTAACTCCCTGCAGGAGCTTTTCACTAGCGGAGTTATTAATTTGCTCATGGATATTCTCTTATTGCTCGGAGTCATTGTTATCCTGTTTACACTCAGCCCGGAGCTGACAATTGCGATCATGATTACGCTGCCTATCATGTTTATCATATCCACGACGCTTCGCAAAAATATCCGGCGGTCGTGGCAGTCGGTTCGAATGAAGCAGTCAAAGCTTAATTCCCATCTAAACGAAGGGATTCAAGGAATTCGAGTGACTCAAGCCTTTACACAAGAAAATGAGAATATGGAGTTTTTTAATAGCGTCAATACGGAAAACTATGAGTCATGGAGAGAAGCAACAAAAAAAAGTGCGATGTTTCGTCCATTCGTTGAAATGACAAATGCAGTAGGAACAGCAATCCTGCTTTGGTATGGCGTCACCCTTATCATGAATGAAACGATCTCAATCGGAGTGTTTGTATCCTTTGCTTTTTATCTAGGCATGTTCTGGGAGCCAATCAGCCGGTTAGGGCAGGTTTATAATCAGCTGCTGATGGGAATGGCTTCTTCAGAAAGAATATTTGAGTTTCTTGATGAAAAGCCGCTCGTTGCAGAAAAAGAAGATGCGATACATGTGAACAAAATCAAAGGTTATGTTGAATTTGACGAAGTGGAATTTTCATATGACGGAAAAAGAAAAGCCCTTTATCCAATTTCGTTTGATATTCCTGCCGGAACAACGATTGCGCTGGTTGGGCATACCGGTTCAGGCAAAACGACGATAGCGAATCTCATCAGCCGATTTTATGATGCAACTGGAGGAGAAGTAAGAATAGATGGTATTCCGATCACAAACTTAGCGGTTGCGAGCCTGCGCTCTCAAATCAGCATTGTGCTTCAGGATACATTCATTTTTTCAGGAACGATTATGGAAAACATTCGATTCGGCCGGCCGAATGCCACGGATGAAGAGGTTATTGAAGCAGCAAATGCTGTAGGTGCAGATGATTTTATTTCCTCCTTGAAAAACGGCTATTCGACTGAGGTGGAGGAAAGAGGGAGCGTACTTTCTGTGGGCGAAAGGCAGCTTATATCGTTTGCCAGAGCCTTACTAGCAAACCCGAGAATCCTCATTCTCGATGAGGCAACCGCAAGCATCGATACAGAAACAGAGGTAAAAATTCAAGAGGCATTGAGCACCCTTTTGAAAGGACGTACAGCAGTGATCATAGCCCACAGGCTTTCTACGATTCGGGGAGCAGATAAAATTATGGTGCTCGACCACGGACGGAAAATGGAGGAGGGAAGCCACGACGAGCTGATGGCGAAAGAAGGCGTGTACTGCGAGCTTGTAAAAGCCCAATACCGGATGTTTCAGACTCAGTAAAAACCTTCGGGCTTCCGAAGGTTTTTTCTCTGCATTCAAGTGTTTACAAATGATTATACTAAAGGTAATATTATTAATCGTGAACGAAAATTAATGATTTTGGTTGAAATTGAAAGTTTTTTTATTGTTTTTTCTTAATAGAACGGTTACAATGAAATTGTAATGAATGCGTTTCCATTTTCATTGCAGGGGGTGCAAAAAAATGCTCACTCAAGAACGTCATCAGGTAATTCTTGACGAGGTCCAATTAAATGATGTGGTCGCTCTGCAGCGGCTCGTGCAATTAACGAATGCTTCTGAATCAACCATTAGGAGAGACCTTACAACTCTTGAGGAGCGTGGGTTTATAAAGCGTGTTCATGGAGGGGCTTCAAAGCTTTCCGACATTCGTACGGAACCGGACATGCAAGAGAAATCATTCAAAAACCTTCAAGATAAGCAGGAAATAGCCAGGGAAGCTGCAAAGCATGTTGGTATTGATGAATGCATCTATCTGGATGCCGGCACAACAACCCATCAAATGATCCAATTTTTAGATAAAGCTAACAATGTACTCGTTGTAACCAACGGAGTTATGCACATTGAAGAGCTATCAAAAAAGGGTATTCCTTTTTATATATTGGGAGGGGCTGTCAAACATCGAACAGGTGCGATCATGGGAGGCTATGCATTGCTGTCTCTTGAACAATACCGGTTTGATAAGTGTTTTTTAGGTACGAATGGCATACATTTAGAGGCGGGTTTTACGACGCCGGATCCTGAAGAAGCGATTATTAAGAAAAAAGCTGCAGGTCAATCCAAAAAAGCTTATGTCTTAGCAGACCCGAGCAAATTCGGGGAGATATCCTTTTCCTCATTCGCTCCTATTTCTAAAGCAGCAATTGTAACAACAAATCTGGATCAGGACTTATATCGAACGTATAACAAGAAAACAGAGGTAAAGGTAGTGAATACATGATTTATACGGTAACTTTAAACCCATCTGTCGATTATATTGTCAAAGTTGAAGATTTTGAGCTCGGCGGTCTGAACCGATCGTCATATGATGTGAAATACCCTGGCGGAAAAGGAATTAACGTATCGAGGATCTTAACAAGGCTTCAGGTGTCATCAAAGGCACTTGGATTTATTGGCGGATTTACTGGAGAATATATTCGCTCATTTTTGGAAAATGAAGAACTGAAAACTGCTTTCCAAGTGGTGAAAGGTGATTCAAGAATTAATATTAAGCTTAAAACAGGGGCAGAAACAGAAATTAATGGTGTTGGACCAGTTATTTCGGATCAAGATTTCACTAAATTTCTTAATCAATTTTCAGAGCTTAAGGAAGGTGACTTCGTTGTGGTCGCCGGAAGCATTCCTTCATCGCTGCCGCAGTCAACGTATGAACAAATTGCAGAAATCTGCAAGCGTCAAAATGCAAATATTGTACTCGATATATCGGGAGAAGCACTTAAAAAAGCGGCGCATATGAAGCCTTTCTTAATGAAGCCGAATCATCACGAATTGGGAGAAATGTTCCAAACAACAATCGAAACAATCGAAGAAGTGATTCCATATGGGAAAAAGCTCGTCACCGAAGGCGCAACCCATGTGATTGTCTCGATGGCTGAAAAAGGCGCCTTGTTATTTACAAAAAATGACGTGTTTCTTGCCAATGTCCCTAAAGGTAAGCTTGTCAATTCTGTGGGGGCAGGAGATTCAGTTGTAGCCGGTTTTATGTCAGGAATCGAAAAAGGAATGGATATCGTTGATTGTTTTCGCCTAGGAGTTGCTTCAGGGAGTGCAACTGCTTTCTCCGAAGAACTGGCAGAACGTCAGTTAATAATGGAGCTTTTGCCTGAAGTTCAGGCAGAGCGTTTGTAAGGGAGGATTTTACGTTGAAGATTACTGAACTATTAACTAAAAATACAATAAAATTAGCGATTGAAAACACGCAAAAAGACATGGTCATCGATGAACTGGTCGACGTACTTGATCAGGCCGGCAAGCTGAATGACCGTGAAGGATACAAAGAAGCAGTTTTAAATAGAGAAAAGCAAAGCACTACAGGTATCGGTGAAGGGATTGCGATCCCCCATGCGAAAACAGGAAGCGTAAGCGATCCGGCAATCGCATTTGGCAGAAGTGTTCAAGGAGTGGATTATGAGTCATTGGACGGCCAGCCGAGCCAATTGATATTTATGATTGCGGCTACAGATGGTGCAAACAATACGCACCTTGAAGCATTGTCCAGACTATCAACCTTGCTTATGCGGGAAGAAATACGGAAGCAGCTTCTTGAAGCCGCAACTGAGGAAGATGTACTTGACATCATTAATTCCCATGATAAGGATGATGAAGAAGAGGAGCAAACTCCTCAGCATGCTCCATCTGCAAAAGGAAAAATCCTTGCCGTTACGGCATGCCCGACAGGAATTGCCCATACCTTTATGGCGGCGGATTCTTTGAAGGAAAAAGCAAAAGAGCTCGGCGTTGATATTAAAGTAGAAACGAACGGTTCAGGCGGCATTAAAAATGCGCTGACTGCTGAAGAAATTGAAGAAGCAACAGCAATTATAGTTGCTGCTGACAAACAGGTCGAAATGCAGCGTTTTAACGGTAAGCACGTCATCGAGGTTCCGGTTGTTCAAGGAATAAGAAAACCTCAGGAATTAATTGAACGAGCCCTGAAACAAGATGCTCCGGTGTACCGCGGAGACGGATCGAAGGCCGAAAAAGGCGAAAAGTCTTCCGGAAAAGGACGTAACGCATTTTACCGTCATATTATGAACGGTGTCAGTAACATGCTTCCGTTTGTTGTCGGAGGCGGGATTTTGATCGCCATTTCTTTCATGTTTGGTATTGACGCGGTAGATCCCGAAGATCCAAGCTATAATCGTTTTGCTGAAGCTTTAAGCACGATTGGTGGCGGAAACGCATTCGGATTAATGATTCCGGTTCTGGCAGGTTTTATTGCGATGAGTATTGCCGACCGTCCAGGACTTGCACCGGGTATGGTCGGAGGTTTTATGGCTGCACAGGGTCAAGCAGGCTTTCTCGGCGGATTGATTGCCGGTTTCCTTGCCGGATACATCGTAGTTTTATTGAAAAAGGCATTAAACGTCATGCCGCAGTCGTTAGAAGGATTAAAACCTGTACTTCTCTATCCTGTATTCGGTATTTTCTTTACTGGAATCATTATGTTCTTTGTCATTATCGATCCTGTAAAAGCAATTAATCTCGGATTAAGTTCGTGGCTTCAAGGCCTCGGGACAGGAAATCTTGTTCTCCTTGGAATTGTTCTTGGCGGAATGATGTCGGTTGATATGGGCGGACCTATTAACAAAGCAGCATTTACGTTTGGAATCGCGATGATTGACGCTGGCATTTTTGGTCCGCATGCTGCTATCATGGCAGGCGGAATGACAGCTCCACTAGGTATTGCGCTTGCAACTTCGATCTTCCGGAAAAAATTCACAAAAAGGGATCGCGAATCGGGAATCACTTGCTATTTCATGGGCGCAGCATTTATCACAGAAGGCGCCATTCCATTTGCAGCAGCAGATCCGCTTCGCGTGATACCTGCAGCAGTTGCCGGTTCTGCAGTTGCCGGCGGATTGACAATGTTTTTCGGATTGGGGCTGCGTGCTCCGCATGGCGGACTCTTTGTTTCTCCGTTTGTAGAAGGTAGTCCATTCATCTATATACTTTGCATTTTAATTGGCGCATTGGTTACAGCCGTACTATTGGGTATTCTAAAAAAACCAGTTACTGAATAGTAAACAAAAAAGTGCTGCGAGACTGTCTTGCAGCACTTTTTACTTTGCAATGCTCATTTCTTCCTGAGCACAAAGAAAAATTTTCAAGCTGAGGCAAGATGAAATTATGCCTTTTTCAAAACATGTGATAAAGTATAGGTAAGAAGCTTTGCATCTGGTTTAGGAGGAAAAGTTTTGGCAGAAGAAAAAGTAAAGAAAAAAAAGAATTCACTGATAGAGTGGGCGAAGGCTTTAGTTATCGCAATTGCATTAGCGCTTATTATTCGGGTATTTCTCTTTGAGCCTTATTTAGTAGAAGGGACTTCCATGAATCCTACCTTGCATGACGGGGAACGGCTGTTTGTCAATAAAACGATTGGCTATGTCGGAACGCTGAATCGCGGAGATATTGTGATTATTGACGGAGATGACAGCAGCGTTCATTATGTCAAAAGATTAATAGGGCAGCCAGGTGACACCGTCGAGATGAAAAACGACCGTCTCGTCATAAACGGCAAAGAAATTCCGGAACCTTATTTATCGGAAAATAAAAACCAGGCGGACGAGCTTGGTGTCCATTTAACCGGTGATTTTGGGCCTGTCGAAGTTCCAGAGGGGAAATATTTTGTGATGGGAGATAACCGTTTGAATTCGATGGATTCAAGAAACGGACTCGGTTTAATTGATAAAAGCCGAATTATCGGAACCTCCCAGTTTGTCTTTTTTCCTTTCAATGAATTAAGGCAAACCAAATAATCAGAGCCTTATTTCCTTTGGGGAATAGGGCTATTCGTAATGTTCTAATAACCAATGATTTATATGTATTGTAATTCGTGATATACTTTTTTAAATGAAGCTTGTTAGTTAATGGAGGAAATAAATTATGATAGCTGTAAACAATGTCAGCCTGCGTTTTGCGGATCGCAAGCTGTTTGAAGACGTAAATATTAAATTCACCCCCGGGAATTGCTACGGGTTAATTGGTGCAAATGGAGCCGGAAAATCGACATTCCTAAAAATTCTATCTGGTGAAATCGAGCCTCAAACAGGTGAAGTCCATATGAGTCCTGGAGAGCGCCTAGCCGTGTTAAAGCAGAACCACTTTGAATATGAAGAGCATGAGGTTCTTAACGTTGTTATCATGGGCCACAAACGCCTTTATGATGTGATGAAAGAAAAAGACGCGATCTATATGAAGCCGGATTTTTCCGATGAGGATGGGATTCGTGCGGCTGAGCTTGAAGGGGAATTTGCTGAATTAAACGGATGGGAAGCAGAGAGTGAAGCGGCTGTTTTATTAAAAGGACTCGGCATAGACGAGGAGCTTCATTCTAAGAAAATGGCCGATATTGGCGGATCTGATAAAGTAAAGGTGCTGCTTGCCCAAGCGTTATTCGGCAAGCCGGATGTCCTTTTGCTGGATGAGCCTACCAACCACCTTGATTTACAAGCAATCCAATGGCTTGAAGAATTTTTAATCCAGTTTGAAAATACGGTAATTGTCGTATCCCATGACCGCTATTTTTTGAACAAAGTATGTACACATATTGCCGATCTTGATTTTCAAAAAATTAAAGTGTACGTCGGAAACTATGATTTTTGGTACGAATCAAGCCAGCTTGCCTTAAAATTATCTCAGGAAGCCAATAAGAAAAAAGAGGAGCAGATTAAGCAGCTGCAAGAATTTGTGGCTCGATTTAGCGCCAATGCGTCGAAATCAAAACAAGCAACTTCACGGAAAAAATTGCTCGATAAAATAACGCTTGATGATATACAGCCTTCCTCACGCCGTTATCCATATGTCAACTTTACTCCTGAAAGAGAGATTGGTAATGATGTATTAAGAGTAGAAGGTCTTTCGAAAACAATCGATGGACAAAAGGTATTGGATAATGTCAATTTTATTATGAACAAAGAAGATAAAATTGCGTTTACGGGCCGGAATGAACTCGCTGCGACCACTCTTTTCAAAATATTGACCGGAGAGCTTGAGCCTGACAGCGGCAGCTATAAATGGGGAGTAACGACCTCACAGGCCTATTTCCCGAATGACAACAGCGAGTACTTTGAGAACGTCGATTTAAATCTCGTTGACTGGCTGCGCCAATATTCACCAAATGACCAGAGCGAAAGCTTTTTAAGAGGATTTTTAGGAAGAATGCTTTTCTCTGGGGAAGAGGTATTGAAAAAATCGAATGTTCTTTCCGGTGGGGAGAAAGTTCGCTGTATGCTTTCCAAAATGATGTTAAAAGGCGCCAACATCCTTATCTTGGATGAACCAACCAACCATCTTGATTTGGAATCCATTACGGCGCTAAATAACGGTCTTATCAGCTTCAAAGGAGCTATGTTGTTTACTTCTCATGACCATCAATTTGTCCATACCGTTGCCAACAGAATTATCGAATTGACGCCTACAGGTATTGTCGACAAACAAATGAGCTACGATGAGTTTTTAGAAGATCAATCAGTCAAAAGCAAGCTTGAAGAATTATATGCATAATTTTCTTCACAAAAAAACCAGAATCCTATATGGATCTGGTTTTTTTCATACTATATTAGAATGCCCAATTTCCACTGCGGAAGATTGGTTCTCTTTTTCCATCCTTTGTGATTCCGTCAATATCCATGTCGCTTGATCCGATCATGAAGTCAACATGGGTGATGCTGTTGTTCACGCCTTCTTTTTCTAATTCTTCACGGCTCATGCTCTTTCCGCCTTCTATATTGAAAGCATAGGCACTCCCGATAGCGAGGTGATTTGACGCATTTTCATCAAAAAGGGTATTGAAAAATAAGATTTCTGATTGGGAAATCGGCGAATCATGCGGTACAAGGGCAACTTCACCAAGGTAATGAGAGCCTTCATCCGTTTCAATCAGCTCTTTTAGAATCTCTTCCCCAACACCGGCCTGTACGTCGATAATTCTTCCGTTTTCAAACGTAAGCTGGAAGTCGTCAATAATGTTTCCGCCATAGCTTAATGGCTTCGTGTTTGCAACTTTTCCGTTGACTCCATCTTTCTTAGCTAATGTAAATACTTCTTCAGTCGGCATATTAGCCATAAAAGGATCGCCTTTTTCGTTAATGCTTCCGGCTCCAGCCCACAGATGCTTTTCAGGAAGCTCGATCGTTAAGTCGGTTCCTTTTGCCTTATAATGCAGGGCATGGTAGCGATTTTCGTTAAGAATATTCACTTTTTCATGAAGGTTTTGATCGTGCTGCTTCCACGTTTCTATCGGATCAGCTTGATCAACTCGGGTCGTTTTAAATATTTCATTCCAAAGCAGCGCAATTGCTTCGTCTTCTGGATTGTCAGGAAAAACCTTTTTTGCCCAGCCTGCAGAAGCAGCGCCGACAACAGTCCAGCTGACCTTGTCTGATTGGATGTATGTACGGAATTTATGCAGTGCTGTACCAGCAGATTTTTGAAAGGCAGCAATTCGTTTTGATTCAATTCCTGCCAGTAAGTCAGGGCTTGATGAGACAATGGAGATAAATGCCGCACCTTTTTCCGCCAATGCTTCGACTGCTTTGGCCTCCCATTCCGGATATTCTTCAAAAGCCTCAAATGGGGCCATTTCATATTTTATTCTGGACACAGCGTCATCTTGCCAGCGGACGGTCACGTTTTTCGCTCCAGCCTTATAAGCCTCTTTGACGATCAAGCGTACGAATTCGGCTACTTCATTCGAAGCGTTTATGACAACTTCCTGTCCTTTTTGTATATTTACTCCTGTTTCAACGATAAGCTGTGCATATTTCACTAGATTTTCATTCAATAAACTCATCATTTAACCTCCTTTTCTCCCCATCATAACAAAAATTTCTAAAAAAGAGAAAAAGAACAGGTGACTGGACAGGATTTTCTCTTTTTTAAAGGATTCAAGGCCTGGTTGCACTTGCAGGACGGTTTTCAGGAGATTCCTGCATATTGGCGAGACTGACGCTCATACCTCCAAGAATAATTCCACTTAACACAATTGTGATCATGATACGCCTTACCATATCCTTAACCATATGTATCTTATTCCTCCTTAAAGTAGATCCACTCTTCACGTTATGAGTGACGGTCGGAAAAAAGAAGTGAAATGTATGAGATTTTGTGACAAAAAAATAAATGAGCGGGTACAGACAACTCGTTGTTGTTACCATTTTCAAAAATCAAGTTTTCCGGAATTTTGTTTTTGGTTGTTTTTCTTCAGTGCATCGATAACCATTTTTATTTCCGGTGAGAATTTCGCTTTCGTTTTATAGGCAATAAATAATTCATTGGATACTTTTAAATTTCCCAGGATGATTTTAAAGCCTTTATAATCATTCGCATCTTTCAGTATAAATGTCGGAATCAAACTAATACCATTTCCATATTCAATCGCTCTTAGTAATGTATGAAGATCCGGCAATACATGAACGGGCTTAATTAGAGGGCGTTTATTTAGGTGTTTTCGCCAAAATCGCCTTATGATAGGAAGCTCTAAGCCGTAGCTTAGCCATTTCTGTCCAGACAGCCATTGTTCCATTTCAATGAGATTCGTAAAGGCGGGGACATTCGTTTCTTCAGGTGCCACCAACACGAATTCTTCTTCCATCAGCTTTACGTGCTCAATACCGGGAGTTTGATACTTTTTCGAAGTTACGATTAGATCGACCTTATCTTCTTTTAAATGTTCAAATAGGACAGAAGCAACGCCAAATTGTGCCACGATCCGAAAGGTATACGTATTCAGGTTCGGGAGAATTTGTTCTTTAAAAAATTCAAGAGCTGACCCGAGTCTGATAACAGGCACTGTTGGAGAAGAAATGCCTTTAAGCCGCATCGTTTTTTCTTCCAATGATTCAATGAGAGGTGCGATTTCAGAGTAGAGCTCTTTCCCCCGTTCTGTAGGAATCATTTTTCGCGAAGCCCTTGTAAACAGACGCTCTCCCACCTCAGCTTCCAGAGAGGATAAGTGCTGGCTCATGGCAGGCTGCGTCATGATTCTTTCCTTTGCCGCTTCAGATACAGAATTGTGTTTAAATATGCTGATAAAGCTGCGATACCATTCAAAATCGACCATTATACGTTGATTCCTTTCTTCATGTATAAATATATTTATATATTAGCATGTTTTTTGTAATTTGTTTTATACTAAGCCATTGCTTAAAATTAACATGTGTAAGACAAAAATTTATTTAGGGAGGATTTGAAATGGGGAAAAAAAGTATTGATGGTTGTCACGAACCACACGGAAATATCCGAAGGAAAAACAACTGGAATATGGTTATCAGAGTTTGCTGAAGCTTATATAGAATTTACGAGTAAAGGATTTGGGGTTACAGTTGCAAGTCCCCTTGGGGGGAAAGGCCCTGTTGATCCGGGCAGCGTTGATGAAAGCACGCCGCAACAAATTCTAGAGGCGAAAAAATATTTGGAAAACACAATGAAACTTGATGAGGTTTCTTCAGAAGGTTTCGATGCGATTTTCTTGCCAGGCGGTCATGGAACAATGTTCGACCTGCCACAAAGCCAGAAATTGCAGGAATTGCTTCGTGACTTCTATGAAGCAGATAAAATTGTTGCAGCTGTTTGTCACGGACCAGCTGGGTTAATTGGAGCTACATTATCAAACGGCCAGCCTCTCGTCACGGGAAAACGCGTCAACGCCTTTACCGACTCTGAGGAAGCAGAAACAACATTGGATCAATACATGCCTTTCTTGCTGGAAAGTAAACTTCGTGAACTTGGCGCCATCTTTGTTGCGGCACCAAACTGGAACACACATTATGAAGAGGGCGGGAACTTAATTACCGGACAAAATCCACAGTCCACCGCAGCTGTAACGAAAGCGGTTATTGAAAAACTTGCTTAATCATTCTGGAGGACTAAAAGACGAATAAGCGCTCGAGAAAAGTCCTTCACACAGGTTATGAAGGACAAAAAAACGCATGAGCACCCGAGAAAAGTCCTTCACACAGGTTATGAAGGACATAAAGACGCATGAGCGCTCAAAAAAAGTCCTTCACACAGGTTATGAAGGACAAAAAGTCGCAAGATCGCCCGAGAAAAGTCCTTCACATAGGTTATGAAGGACAAAAAGACATAAGAGCGCCCGAGAAAAGCGGGTGTCTCAAAAACTAGTCTCCAAGAAATAACTAGAAAACCAAAAAACACAATTAATGAAGCATATTGACTTAATTTCGTGTTTTTTTCATTGCCCCTATTTTCTCGTTATTTAGTTATTCAACAATTTTATTTGGTTACTAAATAAAAACTAATAAACATGATCGTCTAAAGATACGATATTAGTCTGTTGTACTTAGTTTTCTTAATTCATGTAATTCGAACCTATACAAAATACCTTTTTCTTATTTTGCAGACCAAAATTTATTCAAATACCAACAACAATATCTATCATAGGATTTACAAAAGCAAACTCCCTCTAAATCATAGAGGGAGTCGCTCTTTTCAATATTATTTAATCGCTTTTAGCAGTTTGTCAATGACCTGCAGGGAACGTCCTGTGCCGATTGCAACAGATTCCAATGGGTTGGGAGCCAAGTGCACTGGAACGACAATTTCATTCGAAAGCCAATCTTTAATGCCGTTAAGCAGGGCTCCTCCACCAGTCAATATGACACCGCGGTCAACGATATCTCCGCTTAGTTCTGGAGGACAATCCTCTAATGTTGCCCGGATCGCTTCAATAATGTGCAGTAGCGATTCTTTCATCGCTTCCTGAATTTCATTCGATTCCAAAGAAATCGTTTTTGGCAGGCCGGTAACCAAATCTCTACCTCTCACTTCAAGAGTCATCGTCTCGTGATCGATAAGCGCATAGCCGATTTCTATTTTTACTTGCTCGGCTGTTCTTTCTCCGATCAGCAGATTATATTTTTTCCGGATATAGGAGACGATGTCTTCATCGAGCTGGTCCCCTCCGATTCGAATGCTGTGGCACGACACGATTCCTCCAAATGAAATAATAGCTACTTCGGTCGTTCCGCCGCCAATATCGACGATTACGTTAGCAACCGGTTCATCAACAGGCAAATCAGCTCCAATAGCTGCAGCGACCGGTTCTTCAATTAAATGAACATGCTTTGCCCCGCAGTTTTTTACTGCATCACTGATCGCTCTTCGCTCGACAGCCGTTGAACCTGATGGTGTGCAAACAACAACGCTAGGTTTTCTAAAATTAAAACCGATGTTTTTTCCAGCTTTTTTCATAATATGCTTTAAAAGATCCGTAGTCATTTCATAATCAGCTATAACACCGTCCCTCATTGGACGTACCGCCACAATTTTGCCAGGGGTTTTTCCGATCATACTTTTTGCTTCATTTCCTACGGCCAAAATATTTCTCGTTTCTGTGTCTACAGCAACTACAGAAGGTTCATTTAAAATTATTCCTTTATTTTTACTGTAAACCAGAATATTAGCTGTTCCTAAATCAATTCCTATCTCAGTAGATTGAAACATATTTCCACCCAATCTCTTAATAATTTATTTTATTTGTGTTCATCACAAACAATTAGTAGAAATAGGTCGAATTATGGGGGTATCTGTTTTAATGAAATAATTTCGTAATATTAGTGAATCATAGGATGATTGCAAAACATGACGAGATTTGCTTTTCGAATCCTTCGGCATAAGATAAAATACTAGTATCTGAAAAATGAATGGCAGGGGAGGCCGAAACATTGGAACAACTTTTATTTGTATACGGTACATTACGAAAAAATTGCAGCAATTCCCACTTTTTATCTCATGCGGCCTTGGTAAAAAATGAGGCATGGATTGTAGGCGGGCAAATGTACGACACGGATTTAGGTTATCCTGTAATGTCATTGACTCCTACTTCAAGTAAAGTTTACGGAGAATTATATCGTATCCGAAAGAATGAGTTTGAAGCGATAGATCAGTTAGAGGAAGGCTATGAGAGAGCGGTGCACACAGTATATACTGATACAGGCGTTGAAAAAGCTTGGGTGTATACGATGGACGATAGTAAATGCCTGGAATTCACAAAAATTGAAAACGGAAATTGGAAAGAATACCTGATGATCAAAGAAAAGCCTGATGATATATACTATTTTGCCTACGGGTCATGTATGGATGAAGATAGGTTTAAAAAGGCTAAAGTGGATCATTTGTTCCTAAATGTAATCGGCGGAGCCATGCTTCAAGGCTATACGACAAGATTTACCGTACGATTGCCAGATGGAGGAAGAGCTGATATTGTAGAGGACGACGGTGTAACAGAAGGGGTTCTCTATAAAGTTCCCCAAGACGCTGTGACGTATTTATATAAAAGAGAAGGTGTTTTTGAGAATTTATATAGACCTGCTTTTGTGGATGTGAACGTTAATGGAAGAAGCTACCATGATTGTCTTACTTTTATTGTGGTAGATAAAAAGAACGAATTGGCTCCCCCAGATCACTACAGGGCAGAAATCGAAAGAGGAGCTGAACGATATTTAACTCGTGAGTTTTTCTTAAAAATAGTAGAGCATATGAGTAATTTGAAAATCAACAACATTTAAATCACTTCATATTTCGAAAAGGAGAAATTATATGAAGAAAGAATTTGCTGTTATTGGATTAGGGCGGTTTGGAGGCAGCATCTGCAGAACACTCGTTGAAGAAGGCGTCGAGGTAATGGCTATCGATATGGACGAAAGCAAAGTCAATGAATTTGCTAGTATTGCCTCCCATGCAGTTATCGGAAATGCAACGAACGAATCCGTATTAAAAAATCTTGGAATCCGTAACTTTGACCACGTCATTGTAGCAATCGGTGAGGATATTCAAGCTAGCATATTAACGACACTTATGCTAAAGGAATTGGGTGTCAACAAAATTACAGTCAAAGCACAAAATGATTACCATGAAAAGGTACTCTCAAAAATCGGTGCCGATTTCATCGTCCACCCGGAAAGGGATATGGGAAAACGGATCGCACATAAAATTGTTTCAAGCAGTGTATTAGATTATCTAGAGCTATCAGATGAACATAGCATCGTCGAAATTGTTGCAAACGAAAAATTGCACGGGAATACGCTGATTGATCTTGATATAAGAGCAAATTATGGTATCAACATTGTTGCGATTAAACGAGAAAAGGAAGTAATCGTTTCTCCTATGGCGGCTGAAGTAATCCAAAATGGAGACATCTTAATTGTCATAGGCTCTGATGAAGACCTAAACAGATTTGAAAAAAAGATGCTGCAACAGATAAGATAACTTTAATTTTTAACTAATTACATGAAAAAATGAGACTTTAGTCCTTTTTTTCTAATCGAACAAGTGTTCTGAATAGAGACATGATATACTATAAGCAAGCATTTGCATTATTCGTTCTATGGGTGGTCGGCTAACCCTTTGCAAAGGGGGTGATGCCTAGTGACAGTATTCGAGAGTTTAACGATTGCAATTTCTTTTGCGACGCTTCTCATTGCTGTTCTTTCATTTCACGATAAAAAATAGACCTCCCTTGTCCGGAAAATGAGGGAGAGGTCTATTGATTTGGATGGCCGATCCCGTCATTAGGACAAGATGCAAATGCCGCCGCAAGTGCCCCAGCGCTTGCGGTTTTCTTATTTTTTTTATGATTCTTAATAGTATTCTATCTTAATCTTATCATAAATTATTCTTATTATCACATGAATATGGCAATTGGCATATTTTTTCTCCTTTTTTATTGACGAAAAACTTGAAGTTGGGTAACCTAGATAAAATTACATAAAGAACGGGGGAACCTAATTGAATAAAGAGTCACTCAAACACCGAATAAAAGCTGCTTCACACGCTGAAATAGCAGATCTCGTTATTAAAAACGGCAAAATTTTGGATGTTTTTAACTTGGAATGGATGGATACAGACATAGCTGTCACAGATGGAATCATTGTCGGCTTAGGAACATTTGAAGGAAGAGAAGTCATCGATGCAGGCGGGCAAAAGGTGGTACCGGGATTTATTGACGGGCATGTTCATATTGAATCTTCTATGGTAACACCTCTTGAATACAGTAAAGCAGTTTTGCCACATGGGGTCACGACTGTTATTACGGATCCGCATGAAATCGCAAATGTTTCAGGAGAAGCAGGTATTCGGTTTATGATGGAAGAAGCAGAACGAGCTCCCGTCTCTATTTTTTTCATGCTGCCATCTAGTGTGCCGGCGACAAAATTTGAGGCTTCCGGGGCACGTCTGACCGCTGATAAACTTTCCCCGTTTTATTCATCATCCGCTCGGGTGCTTGGGCTTGCAGAAGTCATGGATTATGTATCTGTTAAGGAATGTGATGATGACATGATCACGAAGCTGGCAGACGCGCAAGGCTCGGGTAAAAAAATAGACGGCCATATGGCTGGGCTTCCGCCTGAGCTTGTAAATATTTACCGGACGGCCTCCGTTACAACCGATCATGAAGTCACTACTGCGGAAGAAGCACTAGAACGAATCAAAAGAGGGATGTACGTCATGCTTAGGGAAGGATCAGTTGCAAAAAACCTGAAGCAGGTTCTCCCTGCTGTTACAGCGAAAAACGCGAGAAGGTTCTTTTACTGCACCGACGATAAGCATTTAGATGAAATAATGATCGAAGGGAGCGTCGATCATCAAATCAGGCTCTCGATTAAAGAAGGATTAGACCCTTTGATTGCATACCAAATGGCGTCGCTCAATGCGGCAGAGTGCTACGGACTATCTGCCAAAGGTGCAGTTGCTCCGGGCTATGATGCGGATTTTGTTTTTTTATCTGATGTGGAGAATGTTACTATTGAACGGACGTTCGTAAAGGGTATAGAAGCAGAGACAGCAGCAGGTGGTAGAGAGCCTGTCGAAATTCCCGAAAGGCTGCTTAATACGGTCAAGACTCCTTCACTCTTATCTGAAGACCTTGAGATTCACTTAAAAAATGATCAACCGATGAAAGTGATTGAAGTCATACCGAACCATTTAGAAACAAAATTGCTTACTGAAGAACCAAGTATTCAAAATGGTCTTTTTCAAGCTGACACAAGCCGTGATCTCTTAAAAATAGCGACGATTGAGCGGCATTCTTCTGAAAAAGAAGTCGGTCTCGGAATTGTAAAGGGATTTGGTTTGAAAAAAGGTGCGATAGCGGCGACCATCTCTCACGACTCCCATCACTTCATTTCTGTTGGGACAAACAATCAGGATATGTTACATGCGCTCAGTGTGTTGAAAAGCACCGGCGGGGGAATTACGGTTTGCTTAGATGGGATGGAAGTACAGACGCTCGCATTGCCTATTTCCGGGTTGTTGTCAGATCAGCCTGCAGATGCAGTAAGCAAGCAATTGGAGCTATTGAATGTGTCATTGCGCAAGCTCGGTTTCAACGGAAATTATAATCCTTTTTTAACGCTATCATTTTTGGCGCTTCCGGTCATTCCGGAAATAAAAATGACCTCAAAGGGATTATTTGACGTGAGGCAGTTTCGATTTGTGCCAGTTCAGTAAAATGAAATGAAAAAAAACTTATTTCCAAAGAGGAAATAAGTTTTTTTAGTTAGACTTCCATAATAATCGGAAGGATCATTGGACGGCGCTTTGTTTTTTCATAAAGGAATGGTGCAAGTGTGTCCGTAATTTCGTTTTTAATTTCGGACCATTGGCTTGTTTTTCGTTCCATCACTTTTTGCAGATGGGAAGAAATTAGCTCTTGGGCATCATTAATTAAATCGCCGGATTCTCTCATGTAAACAAAGCCTCTTGAGATTAAATCGGGGCCGGCAGATATTTTGAATTCCTTCATGTTCATGCTGACGACAACGATGACTAAACCTTCTTCGGACAGAATTCTACGGTCTCTTAAAACGATATTGCCGATATCGCCAATCCCGCTGCCGTCAATATAGACAGAGCCTGAAGGGATTTTTCCGCTGACAGATGCCTCATCGCTGTTAAGCGCCAAAACCTCGCCATTATCCATAATAAAGGTGTTTTCTTCAGCAATTCCACAATCGGTTGCGAGCTTCATGTGCATTTTCTGCATTCTGTATTCACCATGAATCGGAACGAAGAATTTCGGTTTCATCAAGCGCAGCATGAGCTTTTGTTCTTCTTGCCCGCCGTGGCCCGAAGTATGAATATTATTCAATGAGCCGTGAATAACCTCAGCTCCTGCCCGATACAACTGATTTATCGTCCGGCTGACACTAATTGTGTTTCCCGGGATAGGCGATGAAGAAAATACTACAGTATCTCCAGGAATAATTGAAATCTGTCTATGAGTTCCGTTTGCGATTCTTGAAAGGGCAGCCATAGGCTCTCCCTGGCTTCCTGTACATAGGATCGTTACACGATTTGCCGGAAGTCGATTAATTTCATTAGCTTCAATGAACGTATTTTTTGGGCATTTGATATAGCCCAGGGTTTGGCCGATTTCGATAGCCGACTCCATGCTTCGTCCAAATACTGCGACTTTTCTCCCCTTCGATACAGCAGCTTCAATGACCTGTTGAAGTCGATGGATATTGGAAGCAAATGTCGCAAATATAATACGCCCGTCCACTTTTCGGAAAATGTCGTGGATGCTTTCTCCCACTCGGCGTTCTGACATCGTAAAATCAGGAACCTCACTGTTTGTACTGTCAGATAATAGACAAAGGACGCCTTCTTTTCCGATCTCAGCCATTTTCGTCAAGTTAGCAGGTTCGCCTACTGGAGTAAAATCAAATTTGAAATCTCCTGTATGAACTACGTTCCCCGGCGGCGTTTTTACAACGATGCCGTAAGAATCGGGAATACTGTGGGTAGTTCGGAAAAAAGAAACAGAGGTTTTTCTGAACTTTACAATATCATCCTCGGAAATGATATGTAGCTTTGTCTGACGAAGCAAGCCGTGCTCTTCGAGTTTGTTGCGCAGCAGGCCGATTGCAAGCTTGCCGCCGTAAATCGGAATATTAACCTGCCTTAGCAAGTAAGGTATCCCTCCGATGTGATCCTCATGTCCGTGGGTAATAAAGAGACCCTTAATTTTGTCTTCATTCTTAACTAAATACGTATAATCTGGAATGACATAGTCAATCCCAAGAAGCTCGTCTTCAGGAAACTTAATTCCCGCATCAATCAAGATAATTTCATCCTGAAACTGAACTCCATACGTATTTTTGCCGATTTCTCCCAATCCTCCGAGAGCAAATACAGCTGTCTGATCATTTTTTACAAATTTCATTCCTGTCATAACTCCAATACTTTAAAATTTTCATTTTTTCTTTCATATTCTAAAAACGCTCCTTCAACCTTTTGAATAAATTCAATGTTGTAGTTGCGGCTTTTTAACAATCTTCTTACTTCACGTTCAGTAGAAGCTTCGATGTACACAGAATCTGTATTTTCACGTACAGGTACTTCGTCAGCTCTTTTTTGAAAAAACACCTTATAAATCATTCATATCTCTCCTAACTGCCGATTGTTCAATTGGTTCTCTCTATTATATTCGAAAACAAATGATAAAGAAAGCCGAGTGAAAAAAAAGGACCCTTTGAATCGGAGAAGGGCCCCTTTTAAGCAATTGATTTTCTTCTTAACATATCGTTCCATTGCCTTTTTAATTTTTTTCGCAGTTTTTTTAACATGTAAATGTCCTCCTTTCTTAAGCTCTCCCTAACTTTCACTAGCATGTCCGTTCTGCTTGCCTAAAGCCGGATATGAATGGAAATGAGAGAAGGAGCTATAGAAACCTCTGACATGGAATTTTGTCTTTAATTAAAGTATATGATGAATCGCCTAATTGTTACATGGTTAATAATGGATATTCCGTGAAAATGATTCAAAAATAATATAAAATGAGTCTCAAGTCCCGCTGCATTTGAAAAGCCAGCTTCAAGGAAGCCGGCTTGTTAACTGCTTTTTGTATTTTGCTTTTTTTACTTGCTGCAAGTCGTTGCGATCAGGCAAAAAAACTAGAGGGTGTCAAGCTGTAGCGGGTTCAGAACTTATCTTTCAATCTGAACTGCGTCATCAGGCTCATGGAAGGGATTTTCCTGATTGATATGGTCATAGAACATGACACCGTTTAAATGGTCGATTTCGTGCTGGAATATGATGGCCGGAAATCCTTTCAGCCTGATATCTACCTGCTCGCCTTCCAGTGATGTGCCCTTTACTCTGATTCTTGTATATCTTGGTACGTAGCCCGGTATTGGCTTGTCCACTGAGAGACAGCCTTCACCCGAAGCCAAATAACTTTTTTCCACAGAATGGCTGACGATTTTTGGATTGATTAAGGCATAGTCATATACTTTTCCATCTGTGTCCTCCGCGTAAACGGCTATCATCCGTTTGTTTACATTAATTTGCGGAGCTGCAAGACCGACGCCTGCACGAAGTCCGTACTTTTCAGCAGTCTCCTTATCTTGGCTGTTTTTTAAGAATTGAGCCATTTTAATTAATATTTCTTTATCCTCTTCGCCGATAGGAAGCTCCACTTCTTTTGCAACAGTACGCAAAGAAAGGTGACCATCACGAACGATATCATCCATAGTAATCAACAAATTCACTCCTAAGCTTTACTCTATATTGTGATTCCCGCAATAAAAAAATGAAAAAAACATTTGTTTCTTTATATGTAAATTATACGGGTGTCCTTTATGTCATGCAATAAAATTGATGAGGCCAGCCTTTTTAGGTTGATAGGCTGGCCGGTTGAAATGGGTTTAGTACTGTCCCAAATAAGCAGCTCCGACAATAATTAACAGGATGAATAGAACAACGATTAACGCAAATGTGCGGCCGTAACCGTAACCGTACCCATAACCTGGATAGCATCCTCCATACATAAAAAAGACCTCCTTTTTTTACGCAGCCTATTTGCAAGTAGGCATAGCGTCTACTATAACCTATGTAAAAGCGGATAAGATGTATGGTCTAATGCCCACGTAGTGAAAAATTTCCCGTTCTAAATAATTCGACAATCCCATAAACTTTTTGCGATATGCAGCTGAAAGAATTCAACGGTTGTCAAACGTAAAAATAAATTTTATAGTTGAATTTGTCAGGATAGGGGGAGATTTGTTTGAATTTGACTGTAAGACATCTTTCTGCCGGGTTGCTGTCTGTATGCATTTCCGGGGTGTTTTTAGCCGGCTGCTTTGGAAAAAGCCCTGAAGAAAACGTCAAAGGAAGCCTGGAAAACGTCGTTAAAATCGAAGAGAACTTTAAAAATGAGCAAAAACCGCTAAAAGATCTTGAAACAAATGAGCATAAATTGTTTGAAGAAATGATGCGACTCAGCATGGATGACTTCGAAAAAATTGTTTCTTTATCTCAGGATGCTTTGAAAAATGTAGATGAGCGGGAAAAACGCATGAAAAGTGAAAGAGAAAGCATTTTGAAAGCAAAAGAGGAATTTGATTCGGCAAAGGAATCCGCTTCGAAGATTCGAGACGAAAAAATAAAAGAAAAAGCAGAATTGGCAGGGGCATATATGGAAAAACGATACGGAGCGTATGAGAATTTGTATAAAGAATACTTAAATGCCGCCAGCCTCGACAAACAACTGTATACCCTTACCCAAGATAAAAATGCAACAATTGAAGATTTGGAAAAGCAAATTGATAAAATCAACAAATCCTATGAAGATGTGATTAAAGAGAGCGAAATGTTTAATCAATACACGGATCAGTATAATGAAGCCAAAAAGGAATTTTATCAAACAGCGGGTTTTAAAGAAGAGAAAAAGGAAGGCTGATCAAACAGTCTTTTTTTCTGTATTCATTTAAGTGATACAGAACCTATTTTTATACTATAACAGATTATTCAGTTTTCCTGATTGTAAAAAAATGAAAACACTTCCGGTGAATGAAAACGCATAAAAATCTTAATGTAAAGGAATTGACTCACATTCTTAATTTGGTGTAAACTTAGCGTGAAGATGTGAGTTGTATTACTCAAATTTTAATCATGAATAGTACAGATTCACATAAGCGGACGGAATCTGCCTATAGAAGATGTCTAGATGACTTCTCTTAAGGCAGCTAATATTATTTTATGAGTCGTAAATGCGTATTCAGGGTATTCTATATACGCATATAAAATGGTACCCGTCAAATTAACTGGCTAAAAGAAAGGAAGAGGTGACTTTAGTATGGCTGCAAAAACGAAAAATCAAGTTGTTGACAGCAAGAAGCAATTTGATGCCATCAAAAAGCAGTTTGAAACGTTTCAAATTTTAAATGAAAAAGGCGAAGTGGTTAACGAAGCTGCAATGCCTGATTTATCAAATGATGAATTAAGAGAATTAATGCGCCGTATGGTGTATACACGTATTTTGGATCAGAGGTCGATCTCTTTAAACCGCCAAGGACGTCTTGGATTCTATGCCCCTACGGCTGGTCAAGAAGCATCTCAAATCGCTTCTCATTATGCCCTTGAAAAAGAAGATTTCGTTCTTCCAGGGTATCGTGATGTACCTCAATTGATTTGGCACGGACTTCCGCTTTATCAAGCATTTTTATTCTCCAGAGGACATTTCAGAGGAAACCAAATGCCTGATGACGTGAATGCACTGTCACCACAAATCATCATTGGAGCACAATTTGTGCAAACTGCAGGAGTTGCTCTCGGAATTAAAAAGCGCGGTAAAAAATCTGTCGCTATCACATATACAGGAGACGGCGGAGCCTCTCAAGGCGATTTCTATGAAGGAATTAACTTTGCCGGCGCATATAAAGCTCCTGCGATTTTTGTCGTGCAAAATAACCGCTATGCGATTTCAACACCGGTTGAAAAACAATCGGCTGCAGAAACAATTGCCCAAAAAGCGGCAGCTGCTGGAATTACAGGCGTTCAAGTTGACGGAATGGATCCTCTTGCTGTTTATGCCGCAACTCGTGAAGCTCGTGAGCGTGCAGTTAACGGAGATGGCCCTTCATTAATTGAAACATTGTGCTTCCGTTACGGCCCTCATACAATGGCGGGTGACGATCCAACGAAATACCGCACGAAGGAAATCGAAAACGAATGGGAAGCGAAAGATCCATTGGTTCGGTTCCGCAAGTTCTTAGAAAGCAAGGATCTATGGACTGAGGAAGATGAAAATAAAGTAATTGATGCAGCAAAAGAAGAAATCAAAGAAGCGATTAAAAAGGCTGACGCAGAGCCGAAACAAAAAGTTACTGATTTGATTTCTAATATGTACGAGGAGCTTCCAGTAAACCTCGTAGAACAAATGGAAATTTATAAAGAGAAGGAGTCGAAGTAAGCCATGGCGCAAATGACTATGATTCAGGCAATCACTGATGCGTTACGCACAGAACTGAAAAATGACGAAAACGTTCTAGTTTTTGGAGAAGATGTCGGTTTAAACGGCGGCGTTTTCCGTGCGACAGAAGGATTGCAAAAAGAATTTGGCGAAGACCGCGTATTTGACACGCCGCTTGCTGAATCTGGTATCGGCGGCCTTGCTTTAGGTCTTGGCTTGCAAGACTTTCGTCCGGTAATGGAAATTCAGTTCTTTGGATTTGTATATGAAGTAATGGATTCAATCTCCGGCCAAATGGCAAGAATGCGATATCGTTCCGGAGGTCGCTGGAATTCTCCTGTGACCATTCGCTCTCCATTCGGAGGAGGGGTGCATACGCCGGAACTTCACGCGGACAGCTTGGAAGGCCTTATGGCACAGCAGCCGGGTGTGAAGGTTGTTATTCCTTCATCTCCTTACGATGCGAAAGGGCTTTTGATCGCTTCTATTCGCGACAATGATCCAGTTGTATTTCTTGAGCACATGAAGCTTTATCGTTCATTCCGCCAAGAGGTGCCTGAAGAAGAATATACAATTGAAATTGGAAAAGCAGAAGTAAAACGTGAAGGTTCTGACCTTTCAATTATTACTTACGGTGCGATGGTTCATGAATCATTAAAAGCGGCTGAAGAGCTCGAAAAAGAAGGGCATTCAGTAGAAGTGGTTGACTTGCGCACTGTCAGCCCGCTTGATATTGAAACAATTATCGCTTCTGTTGAAAAAACAGGACGCGCGGTCGTTGTTCAGGAAGCGCAAAAACAAGCTGGGATCGCGTCTAACGTAGTAGCAGAGATCAATGATCGGGCAATCTTAAGCCTTGAAGCTCCTGTATTGCGCGTAACTGCGCCTGATACTGTATTTGCTTTCTCTCAAGCAGAGAGTGTATGGCTTCCAAACCATAAAGATGTCATTGAAACAGCTAAAAAAGTATTAGAGTTTTAATGCAGCTTTAGGACAGAAAAAAAAGAAAATCAGAAACGATTTGTTTCTGATTCTTCTTTTCTTAAGTCTTAGGCGTATACCGTCCTTACACTTACAACTATATTTTATTAGGAGGTCGTAAATAGTGGCATTTGAATTTAAGCTTCCGGATATCGGTGAAGGTATTCACGAAGGTGAAATTGTAAAATGGTTCGTAAAACCAAACGATGAGATCGAAGAGGATGACGTACTTGCAGAAGTCCAAAATGACAAAGCAGTGGTAGAAATCCCTTCACCTGTAAAAGGAAAAGTATTAGAATTAAAAGTTGACGAGGGAACTGTAGCAACTGTTGGACAAACCATCATTACCCTCGATGCTCCGGGCTACGAAGATCTTCAATTTAAAGGCAGTGATTCTGACGATAGCTCAAAAACAGAAGAGCAGGTTCAATCAACTGCTGAAGCGGGTCAGGACGTTGAGAAAAAAGACGCGCCAGCTGATAAGCCTGAAGGTGCTACAGGAGCAGGAAACCAAGCGCAGGCAGATGACACAGGTTCTGATAAACGTGTGATCGCAATGCCATCTGTTCGGAAATTCGCACGTGAAAAAAATGTGAATATCGGGCAGGTTAATGGTTCCGGAAAAAATGGCCGTGTATTGAAAGAAGATATTGAAAGCTTCTTAAATGGCGGCAGCCAGCAGGCTGAAGCTCCAGCTGAAGAAACTAAGGAAGCAGCACCAGAACAAAAATCTGCTCCGGTTGTGTCTGAAGGCGAACTACCTGAATCCCGTGAGAAAATGAGTGGAATTCGCAAAGCAATTGCTAAAGCGATGGTAAATTCCAAACATACAGCTCCTCACGTGACGTTAATGGATGAAGTAGATGTTACGAAGCTTGTGGCGCATCGCAAACAGTTTAAACAAGTTGCAGCTGATCAAGGTATTAAGCTTACTTATCTGCCTTATGTGGTAAAAGCTCTTACATCAGCTCTTAAAAAATTCCCTGTACTAAATACATCTTTAGATGATAAAACAGACGAAATCGTACAGAAGCATTACTTTAATATCGGAATTGCAGCAGATACTGAAAAAGGTCTTTTGGTTCCAGTTGTTAAAAATGCAGATCGCAAATCTGTATTTGAAATCTCAGATGAAATTAACAGCCTTGCTGTAAAAGCACGTGATGGAAAGCTTGCACCAGCTGAAATGAAAGGTGCTTCATGCACAATTTCAAATATCGGATCTGCAGGCGGCCAATGGTTTACACCTGTCATTAACCATCCTGAAGTTGCGATTCTTGGAATTGGCCGTATTGCTGAAAAAGCAATCGTCCGTGACGGAGAAATTGTCGCAGCACCAGTATTGGCAATCTCTCTAAGCTTTGACCACCGTATGATTGACGGTGCGACTGCTCAAAACGCTCTTAACCATATCAAGCGTTTGCTTAATGACCCACAATTAATATTAATGGAGGCGTAATTAAATGGTAGTTGGAGATTTTCCGATCGAGACAGATACTATAGTTATTGGTGCGGGTCCTGGCGGCTATGTGGCTGCGATCCGTGCCGCTCAGCTAGGACAAAAAGTGACGATTGTTGAGAAAGGCACTTTGGGCGGAGTTTGTCTAAACGTTGGCTGTATCCCTTCAAAAGCTCTAATCTCTGCAGGACACCGTTATCACGATGCCCAGCATTCTGATGACATGGGAATTTCAGCTGAGAATGTAAAAGTTGACTTTTCAAAGGTTCAAGAGTGGAAGGGTTCTGTTGTTAACAAGCTTACTAGCGGCGTGCAAGGGCTGCTTAAAGGCAATAAGGTTGAAATCGTCAGCGGTGAAGCGTATTTCGTCGACAGCAATAATTTAAAGGTCATGGATGATAAATCTTCTCAAACGTATACATTCAAAAATGCCATTATCGCAACCGGATCTCGCCCGATCGAGCTTCCGACCTTTAAATACTCTGAGCGCGTAATTAATTCTACCGGGGCATTGGCTTTAAAAGAAATTCCGAAAAAACTTGTTGTTATCGGCGGAGGCTACGTTGGCACCGAGCTTGGTACTGCTTATGCGAACTTCGGTACAGAGGTTACGATTTTAGAAGGTGCAGATGAGATTCTGCCAGGTTTTGAAAAGCAAATGAGCTCACTTGTCAAACGTAACCTTAAGAAAAAAGGCAACGTCGATATCCATACGAAGGCTTTCGCAAAAGGCGTTGAAGAAACGGAAAGCGGAGTAAAAGTATCCTTCGAAGTGAATGGCGAAGAAAAAACGGTTGAAGCAGATTATGTGCTTGTCACTGTGGGACGCCGCCCGAATACTGATGAGCTTGGTTTAGAGCAAGTCGGTGTTGAATTAACAGAAAAAGGCATCGTCAAAACAGATAAGCAGCTGCGCACAAGCGTTTCCAATATTTTCGCAATCGGCGATATTGTAGAAGGACCGCCTCTTGCCCATAAAGCATCTTATGAAGGAAAAATTGCTGCAGAAGCGATTGCAGGTGAGGCTGCAGAAATTGATTACTTAGGAATCCCTGCGGTTGTCTTCTCTGAGCCTGAACTTGCTACAGTTGGTTATACTGAAGCACAGGCTAAAGAAGAAGGAATTGAAGTGAATGCTTCCAAATTCCCATTTGCTGCTAACGGCCGTGCGTTGTCACTTAACAGCACTGACGGCTTCTTAAAACTGATCACTCGTAAAGAAGACGGACTTGTCATTGGTGCACAGGTTGCTGGTGCAAGTGCATCAGATATGATTTCTGAGCTTGGTCTTGCAATTGAAGCCGGAATGACTGCTGAAGATATTGCAATGACGATTCATGCTCACCCGACATTGGGAGAGATTACTATGGAAGCTGCCGAAGTTGCAATCGGAATGCCTGTCCATATTGTAAAATAACGAAAAGACCCATTTTCATGGGTCTTTTTTCATTCACACACAAATATCTTGTGGCGCACATTTTAGCTCGTGAAAAAGTTTACTCCGCTGCTTCAAGAGCATCATAAAAACGGTTATAGATTTCATCTTTTTCATTTGCGCTTCCTTCTACCTTCTCTACAACTTTTTCATTATTAACGAGGATCAAGCACGGGATTGTATCCACTTCATTCTGCCATCCGTCGGTTTCTTTCAACACCTCCATATTTCCAATTTGATCTGGAAAGTGCTTCTTAAGGTCCAAAATTGCATCATAATAAACGACTTCTTCTTCTATATTTTTTTCATCGGAAAAAAATATCAGCTGCTCATTTTCTAATTCATCAATCTTGTCATTCTGTCTGGGTATCCCTTGAGTAATTGAGCAGCCGCCCAAAATAAATACGAGTGCGAACATGGTGAAAATTATACGGGCAGGCATCTATTCACCTCTTTATAAGATTTAAAATAAGTAATTAGAACGATGTGTCAATTGTAATGTCACCATTTTAGCATGCTGACAGAAATGCTAGAGCGATGTTATGTATTTGTTACAAAAATGAAAATCATACTTTATAAATGAAAAACAATGGACAAACTTAGGAAATATCTTTTTCGGTTTTCTATGGGGAGCATTCTGATTTTGAAAAAATAATTTTACCTATGACATAATGACAAATTATTGATATCATTCCTTATAATGACGATTCAATATCAATGGAGGTTTCAAAATTGAAGCATGTTTTTTTATTTGATCTTCTTGTCATTATTCATTACCGGATGCAATGCAGCCGAACCTCAGAGCAACGATACCCCCAAAGAAAAAATTGAAGTTCAATCAACTAAAAAAGAATCGAATGAAACGGAAAAAGCAAAGAGTAACAGGCGACTGCTACTAAAAAAGAGAAGGAATCAGGTAAAAAAAATCAAAAAAAGCATGAAAAAAAATATGTGGTAGATTCAAAGGATTACTCGATTCAGCCAATTAAAGGCACAGAGGCGGATTCGAAAATCGTCCTGCTTACGATTGATGATGCTCCAGATCAAAACGCTCTTGAAATGGCGAAAATATTAAAAAAAATGAATGCGCCGGCTGTCTTTTTTGTTAATGTCCATTTTTTATCAAGTGACGAAAGCAAAAAAGTGCTCAAGAATATCCATGAGATGGGTTTTGCAATCGGCAATCATACGATGACGCATAAAAATTTAAAATAGCTTTCCGAAAAAAAGCAAAAGGAAGAAATTATTGAGTTGAATGAACGAATCAAAAGCATCATCGGGGAAAAGCCGGCTTTTTTCAGGGCAGAATAGCAAAAAATTGGCTGCGGATGAAAAAATGATCTTCATGAATTGGACTTACGGATACGATTGGGAAAGCGATTATCAAACAGCTGATGCATTAGCTGATGTGATGACTAACAGCCCCTACCTTAAAGATGGGGCTAATCTATTGATGCATGACCGAATCTGGTCAAAAGATGCGCTTGAATCTATCGTAGCCGGGCTAAGAGATAATGGTTATCGTTTAGTTAATCCCAATGAAATAAAGTAAAACCGAAAATAGCAAGAAATACTTTCATGTCATATGGAATAAAATGAATTGATAAAACCATACATCCTATGTATGGGTTATTATTTCATAACACATTTATTTTAAATGTGTTATACGAAATTAGGTATTGACAGTATAAGTATAACATATTAATCTAATGATAAATTAATAAAACGCTTCCAAAAAAACATCGGATCGGGGGACTGAAGTTGGGAACGATTATTTGCAGCGATTGTAATGAAACCATTCAGTATTTTGATGACGAAAAAGTGACAGTTCTTTATGCCAGCAGCAAGAATTGCTTTTGCCATGTAGAAGAGGAAGACAGCGACAAAATATGAAGAATAACCGCCAGACCACATGTGGTCTGGCGGTTATTTCTCCTTAAAGAATAGCTTTTTGCTCTTTTATGACACGAATTTGCTGAAGTGTGTTGTCCTCAGGACCTTGAACAGGCAATCCAGCTTCTTGGTTTTTGTAAATATACGAAATGTTTTCCTCTGAAATGACTTCTCCTGGAATAAAAATAGGGATTCCCGGCGGATAAACCATTACAAATTCTGCGATAATCCTGCCGACGGCCTCTCTAAAAGGGATAACTTCCGTATTAGCGTAAAAAGCTTCACGCGGAGATAAAGCTAGAACCGGGATCTCAGGAAGGATAACGTCGGTGTGCGGCTGGCATTCAGATGATATGGAATGACGCGAGATCTCTGTTAAGGCATGAACGAGCGCGTCGCAATTTTCTTCGCTATCACCTGGAGTAACAATACATAAAATATTGTATAAATCAGAAAGCTCGACCTCAATATTGTACTCTCTCAATGCTCTTTCAACCTCATAGCCTGAAAGTCCCAAATCTTTAACAGAGATGATCAGCTTCGTTGGATCATAGCTGAAGGTTGCTCCGGAATGCACAATTTCTTTTCCGATACAGTTGATTCCGCTAATTTCATTTATTCTGCAGCGGGTTTTCTCAGCTAGCTTAATCGTTTCGCTGATCATTTTTTCACCTTCAATGGCAAGCTGCTTTCTTGCCGTATCCAATGAGGCAAGCAGCAAATAGGAAGTAGAGGTGGTGGTCAGCATGCTTAAAATCGTCTGTATACGATTTTTTGATACCAATCCTTCTCTAACATTTAATATAGAGCTTTGCGTCAGCGATCCTCCAAGCTTATGGACGCTCGTTGCCGCCATATCGGCCCCTGCCTGCATCGCAGAAAGAGGGAGCTCGTCATGGAAATGAATATGAACGCCATGTGCTTCATCAACTAGGACCGGAATCGAATAAGAATGTGCAAGCTTTACGATTTGACGTAAATCCGCTGCGATGCCAAAATAGGTCGGATTAATTACAAGAAGCCCTTTCGCATCAGGATGTTCTTGTAGTGCTTTTTTTACGCTTTCGGGAGTAATTCCGTGAGAGATACCCAGTTTCTTATCGATTTCCGGATGAATAAACACAGGTATTGCTCCTGAGAATACGATTGAAGACATGACAGATTTATGAACGTTCCGCGGAATAATGATTTTATCCCCCGGTCCGCAAACCGTCATCACCATCGTCATTATCGCGCCGCTTGTACCTTGGACTGAGAAAAAAGTATAATCAGCCCCAAAGGCTTCTGCAGCAAGGTCTTGAGCTTCTTTAATGATTCCTCTTGGCGCATGCAGGTCATCCAAGGGTTCAATATTAATTAAATCTATCGATAACGCATTTTCACCGATAAAGGATCTAAATGCAGGGTCCATTCCTTTTCCTTTTTTGTGCCCTGGTATATGGAATTGGTGCGGATTGGAATTTGCGTGTTTTAGCAGCCCGTCATACAAGGGCGTATCTTGTTGCGACAATTTATTTTCCCACCTTCATTTCTATGGAGAATTCGTTACATATTGTATGGTATCCCTTCAAATCAGCTGCGATTTAAATTAAGAATAGCCTTTATGTTTAGCTTTCGTTCATTTATCTGATTGTTAGGCGAACCGCCCCTAGCTTTTACGGGGAAGTATATCTCTATCTGTTCTTTCCTTTAAAGCGGGGTAAAACAAAAGAATTATATTATGTTCTTGTAAGAATGTAAAGATGATCGTATCATTTAAATGAAAAAGCATAATGGGGCAATGTAATATTCGCTAAAAAGGTGAAGTTTCATTCATTTATCCTGCTGTTTTTCGGAGGCTGTTAACACTGGCTTCTCCAGAATCCAAAGCGCAGGATAAAAAATGAGAAATAAAGAAACCTTATAATGTACAGCTGTAAAAGGAGTGAACTGAAATGGATTATTCCTATCCGATGAATTATGATTGGAAAACGGAAGAAACACTTGACGTAATCCAATTTTTCCAGTGCGTTGAACAGGCTTATGAAAAAGGGATAACTCGGGAAGCATTCATGGACGCATACAAAAAATTTAAAAAAATCGTCCCAAGCAAATCTGAAGAAAAAACACTATATAAGGAATTTGAACAATCAAGCGGCTATTCTTCTTACCATGTTGTAAAAAAGGCCATTGATGAAAGAGAAAATCGAATTCAGATGAATTAAAAACAAGCTGACAACATCAGCTTGTTTTTTGAATTTCTTTTTGCAGCAGGCGGTAAAGGTAAGAGACTTCCGTGAATGCTTCCTCAATCGCCGATAAAAATTCTCGGTTATTCATCTTCATGACATCTTCTTTTGGGATGGTAATGCCGCATAGCAGCTCCGCTTTTTTTATCGTTTGGAGCCTTTCCATCAAAGTTTTGAGCTGTTCGGATGACAATTCTCTGTGAGGGCTGGTATCCGGTTTCGTATGGTCAGCCGACCAGACGAAGTTTTCAGGAATGTGCTGTGATATATCCTGAAGGTGATCTTCAAATAAACCACCGTACTCTTTTTTAAGAGGAGATTCGTAAATCAGTGCAAACCAAACAAATACATGGGTTTTCCATAGCCCAATTTGGAAATGAGGAAGCTTTTTATATCCTCTTTTGCTATTCGAAAACGCCACCCAGCTGTCTTCTGGCGGGTTGACTGATCTTCTTGCGTGTTTTGCCACATGTACATACATTTCATCGTTTGTTAATCCTTGAAGGATAGGCGCAAAGTATTCCCCTAGATTTTCGAGCTTTGGCCGGACCGTTTCTTTCAGAACATCCATCCGGGCATCGAGGCCATCAATCTTAAATGTATCAAAGTCTTTTTTCGTGAATTTTAGCTGAGACATTGGTTACCTCCTTTTACAGGCATTATTGTAACACAACTTTTAATCATTATTTATGAGAGAAAACTTGTTGAGTTTATATTGTTAAAAATAGTGGTATATAAGAGATAGGTGAACACACAATTTTACGATTGGCGTTACAGTTGCAATTCGCATTCATAGAATATATAAAGAAATTGGATAATAAACATAAGGTTAATTCAGCAGTGTGCATGAGTCAAATCTCGGGAAGGGGCGAAAGGCATTGAAACAAATCGTCAAGCATGGCCAAAAAGAAATTAAAAGCAACCGTGTAGCCGTTTGGAGATTAGAGGTAGACTATGAGCTTGCCACACTTTTTGAAGCGTTACAGAAGCAGGATGAAGAGCAAATTGAATACAGCAAACGAAAACTTGAACGTTTAAGAAAAGAATGGATCAGGCTTAACGCATAAAGTGGAAAAAAAGCGAACCGGTTTTAAAGGGTTCGTTTTTCCTTGCAGCGGGTAATATGTGTATCGCTTGCATCCTGGGAGGTTTTATCAGTATCCTTATGTAAAGGAAAACGTAACATAGAAAAGAGGAAATCTGATGACAAATTGGCCTGAGATCTACCAATATGCACAACAAGCGATCAAAGAAGCAGGACAAAGAGTAAGAAATGCATTAAATAATGAATTAAAAATTGAAACAAAATCAAATCCAAACGATTTAGTTACGAATATTGACAAAGAGACCGAACTTTTTTTTATTGAAAAGATTCGCAAGGATTTTTCAACCCACTCCATTTTAGGTGAAGAAGGACAAGGAGATGAGCTGCAATCACTTGAGGGCATTGTCTGGATAATCGATCCGATTGATGGAACGGTGAATTTTGTCCATCAAAATCGTAATTTTGCTATCTCGATCGGTATACTGGAGAATGGAAAAGGGAAAATTGGTTTGGTATATGATGTGATATCGGACGAGCTTTACCATGCTGCGAGCGGACAGGGAGCATATATGAATGATACTCCATTGGATCCGCTAAAGCCTGTGTCGGTTGAAGAAACAATACTCGGCATCAATGCGACATGGATTACTGAAAACAGGCGAATCGATCCCGAAGTGCTTGCTCCGTTGGTAAAAAGGGTAAGGGGGACAAGGTCATATGGCTCCGCTGCTCTTGAGCTCGCGTATGTGGCTGCAGGCAGAATGGATGCTTACGTGACAATGAGGCTCTCGCCGTGGGATTTTGCCGGAGGGTGCATATTGCTCGATGAGGTTGGCGGAATTTATACAACAGTTGATGGCGAGGCGTTAAATTTTTTAAGTACGAATAGTGTTCTTGCCGGAAACCCGGCAGTACACCGAACCATTCTTGAAGAATACTTGGCGGAGAAAAAATAAAAAAGCTTGGCATACGCCGAGCTTTTACCAAGCTGTAATGACCCCCAACAAGGGGTAGGCATAGGGCTAAGTTCAGGCGTGATGAAATTTTCTTTTCGAAAACTTCCGCTGAATGGGTCTAAAATCAGTCTAATTCTCCCCGCTGCCGCATTTTTCGTTTTAACGTAAACCCGAATCCCATGACGAAAAAGAGCAGAACCAGGCTTCCGATAATACCGAGAGAGCTTTTCAGCCCCACGGCGACTCCACACATCATCATGCTCATGACAGCTGCGAGCGCTAACAATAATAATTTCCATTTGATTTGCTTCATAAAACCATCCCTTTTGCTTTTATAAGATAAGTTTACATAAAAACGTACATCTTTTAAAGTAGAGATATGATATAATATCAAAGGCTATTTAAAAATTAGGAGATGAAAAAGTGAAACTTCGAAAAGATCTTCGCAATATCGCTATTATTGCTCACGTTGACCATGGGAAAACGACTCTGGTTGACCAGCTTTTGCATCAGGCAGGTACGTTCAGAGCGAATGAACAAGTTGCCGAACGTGCAATGGATTCCAATGACTTGGAACGTGAGCGCGGAATCACTATATTAGCGAAAAACACTGCGATTAATTATAAAGATACCCGTATTAATATTTTGGATACTCCAGGTCACGCGGACTTTGGAGGAGAAGTCGAACGGATCATGAAAATGGTGGATGGCGTCCTTTTAGTCGTGGATGCCTATGAAGGCTGTATGCCGCAAACCAGGTTTGTTCTTAAAAAAGCTCTTGAACAAAAATTAAATCCAATCGTAGTAGTCAATAAAATTGACCGTGACTTTGCAAGGCCCGAAGAAGTTGTCGATGAAGTCATCGATCTCTTTATTGAGCTGGATGCGACAGAAGAGCAGCTTGAATTTCCTGTCGTTTATGCTTCTGCTATAAACGGAACAGCAAGCACAGATCCGAAGCAGCAGGATGAAAACATGGAGTCATTATTTGAATCTATTGTTGAAAACATTCCTTGTCCGATCGACAATCAGGAAGAACCGCTGCAATTTCAAGTTGCATTGCTTGATTACAACGATTATGTCGGCCGAATCGGTATCGGACGTGTTTTTAGAGGGACGATGAAAGTCGGCCAGCAGGTTGCTTTAATGAAGCTTGACGGAACAGCCAAGCCATTTCGCGTGACTAAAATTTTTGGCTTCCAAGGCTTAAAGCGAGTAGAGATTGAAGAAGCAAAAGCAGGCGATTTAGTCGCGGTATCCGGTATGGAGGATATTAACGTAGGTGAAACGGTCTGCCCGATAGAGCATCAGGAGGCATTGCCGATTTTGCGGATTGACGAGCCTACGCTTCAAATGACATTCCTCGTGAATAACAGCCCGTTTGCAGGACGGGAAGGAAAATATGTTACGTCAAGAAAAATCGAAGAACGCCTGAATCAGCAGCTTCAGACAGATGTCAGCTTAAGAGTAGATCCGACATCTTCTCCAGATGCATGGATCGTTTCCGGAAGAGGAGAATTGCATTTATCGATCCTTATTGAAAACATGAGGCGAGAAGGTTATGAGCTTCAAGTTTCTAAGCCTGAGGTTATTGTTAAAGAAATTGATGGTGTTCGCTCGGAACCGGTGGAACGTGTACAAATTGATGTTCCTGAAGATTATACCGGTGCTGTTATGGAATCAATCGGGGCAAGAAAAGGCGAAATGAGTGATATGATTAATAACGGAAACGGCCAGGTTCGCCTTATTTTCCTCGTGCCATCCCGTGGTTTAATTGGATATTCAACGGAATTTTTATCGCTCACAAGAGGGTACGGCATACTGAACCATACGTTTGACAGCTACCAGCCGATGCAATCAGGCCAAGTCGGCGGACGCAGACAGGGCGTTTTGGTCAGTATGGAACACGGCAAAGCATCTGCCTATGCGATCCAAGGGATTGAAGATCGCGGAACAATTTTTGTGGAGCCCACAACAGAAGTATACGAAGGCATGATAGTCGGTGAACACAATCGTGAAAATGATTTAGTCGTAAACGTAACGAAAGTTAAACAACAGACGAATATTCGTTCCGCAACGAAAGAGCAAACCACCGGAATGAAAAAACCGAGAATTATGTCGCTTGAAGAGTCTTTGGAGTATTTAAATGACGATGAATATTGTGAAGTCACTCCGGAATCCATTCGGTTAAGGAAAAAAATTCTCGGGAAAAATGAGCGGGAAAAAGCAGCTAAAAAGAAAAAGCTCGCAGAAAAGTCCTAAGGTTGCAATGAACTAAGTTATCAGCATCTAACAACTTTTTTGGAATTGGAAGCTGTGAAGAAGGTCTTATTGCTTTACAACGGGTTAAATAAGTAAAAAGAGTTCCTAATTAGGGGAGGGGATCTTTTGCCGAATGAAGTAAGTGACCGATTATCTTTTTTCGCATCGCTTTATCAAGTGGATCAATTTCCGGAAACAGGCATGTGGTTATTGTATGTGACAATACTTGCATTGTCCGTCGTGGTATATAAGCTTGGCTTTGCAAAAAAGCTCCCGTTATTACAATCGGTTGTAATCTACACCTTTTTGGCAGGAGGCTGTACGGTCCTTACTTTTTTCGGCATCTTCCTTCCGGTTGGTGAAGGCTTAGTTGTTGCAGCGGGAATTTTAATTATCTATAAAGTCCGCTTGCGCCGCGCCCAAAAGGAGCAAGCATCTTAAAAAGCCGTATGCGTATTTTTACGCGTACGGCTTTTTCTTTTCTCAGCTATAACTGCCCTTTTTCTTCTCTGTCCTTATAAAGTGAGAAGCGGCCGGTGCTCAAACGTTCTTTCGTTTTATTTGTAATTCTGTCATGGCAATCCTGACATAAATATGTATGAATGGGCCGGTTGCGAAGGCGTTTGGCTACAGGGGATTCATCATTTATCAGTTCATTTTTATCACACAATGAACATTTGACTCTCATTAACTCACCTCTTTAGAAGAAGGTATTTCTCTTTAAAATTATATCATGTTTTGCCAAGTAATTCATTGATGGGCAAGCTACTGCACATGAAAAAAAGCTTATTTCCCCAATAAGCTTTATAAATTTCATTAATTATTTTTCGCTTTATTAGATTGATCGTTTTGTTCTTTATCAAGCTCTTGTTCTTGTTTGTTGTTCAGCTGATCGTTATTATCTTTTGTCGGTTCCTCTTCTTGATTGTCTATCATATCATTCGGCACTTCAGGAAGGACCCTGCCGACAATTGCCGCAAGCTCGTCCATAATTCCACTGACGGGACGGCCGGCTTGAATGTCTCTTGACATTTCCCGCAGCCTGGCGACCGTGTCTGGATCAGCAACAACCACTGCATTTGCTCCGTAGCGATCGTCCTTTAAACCTTGAGCTACAGTATATTTTACTGACTCGGCTTCGCTTCTTTCCAAATCATCCTTAACGTCAATTCCGACTACAGCATATGGCCCAAGCACAACAGCTGTTGCGTCTTTTACATCAGGCATGCTTTCTGTCACTTCTACAAGATGCTGCGCAATTGCCGCCCCGTTTTTACGGTCAGGCTGATCCGGAGAAGAATTTTCTACTTTGATGGGTTTTGAATCATCATCGCGGATCGATTCGTTTTCAACATTTGGCTGATAGCCGCAGGATGTCAGACAAAACAACGCGGAAAGTAAAAAATATAGTGAAAAACGCATGATATTATTTGCCTCCTTAAATTCCTTTCGTTATATTATTGTTGAGTTAACCTTCTATCTTTATTCAGGAAAACATATATTTTAGCATGGTTAATTCGCTTTTTAAGTTATGAGTGCCAGTATGAACCAGTCTATTGGAGCAGGAGGGAACAGACCTGAGTAAAATTTATGTGTTAGATACAAATGTGCTTTTGCAGGATCCAAATTCGATCTTTTCTTTTGAAGAAAATGAAGTAGTCATTCCAGCTGTTGTTCTAGAAGAAGTAGATTCGAAAAAGCGGTACATGGACGAAATTGGGAGGAATGCAAGACAAGTATCTAAAATGATCGACAATCTCAGATTGAATGGCAAACTTCATGAAGGAGTGCCCTTGGATAACAAGGGAACATTGAGAATCGAATTAAATCATCGGTCATTTCATCAGCTTCAAGCAATATTTGTTGAAAAAACAAACGACAATCGAATTCTGGCGGTTGCTAAAAATTTAAGCCTGGAAGAACAGACAAAGAAAGAAGGGCGCCCCGTTATTCTCGTCAGCAAGGATGTGCTTGTGAGAGTTAAGGCTGACGCTATTGGATTAATTGCTGAGGATTTCTTAAATGATCGTGTGGTAGATAATGATGAATTATATAAAGGATTTTCAGATTTTTACATAAACCCCGAACAATTAAACGTATTTTATGAAAAAAACGAGCTCCCGCTGAAAGAAATAAACAGCCCGCAATTATTTCCAAACCAATTTGTAATAATGAAGGACTCGCTTGGAAGTTCGGCATCCGCTGTGGGCATTGTAGATAAGGATGTAAATTCAATCAAGCGGCTCGTTTTTGACGGTGAGCATGTGTGGGGGATTAAACCAAGAAATGTGCAGCAAAAAATGGCGTTGGAACTTCTGCTTCGAAAGGATTTGCCGTTAGTTACGCTTATAGGGAAGGCAGGAACCGGGAAAACCCTGCTTGCTCTAGCTGCAGGACTGCTTCAAACAGAGGATCTTGGCCAGTTTAAGAAACTTCTTGTTGCCAGGCCGATTGTTCCTGTCGGCAAGGATATCGGTTATTTGCCGGGAGAAAAAGAAGAAAAGCTTAGACCTTGGATTCAGCCAATATTCGATAATCTTGAATATTTGTTTAACACTAAGAAACCAGGTGAACTTGATGCGATTCTGGCCGGAATGGGGTCGATACAGGTAGAAGCGCTTACCTATATCAGGGGCAGAAGCATCCCTGATCAAATGATTATCATTGATGAAGCGCAAAACCTGACAAAACATGAAGTGAAAACGATTTTGACTAGAGTCGGAGAAGGAAGCAAAATTGTTTTAATGGGAGATCCTGACCAAATTGACCATCCGTACCTCGATGCTCAAAATAATGGGTTAACCTATGTGGTTGAGAAGTTTAAAGACCAAAAAATATCAGGAAATGTGAAATTGATAAAAGGAGAGAGATCTGGCCTTGCCCGATTGGCAGCCGATTTGCTCTGATATATTGGAAAACCGGCTGCATTATTTTTTGCGGCCGGTTTTTGACTTTAAATGATAACGATTTCAGTAACGTTTGTAATTGGTTCTATCCCATCTGCAGAATAAACATGAATCGGTCCGCCTTTTCTAAGCGGTTTTCCGTTTTTGCAAAAGCAAAAGAGAAGCTTTCCCGCCTCTTCAAGCGAAAACGAATGTTTGCCGTCCACTGAATGAAAAATACACGTGGTCGCTGTAGGATTTGGCTCCGCATTGTTTAAAAAGGGTTCAAAATAAATCGCGAATGTTCCTTCCAGCATTTTTTGTTTTTTATATTTTTTTTCACTCTGAAGTGTAGGAGGCAAAATGTTTCCTTCGCGAATCTGTCTTTCCTGATCAATTGCCTCAATCTCAGAGTCTATTGCCGGTTTTTTAGTGACGAGATCCTGGTTGAATAAAAACTTGCGATCATCAAAGATCCAAACCCCTGGATCTAATGTAATCGCATACTTAATATTTCCCTTCATACTGATAACACTCAAGTAAACACTCCCCTTCTCACGTAAAATTATAATATCGATTCGGAAGATTGTCACATTGTCAGCCTGGATAATTCGTTTCTTTTTCAATAGAAATCAATCTCTGATAGGTTTCCTGAGCCACAAAAAATCTTGCAATTTTACGAGATAACCCTTATCATAAGGAGAAGGATAAAGGTAATCGTTCGGGAACGGAGGGATCAATTTGGTGTCGGAAATATTGGTTAATCATCAAGAAAAGGCACTTGCTCTGTTAAAGATTGATGCTGATAAAATATTAAAACTCATTCAAGTACAAATGGACAACTTAACAATGCCTCAGTGTCCTCTTTACGAAGAGGTTTTAGATACACAAATGTTTGGACTATCAAGAGAAATCGACTTTGCCGTCAGGCTCGGTCTTGTCGCTGAAGCTGAAGGAAAAGAGCTGCTTGGCAAACTGGAACGAGAGCTGTCAACATTGCACGAAGCATTTGTAAAAAATAATGGGTAAACTCAAACAAAAGTCATGTTTGGGTTTTTTTTTATTTCTGAACATTTTAATTTCATTAAAAATGTAGAGGATTCTTAGAGGAAATGAAGAAAGTGTAGTACAATAGGACGTATTGGCTACGATTAAAAAAATGTTTAGGTTCTACTTTTTCATAAGGATGAGGATTGCAATGCTGAAAAAAATGTTTAAATCGTTTGATTATCCGTTAATATTTGCGATTATACTGCTGTGCGGTTTTGGGCTGATCATGGTATATAGCTCCAGTATGATATCGGCTGTGTCGCGTTTTAACTTTGAGAGTGATTTTTTCTTTAAACGTCAGGCAATATTTCTTGCCGCCGGTTTTTTCCTGTTTACAATTATGGCGATATTTCCTTACAAAGCGCTTGCTAATAAGGCATTTCAAAAGTTTTTGCTGCTTGGATCGATCATGTTTTTATTTCTTTTGTTCGTTTTCGGCCACACAGCCGGCGGGGCAAAAAGCTGGTTTCAATTGTTTGGTTTTCAAGTGCAGCCGGGAGAATTTGTTAAGCTCTCGCTCATTATTTACTTGTCTTACGTGTACAGCAAAAAACAGTCATACATTGATCAGCTTGGTACAGGCATCGCCCCTCCGGCGATCGTAACAGTTGTGATTTGTACGCTTGTTGCGGTTCAACCCGATTTCGGTACAGCCGTAATTATCGGCACGATCGCAATGTCTATGATCCTTTGCTCAGGATTAAGCGGTAAAGGTCTGTTTAAGCTTGTCATGCTTAGTGGACTTGTCATTCTTCTTATTAGTCCGGTTATATTTTTTAACTTGGATAATATTTTAACCGGGTATCGGCTAAGCAGGATTGAAAGCTTTCAAAATCCGTTTCGCTATGCTGATTCGTCTGGACTTCAGGTCGTTAATTCCTATTTAGCGATTGGTTCTGGAGGATTGTTTGGTCTAGGTCTTGGAGAAAGTGTCCAAAAATATGGATTTCTTCCCGAAGCACATACAGACTTTATCATGGCAATCATTGCTGAGGAGCTTGGGATATTTGGCGTTCTATTTGTCATTTTTCTGCTTGCTTTTGTTGTTTTAAAAGGGTTTTATATCGCTAGAAAATGCCAGGATCCGTTTGGCAGCCTGCTCGCGATCGGAATTTCAAGCATGATCGCGATTCAATCTTTTATAAATCTGGGAGGAGTCTGCGGCCTGATTCCTGTTACCGGAGTCACGCTTCCCTTTATCAGCTACGGCGGCAGCTCGCTTTTGCTCCTTTTAATTAGTTCTGGTATTCTTGTTAATATCAGTATGTTTACGCAATACTTTGAGAAGAATAAGAAAAAGGCACCGATTCATAAGGAAATGATTGAAAAAAAACAATCAAGAGATCGATTTCGATATGAAAATGCACAATAATTATTTTTTTCGATCAAAAGTCCCTTATATGTCAAGGGACTTTTCTTGATCAGAAAATCTGCCATAATATGTTGTGTACAGAAAATCGATCTTCATTTAGAATAAAGTACATATCGAAATTGCTTCGCAAGGGGAGATGAAAATGTCACAACAAAAAATTAAAAAAGTATTAGTTGCAAACAGAGGCGAAATTGCCATCCGTGTATTTCGGGCTTGTACCGAGCTGAATATTCGGACAGTTGCCATTTATTCGAAAGAAGACTCCGGTTCTTATCATCGCTATAAGGCAGATGAGGCGTACCTGGTAGGTGAAGGAAAAAAACCGATCGATGCTTATCTTGATATAGAGGGAATTATCGAAATTGCCAAACGAAATCATGTCGATGCGATCCATCCTGGCTACGGTTTTTTATCTGAAAATGTCCAATTTGCTAGACGATGTGAGGAAGAGGGTATTAAATTTATTGGTCCTTCTTCAAGCCATTTGGATATGTTCGGTGATAAAGTAAAGGCCAGGACACAAGCTGAGAATGCCGGTATTCCTGTTATTCCAGGCAGCGACGGTCCTGTTGATTCAATTGATGATGTGTTGCAGTTTGCCGATTCACATGGTTATCCATTCATTATCAAAGCTTCCCTCGGAGGCGGCGGACGAGGTATGAGAATCGTCAGAACAAAAGAAGAGCTTGAAGAATCTTATGACAGAGCTAAATCCGAGGCAAAAGCCGCTTTTGGAAATGATGAGGTTTACGTAGAGAAGCTCATCGAAAATCCAAAGCATATTGAGGTTCAAGTCATCGGTGATGAAAAAGGTAACGTTGTCCATTTGTATGAACGTGACTGTTCTGTGCAGAGGCGGCACCAAAAAGTAATTGAGGTGGCTCCGAGTCTTTCGATTTCAGAAAATCTAAGAGATGAAATTTGCCAAGCAGCTGTGGACCTAGCGAAAAACGTAAATTATATCAATGCGGGTACTGTAGAGTTTTTAGTGTCAGGCGATAGCTTCTATTTCATTGAAGTGAATCCGCGAGTTCAAGTAGAGCATACAATTACAGAAATGATTACAGGTGTAGACATAGTGCAAACTCAAATTCTAGTGGCTGAAGGTTTAGAGTTGCATGGTAAGAGAATTGGCATTCCTGACCAAAGTAAAGTGTTTACTCATGGATACGCGATTCAATCAAGGGTAACAACAGAAGATCCGCTGAATGGGTTTATGCCGGATACAGGCAAAATTATGGCCTATCGATCCGGAGGAGGATTTGGAGTCCGGCTTGATACAGGAAACAGTTTTCAAGGAGCGGTTATTACACCGTACTATGATTCACTACTTGTAAAAGTATCCACGTGGGCACTGACCTTTGAACAAGCAGCGCAGAAGATGGTACGTAACTTAAAAGAGTTTCGTATCAGGGGAATCAAAACAAATATCCCGTTTCTTCAAAATGTTGTAAAACATGAAATGTTTTTGAGCGGACAATACGATACATCATTTATTGACATGACTCCAGAATTATTCGAATTCCCTGTTCAAAAAGACCGTGGAACGAAAATGCTGAACTATATTGGTAATGTTACTGTCAATGGTTTTCCCGGCATAGGCAAAGCCAAAAAACCGATGTTTGAAAAGCCAAAATTGCAAAAAACTTTGCAAAATGGCCAAATCATTGATGGCACGAAGCAAATCCTTGATCGCGAAGGTGCGGAAGGGCTTGTGAAGTGGATTAAAGATCAGCCTTCCGTGCTTTTAACTGATACCACTTTTAGAGATGCTCATCAATCTCTATTGGCTACCCGGGTAAGAACGAATGACCTGAAAAAAATTGCGGCACCGACAGCATCTGTGTGGCCAGAGCTTTTTAGTATGGAAATGTGGGGAGGAGCCACATTTGACGTTTCCTATCGGTTCTTAAAAGAAAATCCGTGGGATCGTTTAAGAGAATTACGCAAAGAAATTCCGAATACACTTTTCCAAATGCTTCTCAGGTCGTCTAACGCAGTTGGGTACAAAAACTACCCAGACAATGTGATTGAGCGCTTCGTATCTGAATCCGCACATGCAGGGATCGATGTATTCCGAATTTTTGACAGCTTGAACTGGGTAAAAGGCATGACGCTTGCAATTGATGCGGTGCGCAATACCGGGAAAATTGCGGAAGCGGCAATCTGCTACACCGGAGACATAATGGACCCTTCCAGGCCAAAATACAATTTGGATTATTACACGACATTAGCAAAAGAGCTTGAATCTGCAGGTGCTCATATTTTAGGAATCAAAGATATGGCAGGTCTCTTAAAGCCACAGGCTGCCTATGAGCTTGTGTCTGCCTTAAAACATACCGTCGATATCCCTGTGCATCTACATACGCACGATACGAGCGGAAATGGAGTTTTCACGTATTCTAAAGCGATTGAAGCGGGTGTTGATATCGTCGATGTCGCTGTCAGCTCAATGTCGGGTATGACTTCGCAGCCAAGTGCGACTTCTCTTTATTATGCGTTGGAAGGGACGGATCGCAAGCCGGAAATGAATGTACATGGAGTAGAATCTCTTTCTCAATATTGGGAAGCGGTACGAGGCTATTATCATGAGTTTGAAAGCGGCATGAATGCCCCGCACACTGAGGTC